>NZ_BALG01000382.1 GCF_000315235.1 Paenibacillus popilliae ATCC 14706 | reverse complement strand
CCTCCCCGTGCTTCCCCCGCCGCTCCTTATGCTATTCAATACGGCACGGCTGGACCGGCGGGCCGTCGCGTGCGCGCTCACATTCGGGCTGATTACGCCATATATGCTCCTGCCGGTCGGCTTCGGCGCCATCTTCCACGATATCGTGGCGAGCAATATGACGCAGAACGGCCTGACCCTCGATGCTTCCCAGTTGCCCAAGGCGATGCTGCTGCCGGCGATCGGGATGGTGGCAGGCCTGCTGTTCGCCATTATGATCAGCTATCGCAAGCCACGGCAATATGCCGAGGGGGCTGCGCCCCGGCCGACTGCTGAAGCGGCTGGCGCCCCTGTCGCCAGCCGCTTCGCTGCCGGATCCGGCATCGCCGCCATCGCGGCCATGCTCGCCGTGCAGTTAAGCACGGGCTCGATGATCTACGGCGCAGCCGCCGGCCTAGCCGTGCTGCTGCTCGCGCGCGTCATGCCGCTCGGCCAAGCCGACCGCATCCTCTCCGACGGCATGCGGTCCATGGCCTATATTGGCTTCGTCATGATGTCGGCGGCCGGCCTCGGCGCGGTGCTGCGCGAGACCGGCCACATCGAGGCGCTCGTGCAGGCGGCCATCAGCTTGGTCGGAGACAACCGGGCACTGGCGGCTCTCCTGATGCTCGCTATCGGGCTGCTCATCACGCTCGGCATCGGTTCGTCGTTCTCGACGATTCCACTGATCGCGACCGTCTTCGTGCCGCTGTGCGTCGAGCTCGGGTTCAGCCCGCTGGCAACGGTGTCGCTCATCGGCACGGCGGCAGCGCTGGGCGATGCCGGATCGCCAGCCTCAGACAGCACCCTGGGGCCGACCGCAGGGTTGAACGCCGACGGACAGCATGATCATATATGGGGCACCTGTGTGCCGACCTTCCTGCACTACAACGTGCCCCTCTTGCTGTTCGGCTTCCTCGCGGCCATGGTGCTGTAAGCCAACGTTCAGCAAATCACAGCTTCCGCGCAGGGCAGGTTCCCGACAAAGGCAGGACGCCGCTTGGCGTGCGCTGCCGGGGCTACACCCCATAGCAGCGCTTCGCGTTGGCCCGCAGCAGCGCAGCGGCCTCGCCGAACTCAAGCCGCTGGAGCGCGGCCCATGACGCAGCGACGTCGCGCACCAGCAGCGGGAGCGTAACCTGCCCCGCAAATGGCCCTTCGAACGGCCAAGGCCCGTCCGTCTCCGTCATGACGCGGTCGGTCGGATAGCGAAGCGCCAGCTCCCGGATCTCGGCTTCATAGGCGAGGTCCGGCGTGAACGAGATATAGTAGCCGTTCCCGGCCATCCGCTCCGTCGTCTTCGCGTCTCCCTTGAACCAATGGAAGTGGGCCGCTCGCACGCTGTACCGTTCCAGCAGATCGATGACGAGCGGCGCATCGTCGTAGACCGCGTGCAGCACGAGCGGCTTATCCCACGCGGCGGCCCGTCGCACGAAGGCCTCCAGCAGCTCCAGGTAAGCGCTGCGGGGGAATGCTGCCTCACTGCCTCCGGCACGGACGGCTTCCTGCCTCATATAATAGGGCAGGCCGACCTCGCCGATGGCGATCATCGCGTCGCGGCGCTTATCCATCCATTGCAGGAGCGCGCTCCGCTCCTGTTCGGTAGGCAGCAGCTGCTCCGGGTGGAAGCCGTAGGCGGGGTGAACACGCCCCGGGTACCGCTTCGCCCAGCGCTGCACCTCGCGGCACGAGGCCGTATCCATCGACACGGCGATGACGCCATCCAGTTCTTCCGCCTTCAGCGATTGCTCCAGCAGCGGCCGCTGCTCCGGCCTATACCCGTCAAGATGGATATGGGCATCGATAAAGCGGAGCCGCTCCGTGTTCGCGGCACTGTACCTTCCTTCCATTGTCCGCCCTCTCCTCTTCCCGTTCTGAAAGTGATCGCCTCCGGCAGCACGTTGGCGCTGCCTCCACCGCGCAGCAGCTCTTCCGGCTTGATGTCGGCCGGCAGACTCCGCCCAACATGATCTCCTTCAGTCTTCCGCTGAACGTGACCATATATGCCGAGGTAACCCAGATATACAGCTCGAAGCCTCTCCATCCGCTGTCCCTCTACCCTTATTCTCGTCCGCCTGTCCCTTGCTGCTGCGCCTCTTGGAGCAGCCCGGACAGTTCCTGCTTCAAGCGGAGAAAAGCCTCCTCCCCCGCCAACGACTCGTGCCGCGGCCGCGGGAACGGGACATCTACCTCCCGCAGCACGCGGGCGGGACGACTCGAGAACACGTAGATCGTATCAGAGAGCAGCAGCGCTTCTTCGATACTGTGCGTAATGAACAGCACGGAGCGCCGGTGCTGCTCCCACAGGCCGGTGAGCCAGCGCTGCATCGCGCTGCGGGTTAAGGCGTCGAGCGCGCTGAACGGCTCGTCGAGCAGCATCAGCTCATGCGGACTCATCAGAGCGCGCAGGAACGCGACGCGCTGCTGCATCCCGCCGGACAGCTCATGCGGATATGCCCGTTCATAGCCGGACAAGCCGATCTTCGCTAGCCACTGCCGTGCTGCCGCGCGTGCCTCCTTCTTCGGTCGACCGCTGATCTCCTGGGCCAGCATGACGTTCTGCTCTACCGTCCGCCACGGGAAGAGTGCCGGCTGCTGGGGCATGTAGCTGACATGCCCCAGCAGCCCAGCCACCTCTTGCCCGTTCATCCGGATATGTCCGCCATCCGGACGCAGCAGTCCTCCAATCAGATGGAACAATGTACTCTTGCCGGAGCCAGAAGGGCCGATGATGGAGACGAATCGGCCCTGCTTCACCTGCAGCGACACTTGGTCCAGCACCTGCAGCCGTCCTTCGCCGCGGATCTTTGTCCCCGGATAGGACATGTCAACCTGTTCCAACTCCAGAGCGGGCGGCGTCGCGGAAGCCAGCCCGGCGACTCCTCCAATTGGCTTGGCCAAGTTGGACATTGCCTTCATAGCATTTCCCTCCTTTACTCCTCGTTCTCCTCCGGCCGCCAACGAATGATCATCCGCTCCAGCAAGCGGATCGCTCCAAACATCACCAGACTGAGCAGAATGATGACGACAATGCCGAGGAACATCCGGTCGACGCGGTATGCCGCTTTTTGCAGCATCATATAATAACCGATGCCCCGATCCGTTCCGAGCCATTCCGCGATCACCGCTCCCATCACGCTGTAGGTGGCAGCAATCTTCAAGCCCGAGAAGACGGAGGGCAGGGCGTGCGGTAGCTCCAGCTTCCAGAACCGTTGCGCCCGGGTTGCTCCCGTCATGCGCATATAATGAAGCATCGTCCGATCGGTCTGAGTCAGGCCGTCCAAGGCAGCGACACAGACCGGGAAGAAGCAGACGAGCGCAATGACGATCACCTTCGGCAGCAGGCCGAAGCCGAACCACAGCATCAGCAGCGGCAGCAACGCGATCGTCGGCACGTTCTGGCTCAATATCATGAGCGGATAGATCGCACGCTTCAGCCAAGGGAGCGGATGAAGCAGACAAGCCAGCGCCAGGCCGATCCCGGCTCCGGCTCCGAAGCCGATCAGCATCAGCTTCAGGGTCGCCAGCGCGTGCAGCAGAATGCCGCTGCCGTTGGCCGCCGCCTCCCGTGCAATATCAAGCGGGCTCGGGAGCATCCATTTCTCTACATCGAACAGCATGACCGCAATCTGCCACGCCCCAATAAACAGCAGCAGGGCCGTCACGGGCGGCCCCGCCGTTGCAAGCCGTCTTTTCATGCCGCCGCCACCTTCCTGTACGTTCCTGCGGCAGGCATGCCGTTCGTCTTCCTCATGCCAACTCCTCCTCTCGATGCGGATCCCGACTCGAACCGTGCGTCTCGGAAGGGCAAGCCTCCCCCCAACCGGTTTGTCCGCCTTCACTTATCTCCCACTGCTTCCCTGATAACCGCCGGGCATCAGGCGTCCGGCAGGAACTCGTTCGTGAACGCCCTATCAATATCGATGGGCCTCTCCATCAGCTTGTTCTGCAAGAGCCAGTTCGTATAGTTGTCCCACACTTCCCGCTTCTGCTCTCCCCAGCGCGGCGCATCGTCGCCGTATTTTGGGCTGAGCCAGCGCTGGCTGGCCCTGACCAGTTCCTTATCCAGGTCAGGCACCTGCTTCAACAAGATATCCGCTGCCTGCTCCGGATGGTCGATCGCATATTGATATCCCCGGGAGACGGCCCGCATGAACGCCTTGACCAACTCTGGATCGGATTCGATCAGCTTCTCGCTTGTTGCGATGACCGGGGTGTAGTAGTCAAGCGCATCCGCATACTGATTGACATACATCATATCGATCGGCTCGTTGCGCAGTTCGGCCTTGATGCCCGTCCACCCGTAGAAGATCCAGGCGAAATCAATATCTTTTTTGACCGCTGTGAAAAAGTCGGCGGAGCCCATATTGATGTTCTTGACCTTGCTGTAGTCGGCGCCCTCCTGCTCCATCAACGTCCGCAGCATCATTTCTTCCACCGGCGAGCCCCAGCCCCCATACGTCTTGCCTTCGAAGTCTTTTGGCGACGTAATGTGCTTGTCCCGCATCGTGGCGAACCCGGACGTATTATGCTGGATGATGGCCGCCAGCGATACGATCGGCACATTCTGCGTACGCGCCAGCGTAATGCTCTCCTGTATGCTGACGCCGAATTGCGCGGCCCCGGATGCAATCATTGCATCGGCTCCGCCCGTTCCGGGCTGAATAATATTCACTTCCAGCCCTTCTGCTTCAAAGTACCCCTCTTGCTGGGCGACATACACCCCGGTATGATTCGTGTTCGGCGTCCATTCCAGCACAAACATAATCTTGCGCAGATCCTTCGGCGCTTCGGCGCCTTGCGGCGTCGGGGCAGTGCCTCCTCCCCCACAGGCTGCCAACATGAATACGAGCGCCAAGGCAAGTCCAAGCGCTCCTCTTTTTACTGCACGCATGCTTCTCCTCCTTCTTCTGTTCCCCCTGTCCGATGTGCCCATCAGATGAGCGGTACAGACAGCCGTGCTCCTTCTCCAGCATATGATCGGTTGTCCCGGCAAGAACACGTCCTGCCGAGACCTCTTCCATGAGCAGCCGCGCAAGCAATCGCACGGATCCAAAAAAGCGCCCCTCATCGGGGCGCTTACGCTGTCCATTACCTATGCGCATGCATGGCGGCAGATCGAACTGAACGTTACGTTCCATGCAGGAGCATTCCGCTCGCCTGCCCGCCTTGAACACGGATGCGGGTCTCAGAATTGCCGACCGCAAAGGAACGCACCTGCGTTCGGCGCGGTGCGACGCCATTCTCATTCCTACGCTGGCATTACCCAGATCAGGTGTAAGGGTCAGTATCTTCGTGGGATACAATCTCAGCCGGCCTTATTCCAGCCCCCCTAGTATGTATATCCATTTTCCGTTTCACATACAAGTATATACCTCCTTCGCTCCCTTGTCCAGCCAGTTGTACACTTCCGAGGAAGTCCATTGTTGCTGGAGAACAATGGATGATCGTATGTCATACAGGATATATGCCCACGCCGCTCTCGGATGTCGATGCACACCTTGAATGGACGCCCGTTCTCCAGAAAACGTTCCATGTGAAACATGGCACAATTTAGAAGGTTCAGCAAGTTCGGGACGTCTGGTAGCTCATTGACGATGCTAGCCCGCAAACGCGATCGTGCAGAAGACGAACGAGTCCGCCAATTTGTTAATTTCTGTGTACCCGTTCTGCAAATATCGTCATCACGTTGCCGAACATCTCATCTTGCCGACCTGAATATTGACGACGATGGTCATGATGCCGACTTAGGCGAACAAGCCGTTCTTGCTGAATAAGCGGCAATACAACATAAAAAGTCAACACTACTAATAAATACAATATATTCCATATAAAATTTACATTTGGCACTCATCGCTTCCGTTCTCTGGTACTCATTAGCCAGTATCAGAGGCTTGTAATGGGGCGGTAAGTCGATGGAATGCCAAGACGAGGAGTCGGCATTGGCAGAGCATTGCAGTTTCATTTCCCCGTGTATAAGATGGGAGAAAGTACGCAACAATAACACAAACAAAAACAAAGACAACGCCACAATTTTAATATTTTTAAATTTCAGGGTTGACCATGCCCTATATCACAGATAAACTATGACTTATACCGCATATAAAATTTGGTGTTGATGTTACAATCATGTTGTAAAACGGTTAGTTAAATTTTTCACAAAGTAATTTTGAATAATGAAAAGGTGGGAACCGATTTATGAAAAAGAAACTTGCACTGCTCTTATCTGCTGTATTGGTAGTAGGAATGCTGGCAGCCTGTGGAGATAAGAAAGAAGACACTTCGACAGCGCCAGAGACGGAGACAACGACTCCGGCAGAGGAGCAAGGCCAATATAAAGATGGCACATACCATGCCGAAGCGGCTGACTTCGATGAGTCATCCGGCTGGAAAGATACGCTGGATATCACTGTAACAGACGGAAAAATTGCAGAAGTGAACTGGGACGCCGTGAACAAAGAAGGCGGAAAAACGAAAAAGGAACTGGGCGAAGAGTACGGCATGAAAAATGCCGGTTCCGAACTGGAATGGAGCGAGCAAGCGGCAAAGATGGAAGAGGTGCTGATTGCGAAGCAAGATCCGGCTGCCATCGCGTTTGACACTGAAGGCAAAGCGGATGCAGTCTCCGGCGTATCCATCCATGTCAATGGCTTCGTGAAGCTGGCTGAGGAAGCTCTCGCTTCGGCTAAGTAATCCGGCTTCGATTCAGGGATGAATATAGAGCTCCGCAGTAAGAGAGCAGGTGGCTTACGGGTACAGATGACGCTTGATAGTACTCGTCCTTGCTCTCTGCTGTCGGGGCTCCCTTCATGATATGGTTTGATTATTTTTGAACCAATGCCATTCATACTACATCGTTACTCAGGGGTGAAACCATGAAAGAGATCGTTGTGTTGGGCGCAGGCTATGGCGGCGTCCTAACGGCGAAGAAGCTGGCCAAACGCTTCAAGAAGGATCAGGATATCCGTATTAGGCTGATTGACCGCAAGCCGTTCCATACGATGATGACGGAGCTGCACGAGGTCGCAGCAGGACGCGTTGACGAAGATGCTATCAAGATGGACCTGAAGAAAATTTTCGCGGGCCTCAAGGTGGACATCATCCTCGACGAAATCACGAACATTGATTTTAAAAGCAACCAGCTCCAGGGGAAACGGGATGCGTATCACTATGACCATCTTGTTATCGGTACCGGGTGTAAGCCGTCATTCTTCGGCATTCCAGGCGCAGAAGAACATTCCTTCTCGTTATGGTCGTTCGAGGATGCGGTGAAGCTGAAGCAGCAGATTCGTCAAATGTTCATGGATGCGACGAAAGAAAACGATCCGGAGAAGCGCAAGCAGATGCTGACCTTCGTTGTCGTCGGCGCCGGCTTCACTGGCGTGGAAATGATCGGGGAACTGGCGGAATACCGCGAACAGCTGTGCAAGGAATTTTATGTCGATGAATCTGAAGTGCGTCTCGTCGTGGCCGATATGGCACCGAAAATTTTGCCCATTCTGCCGCAGAATCTTATCGACAAAGCGGATAAATATCTCCGCAAAATAAAGGTTGAGATCATTACCGGAACGAAAATCTCCGGAGTGACTCCGAACTCGGTCATTCTTGGCGAAGACAACGAGATACAATCACGTACAGTCATCTGGACGGCCGGGGTTGAAGGTTCCGATCTGGTCGGCAATCTCGATGTGCAGCAGCAGGGCCGCAAGCGCATTTTAACCAATGACAAGCTGCAGTCCGTTGATTATGACAATGTCTATGTCGTCGGCGACAATATCTTCTATATTCCGGAAGGCGAAGAGCGGCCTGTGCCGCAAATGGTCGAGAACGCCGAGCACTCCGCCGGCCTGATTGCCCACAATCTTGTATGCGACATCAAGGGCGGCACGCAAAAATCGTATCAGCCTGCCTTCCATGGCACGATGGTCTCCATTGGCGGACGTTATGGCGTTGCCGCCGTCGGTACGCCGAAGAAGCTGTTCCATTTCACCGGCTTCCTCGCCATGTTCTTCAAGCATATGATCAATATCGTGTACTTCTTGCAGGTGCTCGGCTTTAACAAGATCTGGACCTATCTGATGCACGAGGTCTTCCACGTCGAGAATCGCAGAAGCTTGGTTGGCGGCCATTTCTCCAAGCGTTCGCCGAACTTCTGGCTCGTGCCGTTGCGGATCTACATCGGGGTGATGTGGTTACTGCAAGGGTGGGAAAAGGCGGCAAAGCTGCTGAAGGATCCTTCCCAAATGTTCTTGATTCCACCGAAGGTGATGGATGGCGTCACAGCGGCTTCGGAAGCGGTCGACGCGGTCCATTCAACCGTAGACGCCCAGACGGCCGCATCGGCCGTGGAAGGGGCAAGCTCGGCCATCAAGGCCATTCCAGTGCCGGATTTCATCAAGGGCATTGTGGATTGGTCGATGGATCTGATGTTCTACACGCATGACGGCGGATACACGACGATGGCTTATATTTTCCAGGGCTGCATGGTAGCGGCCGAGGTTGTCTTCGGCATTATGCTTATTCTGGGCTTGTTCACGGCGATCGCCGCGATCGGAACATGCGCGATGGGCCTCATGATCTATACGTCCGGAATGGCACCTTACGAAATGTTCTGGTACTTCTTCGGCGGCATCGCACTGATCGGCGGTTCCGGCAGCACCTTCGGCTTGGATTACTACCTGTACCCTCGCCTGAAGCGAATCTGGAAGAAGACTCCGTTGGCCCGACGCTGGTACCTGTATACCGATTAATCGGGCCCCAGGCGATATAACATTCATTGACAACGGCAAAGTAATGTGTCCCTGTGTCACGTTACTTTGCCTATTTCTACAGGGAAGCGGGGGGTTCCCATGAACCGGCAACTTATGAAGGATACGATTCAGATGCTTGAGCAAGAGCTTCCGCCGCTGGCTGGCATCCGCATTACCGCAGGCTCGGACGAGCGCTACCTGTCCGATATGACCCGAACGTTGGACGCTTGCGACATCACGGCCCAGGAACGGGGCGTTCTGTTAGGCTGCTACTGGCTGCTGCGTCAAGCGATGCGGACGCATCACCGTGTTCCCCAAGACGAGCGTCTGGCAGGAAAGGCAGTGCTGGACGGTGACTTCTTGCTCAGTCTGTACTACCAGTTCGCTGCGCGTCACGGGTTAACCGATCTGATAGCCGAGATGGCTACAGTCAACAAGCGGATTCAGATACAGCGGGCAGAGGGTAGAGGAGCGGAATCGGAGCTGCATCGGCAGATGTCCCGGTTTCTGATGAAGCGTTACAAGCAGTTGACGTATGAAGTCATTTGACGGCACGCTGCATGAACGCCTGCATATCCCGCTCACCCGCATTAACCGTGATCTAAAGCGAATTGTGCTGCATGACCCGGATGTATCCTCCCGATCTATCGTCGCGCTCAGCGTCATGGATCTCATCCGTGCTGGAGGCAAGCGTCTGCGGCCGATCATGACGATCGTCGGCAGCCGGTTCGGCTCCCGTCCGGAGGCGGACAGCGTCTATCAATTGGCCGCGATGGTCGAAATGGTTCACGCCGCCTCTCTCGTTCACGACGATATTCTGGATCAGGCAGAGATGCGGCGCGGACAGCTCGCCCTGCACCGCAAGACCGGCATCTATTCCGCAGTCCATATCGGGAATTATATGATGTGCCGCGTCATGGAGCTCGCCGCCGCCAACGGGCAAGAGGCGGAGAAGTATATCCATGAGCTGGCGTCGGTGACGACAACCCAGCTCTGCCTCGGTGAATACCAGCAGATGGAGCAGCGCTTCAATCTCGATATCCCGATCGAGGCCTATTGGGAGAAGACACGGAACAAGACCGCCCTGTTGATGGCTACCTGCCTGCAACTGGGCGCCAAGGCCGCCGATGCCACTCCGGATATTGTGGACAGCCTGTACCGCTTCGGCGAACTGCTTGGCATGGCCTTCCAGATACGGGACGACATCATGGACTTCACGGCGACAGCCAAAGAGCTGGGCAAGCCGGTAGGAACCGACCTGCGGAATGGACATGTCACCCTGCCTGTCATGATGGCGATGAAGGATGAAGCCACGGACAGCAAGCTGCGTCAGCTGCTGCGCCCGGACGCCTCCGAAGCGGCGCTGGACGAGGCGATTGAACTCGTCCGGCAGAGCGGTGGCTTGGAGCAAGCGCTGGCGGTAAGCCATCAATTCATGAAGCAGGCCTGGGATATGACGGAGCAGCTGTCCGCCTTTCCGGCGCATGCCGACCTGCGCACGCTCTGGTCCTATTTCGAGGCGCGGACATATTAACCCGTACCCGGCAGAAGCCGAATCTCTTGGTTGCAAGAGGTTCGGCTTTGTTGGTTTCCCGAGTCTTTCAATTGTTTACTCTTTTGTCCATTTGGGCAAGGTGGTATTATTATGTTATTGCGTGCAGCTTGTCTGCCAATCACCAATCTGCATCTTAGATGAAGGAGGATCGACAGTGAAGCCTCAGCGATTTGTATTGGAAGCCGTTATGCTAGCGGTATACGGCCATTTATTGGAGCCCCGGCGGCCCGTTGAATATGTAATCCCTTACACGACGATCATGGAATTGTACGAGATGCGTCAGGAGGGCGAGCAGGTGATGCCCGACCCGGAAGAAGACGTATTCGCCAGGCAGCAGATCGAGCAGTTGATCACCTATTTCGAGAGCGAATTGAATAAAAAGAAGATCGAACGCGCCTTAACCGCCCCCTGGCGGACCAGCCCCCCCCTTCTCTTGCGCGACAACGTCTCTTGTATCATCATCCACGCGATGGACAACGCGCGCTACGGAGAAGTATTCGATCCGGTAGAGACGGAGCTTATTCTGACCTCCATGCGCGAGCAGGCTCCTTTGTTGACGGATCAGTTCGAATTTATCAGTCGGCTCATCGCGAATGAAGTGCCGATTCCGATCTATGACATCGATGATTTCGAATATGCCGTCGAACAGGAAGATTTCCCTGACGATACCGGCATCCATTAGCTCCAGCCCGACGAGGCGGTAATGGCATACCGGACCCTTCTCGCACATCTCAGATAACGTGAATGCCGTTCGGGCTGCAGCATTTACTACTCGAGGGTAGGCTGCAGCCACATGTTCCTTTCCCGGCTTGACCTGTCGGTCTGCTTGTCGCTCCCGGAAGCCTGCCCGCTTCCGCTCCTCGCCCAGAATATCATAGAAGCTGGACTTGTTGCGGGAGTGGCCTCTGCGAAACGGCGGTCTTGCGCAAGGGTGCGCATACGAATTGCCACGAACGGCCTGGAACGCGCCGAGCATTTCGACGCCCTCCGTCACGATTTCGATCGGTGAGTCCGGTACAATGCTGCTGAAAATATATTGCTTATTGCTCTCATGCAACCGTTCGAACAACATGTTAATCATCCCCGACTTGACCATGGATGGGTCTGTTAAAGATTCGTTGATTCCACCATTGCGTCAGACGATTCGGCGCGCCTTGCCCCAGATAAATGTCTGTTTTCATCGATATTTTGTCCATAACAGGCACCTCCTATGAAGTAGTTGGCAACAAAAAAAGAGACTTTTAAAAGAACGGATTCCTTGAAAAGCCTCTTCGCTTATGATATAGGTGCACGCCATTGTGCAACTCGCCATCATTCAATTATCTACCATCACTGTAACCGTAAACGAGAAATCGTCAACCGGATCTTGGCTGCCGCTATCGAGTCAACCATTTTGTAAATAAATCCCTTGTCTTTCGATGATATCCATGGTAATATTTAATCATGAAAATTTTCCCATTAAATATTTTTCCTCTACAGTAAATGTTAGTGATTTCATATTTATTTATTTCTATTTTTTTCGGATATATTTGATTAAAGCGGCTATTACCAACCCTATAATTCCTAAAAATACGATAAATGTTAAAATCCCCATATAAATAAAGGCGGAAAACGAGTCCATAAAAATCCCTCCATTTGGTTTTAATGTATTTTATCATATATTTTATGTGAATGAAAGGAGATTAGTACTTATGACGGATTGTCAAGCCAAGTGCGACAGTTCTTCTGAGAAGGATTCGTGAGCAGTCTTCCAGCCCAAACATTTTCGTGGTCGTTGATTGAT
>NZ_BALG01000383.1 GCF_000315235.1 Paenibacillus popilliae ATCC 14706 | reverse complement strand
GCCGCGTGCAAAACTGGGGCCAAATGCTGCTGCAGCTCTCCGTTTTCTTTCCAGAGCGCATCGGCCAGCATCTGCCGTGAGGGTCGATCTCCCTGTCGGGGGAGATTCTCTATAAACGAGTTTACACAAAGTTATTGACAGACCCGCTAAAAAGGTCTTGAAGGACAAAATAAATGGTAAATTCAGCCTAGTGCCCTCCCCCATTCGTTTCATTCGTTTTTTACAAAGGAGCAGACATATGCAACTGAATATAAATAAACTATGTTTTCGTATATTATTTTAATATACAAATATTGTATCCTATCGTCGTTATTTTGCATATCATTCTAATACACAAGGAAGTGCTTATCTATGTCACAAGTCGTAAACATGCGTTATCCGAAAGAATGATTAAAGCGAATTGACGAGTTTAAAGAAAAGAAGGGGTTTACCACTCGTACCCAAACCATCATTTATCTCATTCTTATCTCATTCAATACGCACTCGAACAGTCGGACAATCGAGATAGCAAGTAGCTATCTCTTGTCCGAGACCGATTCATCTCATGACTGAAGTCACGAGTGTTCTCGGCTAATTCTTAAAAATACCAAATCTGCCCTTGGATTTCGACTCTATTTGTAATAAAGTAAAAGATGCTGCATAATTATACCGTAATCCAAGGAGAATTTTTCATATATGGTAGCCAAGAACGACAATGCGCAACGAAAACTTGCGCACACACCGCAATTGAATAGAAAAGGGTTGCTGCATTTCGCTATTCCCTCTTTACTTGGGTTGTTTCTCTTCGTCATTCCCGTTCCGTGGAACGGAGAAGTGACCGTGCCCATCGCCTTCCTGACCAACGCCATCACACAAGGGCTTGCGCCCTGGCTCCCGTCAGCGGTCACGTTCATCATCGTGCTCGCCTGGCTGGGAACCGCTTATACCCGCTGGCTGAAGCCGGTCAAGTTGCTGCATATACCGCTATGGAATACCCTGTTCGACATTTCTCCCTTCTGGTTCGCCGCACGGACGTTGGGGGGAATATTTGCGATACTTACCTTGTTCCGGGTCGGGCCAGAATGGATATGGTCCGAGAGCACGGGAGGCATGCTGCTCTCCGATCTTATCCCTGGCTTGTTGGTTGTATTTTTGCTGGCGGGGCTTCTGCTGCCGCTGCTGGTCGATTTTGGCCTGCTTGAGTTTTGCGGTACACTTATGACCCGGATTATGCGCCCCCTCTTTACTTTGCCGGGACGAGCCTCTATCAATTGTATGGCATCCTGGCTTGGAGATGGCACCATTGGTGTCATGATGACGAGCAAGCAGTATGAATCCGGATACTACACGAAGCGCGAAGCCGCCGTCATCGGCACAACATTTACGGCTGTATCGATCACGTTCAGTTTCATCGTGCTGAGCAATGTCAGGCTAGGGCATCTGTTTCTTCCTTTTTATGCGACGGTAACCTTTGCCGGGATGGCAGCAGCCGTCATCATGCCGCGCATTCCGCCGCTGTCGCGCAAGCCGGACACGTATTCGCCCGGCGCCACGCCTGCGGAAGAAGAAGTCATCCCCACGGCATGGAGCCCTTGGCGTTGGGGGCTGCGCCAAGCCGTCGGCAAGGCGCGCCAGCACGGAGGAGCAGGCTCCTTCCTTCGGGACGGCTGCAGAAACATTATCGACCTGTGGATCGGCGTGATCCCTATTGTGATGGCCATCGGCACACTGGCTGTGGCCATCGCCAAATTCACGCCAGTCTTCAAATGGCTCGGCTGGCCATTCGTTCCGCTGCTGCAGTTGCTCGGTATTCCCGAAGCGGAAGCGGCTTCCCAGACCATTCTTGTCGGATTCGCCGATATGTTCCTGCCTACGGTGCTGGCCTCTGACATCACAAGTGATATGACCCGCTTCGTCATTGCGGCATTATCGGTCACCCAACTTATTTATATGTCTGAGGTCGGCGGATTGCTGCTCGGCTCTAAGCTGCCCGTAAGCTTCAAGGATCTGGTTGTCCTTTTCCTGCTCCGCACCTTGCTTACCTTGCCGATTATCGCGTGCATCGCGCATCTTCTATTTTTATAGAAACTCACCTTCGATATGGCCCTATCTGCGAGATTGCCTCCAAGCTTCTCCATGATTAGGGTCTATTTCTTGGTACTGGGTAGCCCTAGTTCATTTCCCGTATCCCATGTGCAGTCGAAGATTTTCCCGATACCTCGATCTTCATAACCATCTGATAGCTTGACATGGACTTTGGATGGAACCCAACTCCGGTTTATATACGCTCAACTTTGAAGACAGAGGAGAGCTATTGTTTCTTCCATACGAGGAAGGTACAATCAACTCACAAAAGAGATTCCATAAGAACCTGGTGCAATCATCTTCAATTGGAAGTTGCCAAGTTGTTGAACGTATCCAAGCCTGTCCTTCTATTTTACCGCACCTGCAGCAATGCCCTTAATAATATACTTCTGCGCGAAAATATAGAAGAGGACAATCGGGATGATTGTGAGTGTCAGCCCGGCCATCGCCTGATTCCATACGATCGTGAACTCGCCGAAAAAGTAGAAGGTCGACAGCGGAATCGTTCTCAGCCCCTTGTCCGCCAAGGTCAGGGATGGAAGCAAGTAATCGTTCCACAGTGCGATCACGTTAAGAATGGCTACGGTGATCGTAATATTTTTGAGCAGCGGAAATACGATTCTCCAGAATACCCCGAACTTGCTGCAACCATCGATAGTTGCCGCCTCCTCCAGATCGATCGGGATCGACTTGATAAATCCATGATAGAGAAAGACCGCCATTCCCGAGGCGAAGCCTACATTCATGTAGATTAAGCCTTTATGAGTGTTCAGCATCGGAATATGAAGATGGGTCCGAATCCAGTCCATCACCTGCATCAACGGCATCATCAGCGTCTGGAACGGAATGAGCATGGTGGCGACCAAGGTCATGAAAATGACTTTGCTCAGCTTATTGTCGGTGCGAACCAGCATCCAGGCGGTCATCGACGCCAGCACAATGACAAGGACGACAGAGACGACCGTGACATACAACGAATTGCCGAAGGCGGTGAAGAAGTTCATCTTCTCCATGGCTTCTTTATAGTATTGGAAGCTGAATGAAGTCGGAAGAGCGAGCGCGTTCTCATACAGCTCCGCACGGTTTTTGAATGCATTGACCAGCATCAAATAGATCGGTGACAAAAAGAGGAGAGCCAGCAGAAGCAGCAATAGTTCAAGCAGCCATTTGCTCGTATTCTTCATTAGTACTGCACCTCTCTTTTCATTGTCAGGAACACCTGAGTCAAGGTAAAGACCGCCACGACAAGGAAGAAGAGCACGGCCTTCGCTTGTCCGAGACCGTAATTGCCGTAGGCAAAAATCTCGTTGAAAATATTCATCGCGAACATCTCGGTCGCATTGTTCGGGCCGCCGCGCGTTAAGCTCAAGTTCACGTCATAGATTTTGAACGCGCCGGACAACGTCAGGAAGAGGCAGATCGTGAACGCCGGCATGAGCAGCGGAAGCGTAATCTGGGTGAGACGATGCCACCCATTCGCTCCGTCCACCTTCGAGGCTTCAATCAGCTCATCCGGCACCCCCTGAAGCCCGGCAACATAAATAATCATCGTATAGCCGGCAAACTGCCACGTGAACACGACAACCAGGGCGAACAAGGCAAACTGAGAATGGAGAAGCCAGTTGAAGAATACGTTGGCAAGCCCTGTGCTCTCGCCGATATAACCCATCGCATCCGTAAAGATGAACTGCCAGATATAACCTAGAATAAGTCCGCCGATCAGATTCGGCATAAAGAACATCGTACGGGCGAGATTGCGCACTCGCAGCTTCGCGGTAACAAAGATGGAGAAAGCGAGACCGAATACGTTGACGAGCAGCACCGCCACAGTCGTGAACGTCAGCGTGTGCCACGCTGATGCCAGGAATCGTTCATCCTGGAACAGCTGAACATAGTTATCGAGCCCAACGAATACTTTGGGGTTGGCCGGAATGCCATCCCATTGCACCAACGAATAAGCAATACCGAACAGAAACGGTATGACGACGACGGTGGTAAAAATAAAAAGCAGGGGAAGCGTAAATAAGGCAAACCATAGCCGGTCCTTCCGCTTCTTCATGATCCATCCCTTCTTTCCGGTAAAGTTCGAGCCAGCCACCCTATCACGCTGGAACATGATGGCGGGAGCCAGAATAACAAAAGGCCTAACACGGTTATGTATTCAAAACCTACGGGTTAGGCTTTTTGTCTTCAAGCAGGCATATCCGATTATTGGGCCGCTTTGGCCCAGACTTCGTCCAGCTTCTCGAGGAACTGCTCTCCGCTCATCGCCTTATCCAGGAAGAACGCTTGGGCTGCCGGCGCCAGATCGTTGGTAATGATGCCTGCCGGGAAGTAGTTGTACGCCGCTATTAACGTTTCCCCGCTCTGAGTGGCTTCATATACCGCTTGAGACAATGGATCCATTTTTCCTACTTCGATATTCGTCATAGCCGGAATGAACTGAAATTCCTCCACTATCGTTTTCTTGCCTGTCTCGCTGTTGAAGAACCAATCCAGGAAAGCGTTTGCGGCTTTGACTTCATCTGCATCCGCTGTCCCATTTACGACCCAGTAGCTTGCCACGGCTACCGTCAGCTTTTTGTTGCCGTTGATCGGAAGCGGCATCATTCCGATGTTGGAGCCGAAATCGCCGAAGTCCTTCAGCATCGAGAAGCACCAGTTGCCTTGGTGCACCATCGTTGCGAAGCCGCCCATTTGCGTATCGTACTTGATCTCCATCGGATTTTTGGCATAGGTCTTGATGGCATCGAGAAATTTTGCAAATTCCTGGAACTCCTTCGTATCGGCCATCTTCACTTCGCCCTTGTTCAGCTTATTGATGTAGCCGACAGGATCGGGCTGCAAAGCGATCGGCGTATTGATGATATGGCCGATGAGGAAATACGCCTCCTGAGAAAGTGCAAGACCGTTGCTGTTTTCGTCCTTGAACTTTTCCAGCGTCTTGGTGAAAGAAGCCAGGTCCGTCACCTCGGAAGGATCAACGAGATCCTTGTTGTAAACCAGGCCGTAACCCTCCACGCCATACGGAATTCCCATTACCTTGCCGTCCACTTCCAACGCCATATTCGGCGCTACATTCTTCGCATACCCTTCATTGCTCATATCATAGAAGTAAGACTTGAACTTCTCTGCTTCCGTACCTGGGGCCATACTGAAGATGGACGGCCCTTGATTGCTCGTCAGCTTCACCTGCAGCTGCGTCACGTAGTTATCCCCGGCAACGCCCCATACCTCCGCTTCATTCCCCGTTTCCTCTGTATATTTCTGAGCCAATTTCTCTAATTGCCCCGCGATCTCGACCTTGGATTGGAAAATCGTTATCTTCTTCAGCTTCTCCTGCCCTGAAGAATCTGTGGAAGGACTGACATTTTTGCTGTCCGATCTGCTGCCGCAACCTACAAGCGCTGAAATTACGGCGAGCACGGTCAGCAAGCGAAGCGTGTGCGTAAAATATTTTCCCTTACTCATTTGTTACGCCTCCCCGATTAAAATAAATACTTTATAGTTAAGCGTTAACATATCCATCTTAACCTATATTTTGTATTGATGCACTAAAAAATAGGTAAAATAAGCTGTTTTTTTATAAATCTGCACTGCGGACAACGCCCGGCCCCGCTCCTCCGCATAGTGCTCCATCTGCGCTCCAACGTCGGATGCAAGCGCCATCAACCATAGTTCCTCAGACCTAGCAGCTTCCGATGAACACGGCAGCAAGCGCCGATCCGCTCCACACTGACTCTGCACAGCAAAATAAAGCATCTCTCCAGAAAGGTTACATTTTTGTTATAATGATTCCCCTAGCCTATTGTAATCATTTTGTAACCTGTGGTAGGCTAGTTTTGTCGTTTTTTTTAGTAATCCGTTTACATTTCTAACTATGAAGGAGGAGATGCCGTGAAGACCGCCATCCGATCTACCCTTGTGGCTGGTGCCGTATTCGGATGTATGCTGCTGGCAGACAGTGCATGGACTCATACGACTGCCCAAGCCGCCGCGAAGCAGATTACCATCCAAGTGAACGGTGAAGATTTTCAATTTACGAATGATATTTTTCCTATTATAGATGAAGCGCAGAACATGCTTGTTCCTCTGCGCCCTGTAGCCGAGCAATTGGGCTATGATTTGAATTGGCAGGCCGATGGCACAGGCGTGCAGACCATTGAAATGTCGAATGGAACGAATACGATCCGGCTGAAGTCCAACAGCTCCAAGGCCGAGGTGAACGGCAATACGGCAAGTATGAACAGCGCCCCGATATCCTACAAGGACAATACATACGTGCCTTTCCGCTTCCTGTTGGATCAGCTTCAATTGAGCTTTACATGGGATGCGGAACAGATGAAGGACATTCCCCGCATCAATCGGAGTCGGGGAGAGATACAAACCGCCTCGGCCTATCTGGCAGAGAATAAGGCCGCCGCGATCTTGAACACGGCAATCAGCTATCTAGGCGTTCCTTATATATGGGGTGGAACGTCTCCTAGAGGCTTCGACTGCTCCGGCTTTGTGAGCTACGTCTTCCGCTCGCATGGGATCGAGCTTCCGCGCACGTCCGGCGCCATGTACAACTCGTTAGGCGCGAAAGTGACCCGTCTGCAGCCTGGCGATCTCGTATTTTTCGCCGCCAACGGCAAGACGATTTCACATGTTGGTATTTACATTGGTGACAATAAATATATCAACGCTACTTCTGGCTCCGCCGGCAGCGTTGCGATAACCAGCTTGTCTTCCGCCTGGTCCATCCGCACTTACATCGGCGCCAAGCGGGTGCTCTAATCCGATCACCAGGTTTACGACTCCCGGGTGATCACTTGCACGGTGCGGCGAATAACGTGATTAACCGAGAGCACAGGCAGCGTTTACTTTTTCATCGTCAACAAATTTACCCTTATGGGCGGTCGTCGTTCGCTTGATCCCTGCATATCGTATATGATGGAGTCGTAAGCTTCATCATGAATGAGAACGGGAGAGGTGACTTGACAATGCCGACAACATTCAACGCCATGAACCACGCGCCGCTGGAGACCGCCGCCATCCACCGGTCCAAGGCATCCGGCCGGCTCTGCTTCCTGCTTGCCGATGAAGGTGGATGGGGGACGGGCCCCCTGACCTTGTACTCCAGCCCGCGCCCCCAATATGATCCGGAGACGTCCGCCTTGACAGCCACAATAATTCCGGGACAGGAGGTCTCATTCCCCGATCCGATCCCTCGCCGCAGAAGCTACTATCATCTATGCCAAAATGGGCGATATTTGCTGACGACAGCCGAGCGCGTGCTTCCGCTCGCGGGCGTATCCAACTTCCGCGATCTCGGTGGATACCGGACAGCCGAAGGGCGGTATGTCCAGTGGGGCAAGCTGTACCGCTCTCCGGAATTATCGGATCTGACTCCTGACGATCTCGCCTATCTGGATTCACTGCACCTGCGCCAGATCTGCGATCTTCGGGACTGCGACGAAGTGGCGACAATGCCGTCTCCGCCGCTTGCGCCCGCCTTCCATTCCCATATCCCGCTCGTCGAGATGCTGGGCAAGGATGTTATTCGCCAGCCCGGAGACGTATCGGATCCAGGCAGCCGACTGGCAGGCGAGCCGGGGCAACTGCTCGTCGACATGAACCGCTCGCTCGTCCACTCGACGGCGGGAATACGCAGCATCTTCGATCATCTGCTGGCGGAGAACGGTGCTCCATTGCTGTTCCACTGTACAGCAGGCAAGGATCGGACCGGCCTGGTAGCCGCGCTGCTGCTCCTGACGCTGGAGGTTCCGAAGGACACGGTCATGACCGATTATTTGCTGACGAACCGCTATCTTAACACGGGGCTGCTGCGTTCGAAGATGGCTGCCAAGCTGGGCAAGGGAAAGGTCAGCAATGAGGTGCTCGACGCCATCTGGGAGGCAAGGTTGGAATATTTGGAAGCCGCCTTCGCGGAGATCGAGCGGGAATACGGCGAGGTCGGCCGCTTCGTAACCGAATCGCTCGGCTTGTCCGCGGACGACATCGCCGCGCTGAAGGATAAGCTGCTGACGGATAAGCCGTAATCAGCATGCCGCTTCACGCCAACAGCAAAAACCGGGTCCCTCAGGAACCCGGTTCATGCAACGCCTGCAACCAGCAATACGATGTATGGTGCAGCAACTTCACGCTATTCTTGTCTGGCCAGCATAACGGTGCTCGCGGCAAAGTCAGCCTAACGTCAGCACTTCATGCCGGGAGGCGAGCTGGACGAACTCGCCCATGCTTGACATCTTGCCCGCCTCCAGCTCGTCCGCGATGCCGTAATGATCTACGCATGTCTTGCAAGCCAGCACCGGCACTCCCGCCTCGGCCAGATCGGCCAGTTGCAGCGAGGACATGGACCGGGAAGTCAGCGCAAGCACCCCCCGATTCATGCAGAAAATCGCGGCCGGAAACTCTTCCTGCTGCTTCACCAGCGTCAGGAAGGTCTCCAGCACGGACGGGCCCAGCCCGTTCTCTTCGGCGCCGATACAATCCGACGTCAATAGAATGACTTTGTTTCTCATGACAGCCACCCTTTCCTTAAGCGTATCCTTCGACGCTGTGATGAGTACCGCCTAACGTTCCTGCCGCGTGCTTCCACAGCCAGAATTATCTCGCAGTCGGCTCCGATCTACATCTTGCGCCGTTCGAAGTTACTTCTTCGAGAGCTCGAATGAGCTCTTTAACGATACGATAAGATTGAACACGATACGTCCGTTATTCGTATATTTCGGATCCGCATTGAAATAACCGTGGCGGAAAAATTGATATTTGTCATGGCCTGCGACACCCTTCATATTTGGCTCCACGAAGCCCTGCTCCACGACCAGAGAAGCCGGGTTGATCCGATCCAGGAACGTCGTGTCGCCTTCGTCCCCCGTCTCGTCAAGAATAAGCGGCTCATACAGCCGGAATTCCGCCGGAACCGCCTGGGAAGCCTCGACCCAGTGAATCGTTCCCTTCACCTTGCGGCCGGTGAAGCCGCTGCCGCTCTTCGTCTCCGGATCATACGTGCAGCGCACCTCGACGATCTGGCCGTCGCTATCCTTGATCACTTCATTGCACTTGATAAAGTACGCGTGCTTCAAGCGGACTTCATTGCCCGGGAACAGGCGGAAATATTTGCTCGGCGGATTCTCCATGAAGTCGTCCTGCTCGATGTAAATCTCGCGCGAGAACGGAATTTGGCGGATCCCCATCTCCGGATTTTCCGAATTCACTTCCGCGTCCAGCCATTCGATCTTGCCTTCCGGATAGTTCGTAATGACGACCTTCAACGGCTTGAGCACGCCCATCGTACGCGGCGCCTTCAGCTTCAAGTCTTCGCGGATGAAATGATCGAGATACTTGGAATCGACCATGCTGTTCCCCTTCGTCACGCCGATCTCCCGGCAGAACGTCCGAATCGATTCCGGCGTAAAGCCGCGGCGGCGCAGGCCAGAAATGGTCGGCATCCGCGGATCGTCCCAGCCGTCCACGATCCCCTCGTCCACGAGCAGCTTCAGCTTCCGCTTGCTCATGACCGTATTCGTCATATTGAGACGCGCGAATTCATATTGATGGGGCGTTGCCTCCATCTCGCATTGCTGCACAACCCAGTCATACAGCGGACGCTGATCCTCGAACTCCAGCGTGCAGATGGAATGGGTAATCCCTTCGATCGCATCCTCCAGCGGATGGGCGAACGCGTACATCGGGTAAATGCACCATTTGTCGCCGGTGTTATGATGCGTCGCATGCGCAATGCGATAAATAACCGGATCGCGGAGATTGATATTCGGGGAGGCCATGTCGATCTTGGCGCGCAGCACCTTATCCCCATTTTTGAATTCGCCGTTCTTCATCCGCTCGAATAAGTCCAGATTTTCCTCGATCGAGCGATCGCGGTACGGGCTGTTCTTCCCTGGTTCAGTCAGCGTGCCCCGCATCTCCCGCATCTCGTCGGCGCTCAGATCGCAGACGAAGGCTTTGCCCTTCTTAATCAGCAGCACAGCGCGCTTATACATCTCGTCAAAATAATCGGAGGCGAAGTAGAGCCCGTCCCAGTCGAAGCCGAGCCAGCGGACATCCTCCTTGATCGATTCGACGAATTCCGTATCTTCCTTGAGCGGGTTCGTGTCATCGAAGCGGAGATGCGCCCGGCCCTTGAACTCCTTGGCCAGCTCGAAATTCAGACAAATCGACTTCGCATGACCGATATGCAAATATCCGTTCGGCTCGGGCGGGAACCGGGTCACGATCTTCTCCACCCGGCCTTCTCCCAGTTCATTCTCAATCCTATTGCGAATAAAATTCGATGTAGTATTAGAGTTCTCCACCAGCAATCAACCTTTCTCTCTAGCGCTTTGTCTATTAATATAACATATCACGGGTGGACTTCAACTGTAATCGGCCGGGAGCCCATTCTCGATGAGCACGGGCGGAATCATTAGACGAGCATATCGTACAGCGGCTCATAATCTTCGGTATGCCCCAGCTCGATGCCGACCAGGGCGAAGCCGTCATCCTTGTTATGCTTCTTGTTCTATTCGAACCGGGCAATGTCATCGTTCGGTCCAAGTACATCGGATAAAATCAGATCGCGCTGCAAAGGCGTCCGTACAATGAATTCCTTTTAACACATGGTAGGACCGACGATATGCTCCATCGTCACGGCTGTTGCAGGATGAGTCGTCTCCATGACATATTCCTCGCTTTCGGTCGGTATACCGCCTAGTGTTGGGCAATTGGCAGCAAAATAAAAAACTCGCCCCAAAAACGGGACGAGAGTTATCGTGGTACCCCCCTTGTTCCGCGAAAATCCGGATTCACTCCCGACACTCGACTTCTACGGTTTTGTTCATCGTCCATAAGACACGGACATTCGGTCACTCCTGGCCAGCCGGAGCCTTCGCCGGCTGTACAGGCTCCGGCGTCTTCTTCAAGCGGAGAATCGGCAGCATGACGGCAATCCCGAACAGAAACAGAACCGCAGAGATCTCATACATGGTCGTAATGGAAGTCACCTGTTTAATCCATCCGGAGATCGACATCATGATGACCGTTGCCCCCATGAACAACGGCGTCAATATGCCGTTGACCCGACCGATAAAGGACCCTTCCGTATTTTGCAGAATCATCGTGTTGATGCCGATCTGAATCGAGGGGAGCATCAAACCACTGATGAACTGTGCCACGAGCGTAAGCCACAATTGGGTCGACATGCCCGTCATCAGAATTCCGATGCTGCTGAACAGCATGCCGATCGCCAGCATATGCTGCGGCAGCAGCCGCTTCGATATCCCCATCGCGATGGAACCGCCGATCATCATCGCCACGCCATTCGTCATCATCAGATAACTCAAATTCTCCTTCGGCAAGCCAAGACGCTCCGTCACGAGGAAAGCCCCCATAGGCTGAATGATCCCGATCGCCAGCCCCGCGAAGGCGAAGCAGCCGCCAAGCGACTTCAGCAGCTTGCTTTTCATCACATAGCGCAAGCCGGCTCTAAGCTCATCCCATACCCGGGAATCCTGCTTCTTCACTTCATCCTCCTGATAATCGCCAGGCAGGAACGTCAAGGCGACCGCCGACAACATGAAGGCCACTCCGGTAAGGACCAGTGATGTCGTAATCCCATATTGCTGAAAGATCATCGTGCCGATGGCCGGACCGAGTACCATGAACAGGGCTACCATCGTCTGGAAGATGGACATTCCCGCCTGCATCATCTCGGCCGGAACATGCTGCTTGAACAGCTTCATGGAAGAAGGCTGCGAGAATTGCGACAGAATGGCCGAAATAAAGGTCGTGAAAAAGACGGCCTGCCACGATCCAAGCAGGATGGTTATCAAGACCGTGAACACGGACAAGGCACTCAATATATCACACCATATCATGGTACGCTTCGGGCGCCAACGATCGGCGAAGGCTCCCCCGATGAACGAAAAGACGAAGATCGGAGCGTATTCCGCTACCGATATCATCGAAACCGCGAAGGCATCCCCGTTCGTCATCTCCATGACGAACAGCAGCACTGCGAAGTTGCGGATCCAGATGCCGACCTGCATGAACAATCCCGCCGTCATGATAGCTTGCACGAATCGGTTCCGGAACAGGCTGAATGCCGACTCGTTCTTCTTGTTAGTTGGTGCAGAATTCATGTGCATTTCCTCCACTCTATCCTCAAATGTAGGTAGATCCTCTTTGAAATTTTTCTGAAATTTTCTGGTTTCTTCTTTCAGAACTCAAATAATGTACTATATCATCACCACGTGTACAATCTTTTTTTCAATAAATCCATATGTAAATATTGATAATTTGACCAGTGTTACGCCCCACTCCCGTTAAGCCGTTCCGAAGCAAGGAATTCGGCCGCGACTTATCGCTACAGCACCGCTTCCGCACGAACTCCAACCCTTAATTCAGTGTACCGGAAAAGCGGGAAAGACTGCATCCGCAACGAGCAGGAACTCCTCCTGCGTCCCGGAAATGAACCGCGCTCGTCCCGGGATAGATAGCCTCTCCGGCTCGAGCCGGCCCTGTCCTTATTTCGTTGGGTTGCCGGTTGCTGCGTTGGACCCGGCTTGCAGAACACTATAGTAAGGACAAAAGGCGGGTGGGAGAACAAGAATAGGAGCGGAATGTCATAAAATGGATGACAACAAATGTTATACATTACTCTAGTAACGTGGTAATGTATTAATTAATTATTATCATCAAGTGAGGTTGATCTTTACATGAATGCGGTGCTACTCTCTCTCGCGGTATTATTCGGACTAAGCCTGCTGCGGGTGCATGTCATCCTCGCCCTGCTCGTGTCCACCATCATCGGCGGATGGGCCGGGGGGATGCCGATCTCGAACACGATCGCAACCTTCTCCGAAGGGCTGAAGGACAACGCCGGCATCGCGCTAAGCTATGCCTTGCTTGGCGCGTTCGCCGCCGGGCTGGCCGAGACGGGGCTGCCCGAACAGTTGGTGCGGCGGGCGGTGCGGCTCGTCCAAAGCCGATCGGACAGCGGACCGGTACGCGCCTCCGTCCGGTACGGCGTATTGGCCGCGATCACCGGCATCGCCTGCCTGTCCCAAAATGCGGTGCC
>NZ_BALG01000384.1 GCF_000315235.1 Paenibacillus popilliae ATCC 14706 | reverse complement strand
TGGGCTCGCACGCGTCCGTTTAAGGCATCAACCAACTGGGGTACTTTTTTTCTAACTTGGGTTTTGACCCTCGCTTTCACGTCTGCTGGCTCCAACGCAACACCGTTCATCACCGACGCTAGTAAAGCCGGCCCGACACACCAAATACATCGCTAAGATAAGTGGTCAACTTGATGTTCCCATCCTGAAGGATTTTGTGAATACGGTTCTTTTCCGCTGTCACGTCGTTGATCAACTTCCGACGATACCGAGTAAGGTCGCGTAAATCCCGGATATCTTCCGGCGGCACGAAGCTCGCTTCGATCCATCCGCAGCGCAGCAATTGAGCGATCCAGAGCGCGTCTTTCATGTCTGTTTTTTTGCCTGGCACGTTTTTGATTCGCTGTGGATTCGCCAAGACAAGTTCTTGTCCAGAGACCCTGCCAATACAC
>NZ_BALG01000385.1 GCF_000315235.1 Paenibacillus popilliae ATCC 14706 | reverse complement strand
AAGGGCATGGTTTCTCTCCGTTCAATAAGGGCTACGAAGATTATACCACAAAATGCTGGGATATAGTTACATTATTTTCGGAACATTATACTAGTGCCTTTGCCGTGAGTGGGGGATTTGTAAAATCCCGCAGCTTTGAGCGTTTGTAAGACTTCCCTGACGGTACGTTGCTTTCCCCAATTGTTTCTCCCTCCCTTCATTATCTATTATAACACGCATAAATAACGCGCATCAATAATAAATGCGTATAAAATATGCGCATGAAAGGTTAGTGGGCTGATTTTTGTCGTACGGTTGCCACCTATATATAGAGGCACAGTTATTCATAACCTTCATATACTTTGCCGCTCCTTCGGGGGCGGTATTTCTTTTAGTTGGGAAGTGAGGTGATGGCATGAATATCGTACAGCCGATACGAGATCCGGTTATGATCGAGCAGGTCAAGCGCTATCTGTTAACATCAAGCCCTCGCTATGGGGAACGTAACCGGATGTTGTTTTCGGGATAAACGTCGGGCTTCGTGTTCAGGACATTTTGAAACTACGCGTCATGGATGTTAAAGGGGAACATATTGTGATGCGTGAAATGAAAACTGATAAACAGAAATGGATAAAAATCAACCCGACATTACGGAAAGAGCTTAAACGTTATGTTGCGAATATGGACGAATTCGATTTTCTGTTTCAAAGCCGCGAGGGTAAGAATAAACCACTTACCAGGGATATGACTTACAAGATATTGAAAAAAGCGGCGGATGATATCGGACTTGTGGATATCGGGACTCATACCATGAGGAAGACGTTTGGATATCATTTCTATCAAAAGACCAAAGACATTGTGCTACTCCAAAAGATTTTTAACCATTCCAGCCCTGAAGTAACGATGCGATACATCGGCATGGATCAAGACATGATGGACAAGGGAATTGATGATTTTGGATTGTAATTCCGCAAAATGAGGATGTTTGGAACTCATTCTGGGAGAATCAACAAGCCCCTTGATACTACAAGGAAATTCGGTACTTTGCCAGTTATTCAAAATTATTAGATATGAGGAATTAGAGAATCAGATCATGTTACATTGAGGAACAAAAGTGGGCGCAAATCGCTGAATCAGCAAAGTATTCGGAATGCCAATGTAGGAACATTCGGAAGACCGCACTTGCTTTTTTGCATTCATTCAGAAATTGAGAAGTCCAAGATAACGCGCATGTAATCTGCCGCAGACGGGAGCGGGAGGGAAAATATCAAAACAAACGACAGGAGGGGAGGGAATGGCAGGGCAGAAGCGCAACCCGAACAGAGACGAAGCAAAGCAAAGATGGCTGGAAAGCGATGGCGAAGCAACGAATGCGGAGTTTGCGGAACTAGCGGGAGTACCCGAATCCCGAATCAGGAAATGGAAGTGTGAGGATAAATGGGAGGAAGCGCTGAAAGAGCAAAGGGCATCACGCAAGCCCGGAGGACAGCCCGGAAACCAGAACGCCAAAGGACACGGCGCGCCCAAGCGCAATGAAAATGCGGTTACGCATGGCGCATACAAAACGGTTTACTTTGATGAACTATCCGAAAGCGAAAGAATTCTGATTGAACAGATCGACCTTGACACCAAAACAAACATGCTGCGGGAGCTACAAACGCTTGTCGTAAAAGAAAACGATCTGAAAAAAAGAATCGCCCAACTGGAAACGGAAAGCGAAACAAACCTGCATGTTGACCGAGTTATTGAAATGATGGTCCCGAACAGCAACGAGAAGCTTGCGAAGCAGCAAGACAAGCTGCAAGAACTGACCGTGCAGCGTGATGAATTAGTTTGGGAAATGGAGAGCGTGGACAATCCGACCAAACAACAGCAAAAGAAGCTGGACAAGCTGGAACGAGAGATTGAAGAGCTTCGGGACATGGTGAGCGATGCGGAGCGGGAAGACACCGGGGAAGCTATGAAGCTATCCATGCAAACGGTCATCAAGGCAAGCCCGTTCGAGCGGGCTTTGAAACTACGAACAGAACTGGACAAAACGCATGGAAGGATAATAAGGCTACTGGACAGCGTGAAGGCTTATGAATTGGAATCGCGGCGGCTGGAGCTTGAAGAGCGGAAGTATAGACTGGCGAAGCAGAAGGTGACAGGGGAGTTCAACATCAACCCGGAGACGGGGGAGATTGATGACACGACCGACGATGAAAATGATGAAATTTAACGCTTTATCACGATAAAGCATAGGTTCTTTTGGAGCATGGCAAAGCCTGCGGGTCCGTCGAGCCCCAGAATATGCCCAGAGAAAATTGAAAAAAATTGCTTCCGGGGTTGGTTCCCGGGAAAAATTTTGCCGGGGGGTGCAAAAAAGAAAAACAGGGGGTGGGGCAATTGTGAAGCTCTACGATGTCAAAGCGGTTGCCCGATTTTTGGACTTGTCGGAACGCCGGGTGCGGCAGTTGCGCGATGAAAAAATTATCGCAGAAGCCGCGCCCGGTCTGTACGCTCTGAGAGCGACGAACCACAGGTACATCAACTACTTGCGCAAGCGGAACCCGGAGAGCGACGAAAATATTGACTACAACACGGAGCGGGCGAAGCTCATACGCGCCAAACGGCAAAACGAAGAACTGGATTTGAAGCTGAAAGAAGGGCGGCTGCACGAGGCGGAAGTGATTGAAACCGTCATGAAGGACATGCTGGTAAACTTTAAAAGTCTGGTGAAAAAGTCTGACCCTAATCGAACAAAGAGACGGAGTATGGTAAAATAATAGAAAATATCGTTTGAAAGTAGAGGAACC
>NZ_BALG01000386.1 GCF_000315235.1 Paenibacillus popilliae ATCC 14706 | reverse complement strand
TGCTCTATGGGCGCAATCTTGGAATCGACACCGCATGCTGTCACACCATATCCGGTGCCCAGACTCTCGATCCGGGCAAAGACCTATTCCCTTGTATACCATATGGCGGAAGCCACCGAGGAAGCTAGGGAAATGACTTATTTGCAGAGCAGATAAGCCTCCTGTTTCGTACGCGCGGATGTAGCCTGTAACCATCTTGACACTTCGGAATTTCGAAAGCCGCATGCTCCCCCTTTTTGAAATTCTGTGATAGCAAATTAATTATAGTACATATGTATGGATCGTATTACATAATCATAGTTATATTTTATTTTGATAGTGTGAAAACGTACTGCCTACAAGGCCGCTTGAGTCTCAGTTAATTCGGATTGAAGCACAGACTCTTCGATGATCCGGCGACTTTAACATGGCCAAGCATCGATCATCAAAAAGGCAGCCGTTTCTAATGTGAGAAACGGCTGCCTTTATTTTTTTTCGCTGCGTTGGTTTCTTATTGCCATGCTTGGTTAAGAGCGTTCAAGAATACATCGGTTGGCTGTGCGCCGGATAGCGCATACTTTCGATCAATGACAAAGAATGGCGCTCCGGTTATTCCCAATTGTTTAGCAGTGGCTTCATCCGAGCGCACATCGTTGGCGAATTTTGGTGGATCACGGAGAATCGCCAGCGACTCCTCCCTATTCATGCCGACCGATCGCCGAATGAATAATCAAAAGATTGCTCTTTGTATTTGACATTAGGATTAATAATTCGAACGACTGTCCAGTCTAGGTTCGATTGTTTAATAATTCCTTCCATCTTCTTCATTTCGGCATGACCGTTTGGCAAAAAGACCTTGGCCAATATTCCCGGCAGCACTGTGGATATGTTTTTCTTATCGTCGTCCGATTGCAAGGCCGGCGTCGCAAGCGTAATCAACCTTTTTTTATTGAACTTCTTCATCGTTTTGATGATCAGGTCATGTCCGTCGGAGACCGGCGTGCCTTTAAGCTTGCGCGACAGATCAGACGGAGGTCCTAATGTGCTGATCACGACATCCGCTTCTGAAATTGCCGTTTCAATGGCTGAAGCGTTCGAGAGATCCCCCACTACAAGGCGTAAATTGGAATGATCTATCTTGATTTTCTGGGGGCTTCTCACATATGCAGTAACGAAATCTCCGTTGTCCAATGCTAATCGCGTAAGATGTTGACCGATTGCACCACTTGCCCCAAAAATGGTGATGTTCATGGTCCTCTGCCCCCTTCGATTCATACTTTATCTTCCGTAATATATTCTTCAACTCGGTCTCTTTTGGTGTACATGTCATACCAAATGTCGGCGATTTTGTCTTGAATTCCCGAATTGGGCTGCATCCAGATTCCGATTGAAAGGTGCCCCGTATAAATACCTTTGTCCTTTAATTCGCTGTTCAAATTAAAGATATAATTTCCGTCTATTATGATAAAATACAATTAGATATTCAATATTCAATATTTTTGTTTTTGAAATATAAAATACAAAACAAAAGCTTATGTCGCTTAACTATCAATAAAAGTATAGGGGAACGATCTGTTATGAACAAAAAAACCGATTTGCGAATCATTCGCTCTAAGAACTCAATTAGAAGAGCATTTGTAGAACTTCTTAATGAAAAGGGATATGAAGCGATTACGATCCAAGATATTGCCGATAAGGCGATGATTAACCGAAATACGTTTTACCTTCACTATCAGAACAAGCCCGATCTTTTAAATTCATGTATGGACGAACTATTGGAAGAAATAAAGAATACGCTCAATCTTTGTTCCAGCAGCAACAGCCCCGTTAATGTTTCCAAACTTGTGCGAATTATGCAGACGATACTCGAAAAAATTAACGACAATATTCCTTTTTACAAGGCAATGTTAGTTGATGAGAATGGAATTCACGGTTTTCAATCGAGGATGGAAGAGATGATTAAAAGCACGGTAAACGAGGGTTTGGACAACACCCCATTGGATATCTCAAAGGAATTACTGCTTCAATATATTGCGTCGACTTTTATGGGTATTGTGGTATGGTGGATTAAAAATAATAGGTCTTATACTCCGGAAGAAATTTCATCCCAATTTGGGAAGATTTTATCCCAAGGTCATTTTAAAGCTGCTGGTATCGCCATCGATGAACGAAATTGAGATCTTGCAGGGCCTTGATTAGGGGGAGTAAGTTTCGGCTCCTCTTAACCTTAAAAAAATAGACTCCGGTAAAGTAAACTGAATAAAATGGGAATAAATCACTCGTATAACGTTCCGAAAATAATGTAACTATATTCCATCGTTTTATGGTATAATCTTCGCAGCCCTTATTGAAACGGAGAGAAACCATGCCCTTCCAATCGAAAAAGGAAAAGTTAGTATTATCCATTGCCGATCGAGAAATGCTTCAACGAATCAGTCACGCGCGTTCAGAAGAATATCGCCGGGTAGAGCGCGCACGTA
>NZ_BALG01000387.1 GCF_000315235.1 Paenibacillus popilliae ATCC 14706 | reverse complement strand
CTCCGTGTAAAGTTTGACTTGCTCATTCTATTGCTGACGAGGTCATTGACCTCTTCACAAACATCACTCGTTGTTCAGTTTTCAAAGAACAATCAACTTCTGCAGCTCATCTGCCGCCGCGTATCCGCGTCTCGGCCCTTCGCTCCTTCTCTTCGCAGCGTTCAGCAGCGACTCTTATAATATATCATACCACCCTGTTTAAAGTCAAGTGTTTTTTATTTTTTAAGTTGCTTTCGAACGGTTAGTTCCACACTTGCCTCTTTCAGAAGGGCGAATACTAATGTATCATATCCATTCTGGTGAAGTCAATCCCTTTTTTTAAAAATCGCTGTATCCGGATTGGATACGGCCGACTGGTTCGTGACGACTCCCCATAGCTAAAGCTAGGGGCTTCTCAGATCATCGAGATTCGTAACCTCATCTCTCCCTGATGGCTCCGTCCGAGCCAATATA
>NZ_BALG01000388.1 GCF_000315235.1 Paenibacillus popilliae ATCC 14706 | reverse complement strand
AAAATGATGGGTTCCCATGCGATCGCAAGTCTCATTCGTGTTCGCAGCAAAACAGTATATTACTGTGCTCACCTGATTAGTTTATCGGTGATGATGATTCTGTTTTTCGCCGTCTATGACTTTATTTTACTTCTGGCTTCGAGTTTCTGGTTCCATGGAACGTTTGTCGGTTCAGCAGAACCTGTTCTTCATTCGCTCCGACTGTATTCGTTACCCGTTATTGTATTCCATATATGGGGTGTACAAGTGATCGGCTCGGTGACGATTGCGCTTATCCAACTGTGTATAGC
>NZ_BALG01000389.1 GCF_000315235.1 Paenibacillus popilliae ATCC 14706 | reverse complement strand
ATTCAGTTCCAATTGATCCGGATGCGTCTTCTCGCTGGAAGCCCCGAAGCGCTTCTGCTGTGCAAGCCGGAACTGTTCCTCGTACCATTTGAGTTTGGCCGACAGTTCGGTATTTTGTTGTTCCAGAGTGAGGGATTCCGATTCTTTTTTCATAAAAGAGAGATTCGTCAGGAGGGCGGAAAAATCCTGCTGCCCATGTGTAGATTGCCACTTCCGGCGAGACCTGAGCATGCGCCTGGCGCTGGGTAAGCGTCAGGCCGTCGAGCAGCCAGCGCAGCTCACGCTGCGTCAGACATAGTGGAGCTGTGCCGCCAGCGGGCCACTGAAACGAGCCGCGTTCGAGCCTGCGGTAGTAGAGCCAGAAGCCAGCATGATCCCAATGCAGAATTTTGAGCTTGTCCCGTCTGCGATTACAAAACACGAATAGCGCCGAGGAAAACGGATTGAGCCCAAATTGTTCCTGTACCATAGCGGCCAGCCCATCAATGGATTTGCGCATGTCTGTTGCGCCGCAAGCCA
>NZ_BALG01000390.1 GCF_000315235.1 Paenibacillus popilliae ATCC 14706 | reverse complement strand
GCCCCCTCTCAAATAACAATTAAGCCGGCGGGCTACGTAGGGAGGAGTGTCCAATGAGAACGCCAAAAACGGTTGCTATTAACAGCAGCCTAGAGATTGTAAAAATGGAAGACTGCCATTTTAGAACGCTATCCATGCTAGGATACTACAAGGTAAGCGGTTATGCATTCCGTCACCCAGAGCTTGGCTACGTAAGCTACGACGGAGAAATACCATTCATCCCGTGCGGAGGCAAACGCACATTGCAATCCATCCTAAATGATGGCGGATTTATTACTTTCGATGGTATGCACTGGGTGCATGAGAGGAAGAGTCCACAAAACGCCTGACGAGTCCCGGACGGAACGGGACGAAACCTAGCCGCATCTAGCGGCTACGGTCGCGGATATCCGCCTACACGGTTGTCATGCATAGCAACCGTTTC
>NZ_BALG01000391.1 GCF_000315235.1 Paenibacillus popilliae ATCC 14706 | reverse complement strand
GGTCAACCCCTACCTGCTCATCAGATTGTGAAAGAGGTTGTTTTTCCACTTCGCAAGAAAAGCAAGCATAGTATTTGCCGTTCTTCACAATGATTCACCTACCGTTCTTTTTGGTTCTCGATATACTGTTTCACCGTTTCCAGTGATACGCTTCCAACTGTGGCTACGAAGTAGGCGTTTGTCCAAAGAGAAGGCAATCGCGTGGTCA
>NZ_BALG01000392.1 GCF_000315235.1 Paenibacillus popilliae ATCC 14706 | reverse complement strand
AATATGCAGATCGTTCAGACTGGAATTTGAAACTTGTGAAACCATCACGTAAATCTCCTGTTATGGATGCATATAAAGAGATTGTGGACACATGGCTTTACGAGGATCGCTGCTGATTTGGGTTGAAACAGATGGGGTAATATGGTCTGAGTCGCAACCGTATCGTGACAATAACGGGCAATGGTCGAGCGATGGATAAGCTAGGGCTGAGTACCGATGTCGTCCCGAATCCCACGGCTTCTTTTAGGATACAATCTATTTTATAGTTCATAGAAATATGTGATAATACTTTCTTCGTATCCATAAAAAAGAAACCTTGAAAGGCACGTAGCCAATCAAGGCCCAACTTCTATTTATTACTAAATCGCGAAATCCATCCATCTTCCGTATATAATTCTCCAGCTAGACCATCACTAATTTCTTTAATATTTAAAAACATATTTTCATCATTTTTAATCAATACATTTACGTCTTCTTCTTGTTCTAATGTCCATAAAAGATGATGTAACGTCGTATCAACAATTTTCGGGAATAAATTAATAATAAACTGTATTTGTTCAGGATTAAACGAACTTAATGCTTCAAATATTTTTTTTGAGTCATTATCCCTCATCTTGCCTTGAAATATTCTTTCCCAATCATCTATAGCTTCATCTCTTATTTTCTCCATTAAAATTTGACCAAAAAAATTCAATACTTGATTATTATCACTCACTTTAATCTCACTCCTTATTTATACCAAGGTACATTACTCGTATAACGTTCCGAAAATAATGTAACTATATTCCATCGTTTTATGGTATAATCTTCGTAGCCCTTATTGAAACGGAGAGAAACCATGCCCTTCCAATCGAAAAAGGAAAAGTTAGTATTATCCATTGCCGATCGAGAAATGCTTCAACGAATCAGTCACGCGCGTTCAGAAGAATATCGCCGGGTAGAGCGCGCACGTATTCTGCTTCATTATGCCGACGGCTTGAGCATCCCAAAGATCGCAGAAATTCTCGGTACAACGGTGCCCAAGGTCCATCGCTGTGTCGATAAATCACTGGCATTAGGGCCGGATGCCGCATTGGGAGAAGAACAGCGTTCAGGTCGGCCTTCCGTTGTAA
>NZ_BALG01000393.1 GCF_000315235.1 Paenibacillus popilliae ATCC 14706 | reverse complement strand
CATGTGTCCACAATCTCTTTATATGCATCCATAACAGGAGATTTACGTGATGGTTTCACAAGTTTCAAATTCCAGTCTGAACGATCTGCATATTTTTTTGCGGTTCTCCAGTGAATACCAACCTTTTCTGCAATTTCACGGATTGAAATCCCTTCTACTTCTCTAAGAAATTTGATATATTGTTGCTGAGGCATTTTCAACATCCTTTGTCTATCCCCTTCTCGCTTGTTCTGCTCAAACAAAACGATAGGGGAAGTATTGGGGTGCTGGCAAGTGCCTCTTTCTTTTTCTAGTAAAAATGCAATTTAACTAGGCATTTTTATGCTGCTATTCTTAGCACTTTTAGTTTGCCATAAACA
>NZ_BALG01000394.1 GCF_000315235.1 Paenibacillus popilliae ATCC 14706 | reverse complement strand
AGGGAAACTAGGGTCATAACATTCAATAAATTTATGTTTGCTTATTTGTGTTGCCGCGTATTGTTTTATTAATCTTTCGCCGATTTGTGCTAACGTAAACGGATTAGGGATATGTAAAGTCAGGTACTTTTCATACAGTTTATTTATATCAAGCTGCATATAAAATCATCTCCTTCTTATTTTTTTAAAATTAGGAAACTAGAGCCTATAAATAACTTGAACCAGCCCATAATTTTACGGGCGGGGTCTATCTGTCGTTCACTGTATAACGGGCTTTATTGCCAGCCCAGATATTTTATCGTCTACTGATTTTACA
>NZ_BALG01000395.1 GCF_000315235.1 Paenibacillus popilliae ATCC 14706 | reverse complement strand
TATTGAACCACCGTACTAGTTCTCTAATTTTTCGATTATGAATACGGAGTGTAGCCAACGGGTTCATCATTCCATAAAAGTCCATTTCGGACAATTTGTCGAAGTCATACTGCTCGCTCAGGTGCTTGGCCCCTCTTTTACAAATCTCCACTTCTTCAGGCTTCATATTTAGAACGAAGAACTTAACAAAAGAGCCGACAATTTGTTTCTTGTGCTCATAGAGTTGTACTTGTGATTCCTTCAGGCAGTTTAAGAAGGTTTTCGATTTCTCGCTCGCATCTTTCGCCCAAGCATTCAATTTCATTTTCAATTCAGCTTTCGATAATGTGGTCATACATATCTTCCCTTCCGAATGATATTTTTAATGATTACGGCATGTTGCAGAGGACTGCGGTTGAACCAAAGGCGGGCCAAGTGTTCCAGTGTCATAATGCTTTCTCCCTCTTCGCTATTTCGTTACGCGATCCGTTTCAGCTTCGAACGTTCAAAATACTGAGTCAACATCCGCGCCTTTTTGCCCATAAATCCCATTACTAAAACGCTTGAACCGTTTCTCGTCATCAATACTTCACGCGACATTTTCCCACTTGCATCTTTGTATTTATGCTCGAAGAAGTTTTCTTCAATGAAACGCAAGCTCACCTGATTTTTCAGGGCAGCTATTTCATGATCGTCTTCATCCTTCTTTTGAGC
>NZ_BALG01000396.1 GCF_000315235.1 Paenibacillus popilliae ATCC 14706 | reverse complement strand
AGAGCATGCTAGCTAAAGAAATAGAAAAGACGGAAGAGCTTCAAGAACAAATTATGATAGAAATAAGGGAAAATAATAATGGAAAAATTCAGGACTTGAATCTATTATCGCAAATACGGCAGGGGAAGCGGCCTAGAGGTCGAGGATCGGATAGGCGGGTAAAGCAGCAAATACAAGCCATCCGTGAAGGCCAAAAACAAGTGAATGCAACCAAGAACAGAATAGCCGAGATTGCAGCCCGCTATGATCAGCAAATGA
>NZ_BALG01000397.1 GCF_000315235.1 Paenibacillus popilliae ATCC 14706 | reverse complement strand
TCGTTTGAAAGTAGAGGAACCCCCAATGCGAGCAGCGAAACGATGCGGTGTACAGCCAAAGTTATTCCAAATCATCAATATGGATGCCCTCGTGCCAGAGCGTCATATTCTCCGACGTCTGGATGAAATACTGGATCTGTCCGTTGTGCATCCATGGACCGCCCCTATGTATTCAGAGAAACAGGGTCGCCCTGCTGCAGATTCGGAGCTCATGCTGC
>NZ_BALG01000398.1 GCF_000315235.1 Paenibacillus popilliae ATCC 14706 | reverse complement strand
ATCATCTGAATTAAGTATAAGATTACAGCCATGTCTATAAGGCCTGTTAATATTTTTGTAAAAAGATATTTTCTCATCGGGGGAATCAAGGGTAAGCAGTTTTTTCATTCCTTCTTGATCACGAAAAATATAAACGGTAACGACAGTATGAAAATCTGCATAAGGGTCTTTAGGGAAACTAGGGTCATAACATTCAATAAATTTATGTTTG
>NZ_BALG01000399.1 GCF_000315235.1 Paenibacillus popilliae ATCC 14706 | reverse complement strand
CGTTCCAGTGCCTGAGCTTAAGCTTGAACTACTGCTTGAACTGCTGGATGTCTGTGGCACTTCAAATGTTGCTTCCTTTATGCCCGTAAGTGCTTGGTTCCCAGAGTCGTTAACAGCCGTTGCTGTTACTTTGTACTTGCCTCCAGGTTGAAGTCCATTAATCGTCAATTCAACCGTATGCTCAGTATCCTTATATTTTGCCTCTGTAACGGTAATGCCGGTTTCTGGTTTAAAGGTTCCTTGAGCATCTTCCTTCTCAAAGGTGTAGCTAGCGTTCGCTTCAGCAGAGGTCTTATCTAGCGCACCATTGAACGTCAGTGTCAATTGGTCTTCATTATCTCCAAACAAGGCTGGTGT
>NZ_BALG01000400.1 GCF_000315235.1 Paenibacillus popilliae ATCC 14706 | reverse complement strand
TCGCCTTCTGCTGTTTTCCTCCGTATTGCATCAAATACCCAATCCACATCATTAAGGTAGATGTTAGAGGCAAGCGGCGAGAACGGCCCACCTTAAGCGTCAAACCAATCCCACCTGTGCATAGCAAGTCAAAACAGTCACAATGAATCCATCACGCATACGAAAGGATGGATTCAAAATGGAAACGAGTTTACAAGCGTTATGGACGGAGCGCATTACCGCTTATCAGACCAGCGGGCAAACGATGAAAGCCTGGTGCAAAGAGCACGACCTGACCGTTCATCAATTAAAATATTGGCTCTACAAGGCGCAAAGGCAAGCGCGAGCTACCTCAGCGGTCACTACCTTCCGTCCGATCTCTGTCGCTGGCCAAATCGAAGCAACCGAGTCCCTTCAGCTCCAAGTCGGCGTTGCCCGGA
>NZ_BALG01000401.1 GCF_000315235.1 Paenibacillus popilliae ATCC 14706 | reverse complement strand
TTATCAAAGCCTGTGGCAGGCCATTCATCCGGAACAAGGAACAACGCTGGCGTCCACGCAGAAAACAGAAACTAACCAAGCCAAACAACGACTAATACCTCGTCACTATGGATGTCACTCGCAAATGGACGGGCCGCGTGCAAAACTGGGGCCCAATGCTGCTGCAGCTCTCCGTTTTCTTTCCAAAGCGCATCGGCCAGCATCTGCCGTGAGGGTCGATCTCCCTCTCGGGGGAGATTCTCTATAAACGAGTTTACACAACAGGCCTGTTGATTAACCAACAAAATACAATTTAAGAATAGAAAAAAAGCCGCCAACTCGGTAAAATGTTTGTACCCTTACAAACGAACCGA
>NZ_BALG01000402.1 GCF_000315235.1 Paenibacillus popilliae ATCC 14706 | reverse complement strand
AGAAATAAAACCGCTCTGCGACGTTTATTTGTCCTACGACGAGAAACCTGGCATTCAGGCGATCGGCAATACCGCCGAGGATTTGCCTCCCGTCACCGGGGAACATTCCACCATAGGTCGTGACTCTGAGTACAACCGGCATGGAACACTGAGCCTGCTGGCAGGCATTGATTTAGTCACCGGCGAAGTGATCGGTTCGATCGAAGAACGTCATCGCAGTCGTGAATTCG
>NZ_BALG01000403.1 GCF_000315235.1 Paenibacillus popilliae ATCC 14706 | reverse complement strand
CTGCCGCGATCCGAGTGGTGCAGTACCTCTCCGCGCGGTCGCTGCTGGCTGTAGGCGCGGTCTAGAGCCGTTAATACCAGCTTTTTGGTCATCCGCTCATCCATATGAAAACCAACGATTTTACGGCTGTACAGATCCATGATGCTTGCTAGATACAACCAACCTTCATCCGTCGGGATATACGTAATGTCAGCCACCCAGGCTTGGTTTGGAGCGGACGGCCTAAATTGGAGGTTCAATACGTTCTCATGGACAGGCAGGTTGTGCTTCGAGTTCGTTGTTGCCTTGTATTTCTTTACCGTACGCGAGCGCAAACCCAGTTCCTT
>NZ_BALG01000404.1 GCF_000315235.1 Paenibacillus popilliae ATCC 14706 | reverse complement strand
GCAGCATTCGTTTGTTTTCCCACAGTCGAGCCGAGAAGTCGGCACCGCTCCATGGGTAGGAAAGCACGTTCGTAATCATATCCTCGTTGATTTTAGCGAATTCGTGAATGAAGCCAACGCGCTGCTGGATATCGTATGCTTTCTTGTAGTAGCCTGCTGTGAACAGGTCTCCGAATTCCTGCCTCATTTGCCTGACACCAACGGTGTAGAGATCATTCAACGACATCTGAATTTGGCCAAATAGAGCTTCAAGGCGTGATATCTGACTGTTGTAGGATAGTGCGTCCAGCTCAGCCTTCAAGAGTGCTTTGACTGCCTCATCTTGCTCCTGATTGATACGCTTCACCCAGTCCCCTATACTGGCCTTCCACTCTTGCATTTCTGGGCGACTGAGCCGACGAACAGCTTCGTCATAGGACAAGTCTTGTTCAGATGCATAGCGAGCATAAAAGTCATTGATACTACGTCTAATCTCTCGGGCAGCTCGCTGGTACTCCGTGAACATACGAGTAGTTAATGCTGCGCCTTTGGCTGCTGATTCAGATTCACGCTGCAGCGCTCGCTTAACCCAGTAATCATTGTTTTTCGTCATCTACCGGCTCACC
>NZ_BALG01000405.1 GCF_000315235.1 Paenibacillus popilliae ATCC 14706 | reverse complement strand
TTCCGCGATGCCTCTCAGGCTACGGGAGTGTAGTCTGTTCTCCCGATCGGACTTTCACCGATAAGAAGTTGTGTCCTTAGCTGGACACGCCGATGCGCCAACGCTTTACATAAGCTTGCAACACTTCTTCCGGAACATCATAGCGATTGCTGATCAGTAAATAGGCATCTTTGAAAGTCGCAGGATCTTCCCCCTTTTGTTCAGATTGACAAGAAT
>NZ_BALG01000406.1 GCF_000315235.1 Paenibacillus popilliae ATCC 14706 | reverse complement strand
GCGTATAGTGGCAAGTTTAATGTTCGCATACCGAAGACTCTTCATCGCCAACTCGCGGAGCAGTCGGAGCGCGAAGGCGTATCGTTAAATCAATTCGTGCTTTACAAATTAAGCCGCTGATTAACAGCGGCTTTTTCTATGCCTGAAAGGATGGTGATACACATGGCATTGACGGCCAAGCAACAACGGTTTGCTGATGAATATCTAATTGACCTCAATGCCACGCAGGCGGCGATC
>NZ_BALG01000407.1 GCF_000315235.1 Paenibacillus popilliae ATCC 14706 | reverse complement strand
GCATGCAGGAGCAGGCCACGTGGACAGCCATTGTCCAAAATTTGAAACGACTCTGCCGGTTTAAGAAAAAACGGCCAGTAGGCGGTAGTTCCGTGCTCGCAACACATTTACTCCCCCAACTACGCTTTGCTTTTTGCCGTCCTTGTTACTGCTCAATCTGACCTCGATAACTATTTTTCACCAGACTTTTAGATGATCCAGGAAGAAGGAAAGGCGGTGCACTCTTCGCCAAAGACCGGCACTGATCTATCCATTCATCCACGATCATCGCTTCAAGTGTCGAGTCTCGAAGATGTGCGAAGCCTTTGACATATCTCGAAGCGGCTATTACAAATGGACAACCCGAAAAGCCAGCAAGCGTGAAGAATGTCGCCGCAAGCTAAAGCGGCGTATCCGCCGTATTTTCCTGAAGTCCCGCCGATTATACGGAAGTCCCAAAATCACCAAAGAGCTTCATAAGGAGGGCGTACATGTCTCCGAGAAAACAGTGGCTCGGATCATGAAGGAACTGGGTTTGCGCTCGCGTACGGTAAAGAAATACAAGGCGACAACGAACTCGAAGCACAACCTGCCTGTCCATGAGAACGTATTGAACCGCCAATTTAGGCCGTCCGCTCCAAACCAAGCCTGGGTGGCTGACATTACGTATATCCCGACGGATGAAGGTTGGTTGTATCTAGCAAGCATCATGGATCTGTACAGCCGTAAAATCGTTGGTTTTCATAGGGATGAGTGGATGACCAAAAAGCTGGTATTAACGGCTCTAGACCGCGCCTACAGCCAGCAGCGACCGCGCGGAGAGGTACTGCACCACTCGGATCGCGGCAGCCAGTATGCTTCCCACGATTACCAGGCGCGGTTGCACACCTACAAGATGAAAGGGAGCATAGTTTTCTCGATTCTTTGTGTCTACTCTATTGACAGAGGTACAATCAATCCGATTCATGATAGAGTTAACCGTCGACCTTATTCATAACGAATACCCACATGATAGAAATCCAGGTCATCGTCATTTTTTCTCACTTTAATTTGTAATATGCCATCTTTATAGCTAGCTCTGCTTTCCCGAGCCTTAACGACTACCGGGAGTTGAATTACATATTTTTGATCCTCTGGCAAGCCCTCAATTTTAAGCTGATGGGAACTTACGGATACCTGCAACTCTTTTTCACGAATCGAATCGGGAATATTCATTTTGATGAATACATAATGATGTGTCTGAAATATTTCATGTTGAATTAACTTATTTTTGGACACAACAGGGACGCTATTCACAATCCGCTGCACATAGTTTTCGACCCAATTATCCGAAAGCTTCCCGCTTCCTATATCCACGAAAGGAAATTTGCCGCCAAAAAATTGTTCGAATTTCTTCCAATCCATTGTACCGTTTGAAGCTTTGTTCAACCTAATCACCCCCTTGGCCCGATGTTTTTATATCCTATGAATTTGATCCTTTAGGTGTTCACCTAGGTTACAGTAACAAATAGGCATCTGCCTGCATAACATACGCTATTCGCGAAATTAGCAATAAATAATACAATAGCGCTAATGCACCTAGGTACTCCTTTCCGCTAGGACAACTCGACTTCTGAATAATGACACATGAGGATAAAGGTGGTATCGTATGAACCTTATTGTCCACCAAAGCATTACGATTCAAAACGTATGTGTGAACACATTATCCAATTCTTCCGTATTGCAGATTGGCAGTGCAGGCGTTATTCAACCGCAATCCCATCCATCCAGCACAGGCGGCGCTCCCGAACCGGCTCCACAGAGCGCTGAGGGTGGCTCTGAAGCTGCTTTAGTCCCTTTACCACCACCGGCTTGAGAATAAGAATAACAGGAGGAACCATGATGAATCATGCTTCGTCTGAATGGAACCATTATTTCAATCAACTTCATACTTATATCCAGTGGCAAGCAAGTAAAATGGACAATTTGGAGAAGAAGCTCGAAGAAGTAAACAAAGAACTTGCTGACTTGCAACATAAGAAACAAATATCGATTGACAAAATCGAGTATCGATTTGACCAGTTAAAGATAGAAAATCTGAACGGAACATTAGTAATCGGGGTTACTCCAGAAGGGGTAAAATCCATTGAGGACATGGCGGAAAAAGGGTGCAGTTGGGATCATAGCTCGAAGGATAAATATTCCGATATTTATCGCTCCGCATCCCAACGTATTGACCGTTATCTTGATGGCAGCGTCCCGGATATGATTGAGTCCACGACAAAGTTACGCCAAGTGACGGTGGATAATGAGTATCGTCAACGTATGATCCGTGATCTGAAAAAGCAAATGAATGACCGAATTCAATATTATATTGACCAAATGGATGAAAATTCAGCACATGATCTATCACGTGCCCAAGATCAAATCGTAGATAAGGTCATAAATGATATCCACATCGCTATCGAAGAACATGTGGATATAATTACAAAAGGAGCATCCTCATGCGAATGACAGTCATTAATAAAGAAATCAATGTAAATACGATCCGGGTGATCGGAGTTTCCAGTTCATCTGTATTGATGGTCGGAGATACGAATGAGATCCGATTGTTTTCTCTTTCTGAATCTCCGCCGGAGGAGTCATTACCCCCTGAGTCTTCGGTTCCTCCTCCAAAAACATAACCTGATGAGAATCTCATGCGTGCAGATGCTGCGGGTCGACAGTATTTCATTGAGTTCCATACTTCTTGTTGGAGATGCCCAAAGAGTAACGTCTGATTCGAAAGATCTGATCATCCAAGGTAAGACAACCACCTATCAAGGAACGGACAGAGATTTTAGCGAGTTTCCGATTTTTTCAAAAGAGATCCCCGAATTACATGTGCCTGACCCCTTACAAATGAACGTGATGAACAAATCGAAATTTATAAAAGTAAGGGGAATAGAAGTAAGCGCAGCAGGGAACTCATCGGTTATTCAAATTGGCTCAAATTGCTCCATTCAGTGTGAATCAAGAGTAAAAAATATCAAACGCTAAACAGAAAGTAAGTGTAATGCGGTAGATAGAGTCTGCACTCCAGCTCGTGTAACATAGGAAAAATGGCATATGAATATATTTTTGCTAATTGAGGTGTTTAGTATGCCCTCCATAGTTGGAAATATGAAAGTCGTCAGCGTAACATCAGGTGGAGTTGTGCATATTGGTGATGCCATCCAAGTATCACCAGAGAGCACCTCGAAAAGTTATGGCGGATCGGGATCATTTAATACAGGCGATTTTATGAACGCCAATAGTGCTGCAAGTGCTACAAATACCATAGATCCTGATGTGGCTGACTCGAATATTTCATCTGTCGGCAACAGAGGCGTCGTCTAGTATTGGATATGCGTGCCAGTGCGGAAGCACTTGCGACAAAACCCGTGTTGGCCTGATCTTGCCTCCGGCGGATAATCGCCTCCTTTTAGACATTCAAGGAATAAGCAAGAGCGCCCTTCGGATGAGGGCGCTCTGTACAGCACTGTTTTATAAGCTTCTCTTTTTATAATTCCGGACAAAGAAGATAGCTCCGATAAGCAGAAGGAAGACGATGCCGACCGTTATCGCTTCGTTTACCCGATCGTTCATCGCTGCGGCATCCTCTTGCTCGCGATTGCCTCCCGGTCTACCGCCGTTCGGCATCTGGCCATTGCCCATATCCGGCCTTTTCCCGTCGAACTCTGGCATTGCCTCGCCGCCCGGGTTCATCTGCCTGCCTCCGTCGGGACTCCCCGGCGCTGCGTTCTCTACATTCTGTCCTTCTCCTCCGTTCGGCGGCTGGCCCGCATCCGGCGATGCTTCGCCGCTCGGGTTTGCCTGCGCCGTGTCACCCGCGCCGTTGCCTGGCTCGCTCATGCCGCCCCTGCCCGGCATTCCTCCCTGAATGCCTTCCCCTTTGTCATAGGAAGGGAGCGTGCCGTCCAACTGCTGCTTCAGATTGCTGACCCGTGCCTCGGCAAAGGGAAGAAGTCCAGGGATATTTTTCACGTTGCTGGTGAGCGATTGCTTGAATTCATCATACGTATAGAACTTCGTCGGATCCAGCTCGACATACGCATCGATCATATCCGCGATCTCCTGCGCCCTCGCTTCCAGCCGCTCCGGCGACAAATATCCTTCAATAATCTGCTGAATATATTGATGATACTGCTCCTTGTACGTGTCGTTCTGCAGGAGCTTGTCGACCAGCGGGTAGTTCGTGACCGCGCCCATGGTCGGCTCATCCATCAACATCCCGATCAGGCTATCCTTGCTCCCGCCGAATCCCCCGAAGGCCATATTCATGTCCCACGGAATGAGCGAGAACACGCCGTTCTCTTCATACAGGTAATAATTATGGTTGAAGTTCCCCTGGTAGCTGTCCATGTTAACGGTCGCCGTATTGACGGCCATATAGCGCAGAATGCCGTCGACATTGAGATATTTCTCGTAATCCGTCCCGTTGTTCAGCTCATCGAGCATCTTGATCGTAAGTTCGTCATCGGACGATTTCGATTTGCGATTGAGCCCGCTGTAGGAGGAGATATCGTCCCCGCGCCAGCTCAGGTCGCTGCCTTGTCCATCCGGCTTATACAAGACGCCGTATGAGGTCTCGAAGTTCCGGCTCAGGAACGATTCGTTAATTTGCTCGACGGCCAGAAATAATCCGACCGGCTCGCCGTTGATCGATACGTTGGCAAAAGCAAATTCTGGCGTAGGAAGCCCCATCTCCCCCAACAATTCATACGTCAAGTATTCTCGGATGAACGACGGATCGCTGTAACTGTTGTTCAGGTTGATGCTGGTCATGCCAAGCAGATTCTGGCTGTCAATATATTCATCGAGCAGCAGCTTGAGACTATACCGGTCCGAATCCGACGAAGCGACGCCGGTCAGGCTGGAATTCCCCTTCGTTCGAATGCCGACATTGTCCACTTCATAACCATTGTATTGCACGGAGGCCGCCTTCACCTCTTTACCCGTCGGATTCTCGAGCATATCGCTGTAATCATCGGCATCGATGGTGATGTTCACCTCGATCACCTTATCCTTCGGGAACAGCTCCTCCGAGAGCTTCGCAACGTTCGAATCCGTCGTCGTGCTGCATCCGGCGAGCAGCATCATCCAAGCGAGCAGCACTATCCCCAGGGGGACGAATGATCTTCGAATCACGTTCATCCACCTCCCGCGGTTATGATACATAGTCTCCGTTATAGCTGATCAACACCGCATTCTTAACGCCATTAATTTCCGTGACGCGGTTCACGAACCGCGGCTCGCTATCGGCCAGTCTCAGCTCCAAGGTCAGCTCGATATTGCCGGGCGTCACCGTCTTCTGCTTCACGCTATGTCTCTTCACGGACTTGGACATGCAGCCGTACAGCTCGGATTCCGCCTGTTCGCCTTCGCAGTTGACGACGAGCAGATAAGGCGTCTCAAGCGACGTCTTCTTCGAGAACAGGAACAGCACAAGACCGACGACAATCGAGCCAACAATGGCCAACGTATAGAATCCGGCCCCGGTCACAATCCCGACCGATAGGGACCAGAACAGGAAGATCAGATCCGTCGGATCCTTGATCGGCGTCCGGAACCGCACGATGCTCAACGCGCCAACCATCCCGAGCGACAAGATCAGGTTCGAGTTAATGGCCATAATAATAAGCGACGTAATCAACGATAGGCCAATGAGCGAAATATTGAAGCTTTTGGAATAAAGCACCCCGCTGAATACCCGCTTATACAGCATGAAAATAAATAGTCCGATTGCAAAGGCTATGGCCAACGTAAGCACCATTTGCAGCACACTGATATCGGATTGGAAATTTTTAAGAAAACTACTTTTTATCATATCGGAATACGTTAGTTTCGTCGTTGAATCCATTATTGATCCTCCCATATACTTGTTTTGATGAACTTCCTACAAATCACATATTTAGATGCCGAATTCCGCTTCAAGCCTTCAAGTTGCAAGGCGGCTTGGACATACTCTGGGAGATACTCGTCATACTTCACTTCCATAATAACGAAGTTCTCATCGAGAGCTGGGATGACAGCCACATCCCGGCTCAGCAGATCTGTGGCATTCAGTCCTGTCTTCAGTTGCTTATCGAACGTGATTCGGACATTGCCCGTCCAGGCGATGTACGCTTCTCTCACATAATCAACGATGACCTTCGGGCGGAGAAGCCGATGCTTCATCTCCCGATACATCTCATAGAGCAGCGGTCTGTCCGGCTGGTTGAGCGCCTCGATATCGCCCACCATGATCGATTGAAGCAGGCCGGGCGACAGCTCTTCCTTCACCTTCGCGATATAATCATCTCGCTTGATTTTCTTTTCCAATTGAATCCGTTTGCCCTGCAGGTTATAGATACGGATCCGCCACTTCTCCCGATGTTGTATGCCACCCAGCTTGTCATGGAGGGCTTTGTTGTTGATATCGTCGAAGTACAGACTCCGAATATGATATTCACCTGACGGCCCGGCATGCGGATCCGTCTGCATCAAGCTCTTCAGCCGCTGCCGAATAACCATGTATTGATGCACGTTAGCGTAGAACTTCTGCTCTTGGCGGTATTTCAATGCAGCTCCCACTTCTTTCACCTCCTTGTACTGTATAGGGCAAGTATAGAGAGGCCGTTTGAATTTCTTGTGAAGGGCGCATGAATTTTGCAAGAAAGATAAAAAGACCCGGATATCCGAGTCTTTTACGTAAAATGGATGTCGAACCGCACGCCTTCCGGGACATTGCGGATGTGATAGCGCAGTCCATGCATATCAAGTATTTTCTGGACAATATACAAGCCGAGGCCGCTGCCTCCGGTTTTGCGGTTTCTTGATTTTTCTACCCGGTAAAAAGGCTCGAAGATGCGCTCAAGCTGGGAAGCTTCAATCTGCGCCCCGGTGTTCAATATGCTCAGCAGCAAGCCTTCCCTGCCGGTCCGCCGCAGTGAGACGCCGACCGTCTCTCCATCCCCGGAATATTTGACCGCATTGCTTAACAGATTGGCTACCGCCCGAGAGATAAGCTTCTCATCCGCTTGAATATACAGATCAGGCTCGATGTCGATATCGAATTCCAGTTGCTTGATGTCACGGAAATAGAGGAACTGGTCCAGACTGCGCTGAATCAGGGCCGACAAATGAACCTTGCCGATCCGCGGCTTGAAATCAAAGCTCTCCAGCTCGGAAATGTTCAAAATCTCGTGCACGAGCTTCTCCATCTCCTTCATAATCTCATACGACTGCTGCAAATATTTATCCCGATCCTTAAACGAGCCGATCTGATGCAGCATCCCCTCCAGTTGGCCGGATACGGCGGTGATGGGCGTCTTCAATTCATGAGAGATCGTGGCGACGAATTCGCGTCTCTTCTGCTCCTGCTCCCGCTCCTTCTGAATGTCATCCCGCAGCTTCTCATTGGCTTGCTTGAGCTCGCTCATACTCGTCTGGAGATTGCCGGCAAGAATGTTCAGATTGGAGGACAGCTCGCCCAACTCATCCTTGGAACGAATGGTCGACGGCATGGTGAAATCAAGCTGCGCCATTTTGGAGGCCACCTGGTTCAGATGGATCAGCGGCTTCGAGAGCAGCTTCGAATAGATGGCCGCGCCAATCATCGCAATCCCGAGGATGACAATGGACATATAGGGCAGGAACATCAGAATGACTCGGGATGCTTCATCGATCGGCTGTACGGGAGAATAGACGAACAGCTTGTATTCCCCCGCCTGATCGGTGAACTGTACTGTCTCCTCAAGCAAAATAAAGTTCGTCCCGCCACCATCCTTGCCGCCGTGCTCCCCGGGCCGGAACGGACCGTCCGGATGGAAGGGAGTTACCCCAGGCGGCTTCGGCCCTAGCATCAATTCATCAATGTATGCTGGATCCATCGAGCCAGGACTGGCCGGATACGCCACCTCTCCTGCCGGATCGCGGAGTACGACGCGCACGTTGTTGGCGAATTCGAAGTGGAACAGCAGCTTGGCCGCTTCTTCTGCATTCACGGCGTCCAAGCTCTCGATCAAGGACTGGACTTTGCTGCTCACGTTCGCTTCCTTATACTTATAGTAATAATTGGGCAGGAGGAAAAACAGGGTCAAATAAAGAATGAGCGCGGATACGATTAGCAACGCCGAAGTGATGCCAAAAATTTTGAAGGCGATTCCCCGTTTCCTCATCCGTTCTCCCTTTCCATCATATAGCCCAGCCCTTTCACCGTCTTAATATAGGGCAGCCCAATTTTTTTGCGAATGTTCTTAATATGTGCATCCACGATACGGCTGTCGCCGTAATAATCGTAGCCCCATATCCGCTCCAGCAGCATCTCCCTCGTCATTACGCGGCCGATGTTCTCCAGCAGCGCCTGCAATATCTCGAATTCCTTCATCGTCATATCGATCCATTCCTCATCGACATACACTTTATAGCTGTTCAAATCGATGCGCAGCCGTTCGAACGTCATATCGTTGACCGGCAGCGCCGGATTCCCGTTCTTCGCTCTCCTCAGCACCGCCTCGACACGCTTGACCAGCACGTTGAAGGAGAAGGGCTTGGAAATATAATCGTCCGCCTCCAACTCGAACGCCTTCAGTTGATCTTTCTCTTCACTTAATGCCGTTAGCATGATTATCGGAACCGTGGATTGGGCGCTGCGGATCATGCGGCAAAGCGAGAAGCCATCGATACTCGGTAGCATCACGTCTAGAATCACGAGATCGTAGTCGGTCCGCTCCATCATCTGCCAAGCCTCCAAGCCGTTATCCGCGACATCCACCTGATAAGAATGGGCAGTGAGAAATTCCTTGATCAATTCCTGAATATATCCGTCATCTTCAACGACAAGAATGTGATATGACATGGCTTGTACCTACTTTCTGCATGCTGTGGCGGCGGTAAGCGGCATCATCCGATCCGCGCCGCCGTATCGCTTTCATTATACGATGGCAATGTGAAATTCAGATGAATTGAAGGTGGTGAGGAACATAAAGTAAAAGCTAGTTTCGACCGATACAAAAAAGGTATGGTGAGATCAGAACGTAAAGACAGCTTTGCTGTGATGATGGCTACATAAAAAAGGAGCTAACCAAATGACATCATGGTTTATGATTGCGGCGTTAACCATTTCGTCGAGCATCGATAATTTGGGAGTCGGCTTGTCCTATGGCGTGCGGAATATTCGCATCCATTTGCTCTCGAATCTCTTTATTGCCGTAATTTGTTTTCTCTTTAGCATGTGCGGCATCTATTTCGGGATGTTCATTACCACCGTGCTGCCCGAAATCCTTCCGGTCGTGTTGGGCGCCTGTCTGCTCGTGGTGATCGGTCTGCGCATCATATTAATGTCCGTTCCGCGCAAGAATCAATATTTAAGCAATTGCCCGGAAGCAGCCAGCCCCAAGAGCATTGGCTTCGTGGAGTCCGCCGTGCTTGGCGTCGCGCTGTCAGCCAATGCATTGACCAATGGCGTCGGGGCTGGCCTGCTCGGTTTTTCCCCGCTGTTCATCTCGATATTGGCGGCGGTCGGCAGCTTCGTCACCGTGGGGGCCGGAGTGGCCTTCGGCATCAGGCTGACGCATGTCCGCATCGGCAAATTTACCGTCGGGCAATTCGGGACCTTGATTAGCGGGATGCTCTTATTGCTGGTGGCCGTTGGCGCGTTCCTAGACTTCTAATAGCAAAGGAAATCGGGAAATCCGGGTAAGGAGGATTTAGACGCTTCCTGCTTTGTGAATTGTCGAAGGCAAGCCTCGAGGTCGGGTCCCACCATATGCTTACGTGGGCAGTGAAGAAGCAAAAAGGTCGAGTACGGGAACAAATGCAACCCCCTAACTCAACCTTTTTTTGAATCTAACGGTCACCCCACGGGAATAAAGACCCACATCGTGGTTCCGCCTTAAAAGTGAACTTTTTCCCCCGTTTTCCCGGATTGGTAAATCGCCGCAACCATTTTCTGCGTCTTCAATGCCTCTTCCCCGGTAATATGCAGTGGAGCGCCGTTGACGACCGCATCGTAGAAATTCCCGATTTGATGAATGTGGCTAATGCCCCAATACGATTTGACTCCTTCGCCATAATCGATAAGGTTGGTGCGATCCGAATCGCGGCTGATTTCCGTGCCATTGTCATAGAAAATGCTGCCTTTCTCAGCTCGGATATACGCTTTCCCTTTCTCGCAATGCAGCTCCATCTCGACGGGAGCATCATAGCTGTGATAATTCATGGCGTAAAAGGAGGCCATGACCCCGTTTTTAAACTGGATCACCCCGTCAGCCACGTCTTCCACGTCAATCTTTTCATGCGTCCGATTTTCAAGATGAGCGGATATCGCCGCAATATCGTCGCCAACAAACCATCTCATCAAATCCAACGTGTGAATAGCCTGGTCGATAATGACTCCGCCGCCTTCCTTATCCCAGGTGCCTTTCCAATTGCTTAAGCTATAATACTCGTCCGTTCGCTTCCATGTGACCGAGCAGCGGGCTCCCAAGACGCGGCCCAGCTTGCCGCTATCTAGCGCTTGCTTAATCAGCACCGAGCCGGGATTGTAGCGGTTTTGGAAGATGACGCCAAATGTAACCTTGTTGCGGCGGCACGCTTCAATCATCGCTTCCGCATCTTCCACGGTAATGCTCATCGGCTTCTCCGTGATGACATGCTTGCCTTTCTCTGCCGCATAAATAACGACAGGCGCATGCATATGGTGTGGTGTACATACATGAACAACATCCAGACCAGCTTCATCAATCAGTTGTTTATAGTCCAAATAATAGCTACAGTTGTATTGCGTTGCTGCTTTTTGCGCCCGCTCCTCATTGACATCGCATACAGCCACTAATTCCGCAAGTTCATTTAACTCCGCAGACTTGGCATGCATCGGGAAAATATTACCGCAACCAACGATGCCAACACGTTTTTTTGTCATGAATCGTCCCTCCATCCATTTACCGCATTCGACCAGAACGCTGCAACCAAATGATTCCCCTCTATCATACCTCGGCATAGCGGAGCTGCCTATGAATGATTTCGGTATTACCTGAACTATTTTGCTGCCATTTGAGCTCAGATGAGAAGAATTCAGATAACTATCTTGACAGCGAGCCGGAACCTGAGGACAAGCTACATTCGGCTAAATATCGAATCATGTCGCCACGGCTGATCATCCCCGCCAGTACCCCGTTCCTCTCCACGATGACTTTTTGGACCTGTCTATTACAAAATAACGTGGCCACCTCTTCAATTTTAGAGTCAACTGGCACCGTTGTCACATTGCGTGCGGCAATTTCCATAACATTGCGGCCGGCCAAGCGCTTCCATTTCGATCCGATGGCTTCTTCATCGATATATACGGGCAGTGGCATATACATCTGGAATAGCCAAAATTGAATATCAAAATTTCGAATATAGTGCATCACGTCGCGTTGGCTGATTAACCCGGAAATCTCGTTACGCTCGTTGACAACGGGCAGCGCACTTACCCGGCAAGCGACAAATCGCTCGATTGCTTGTTTGACCGTATCGATTTCCTTTACCTTGATAACCCGCCGAACCATAATGTCGGAAGCTAACATAGCCAGTCCTACTCCCTTCTATTCATCTACACCTTCTGTCAGTTTCTGTTTATCATTCACACGGGAAATAAAATGATTATAACCTGCTTGATAATGGTAATCAATCTCAACAATTGAAATAACCGAGTTACATTTCAACTTAGTTCCACTCAAAGGGAGTGTTTTTATAGGAAGACAATTATAACAAAAAGAACAGCTGTTTATTCCTAGACAGCTGTTCTTCTGGCTCCACCAAATAACAAGAAGCATTGAGTATTATTCTTGAGTATCTTCGTCACATTTATACTCTACAATATCTCCAGGCTGACAATCCAAAGTCTTACATATCGCTTCTTATGTTGAAAAACGAATCGCTTTTGCTTTCCCATTTTTCAAAATGGAAATATTCGCCATAAAGGATATAAAATACTGTGCCATCACGATCAGTACCTTGTACCTGCTAGGTATGCCACTCTACTATCTCATGGCGGAAAGAGTTGACCCTCCAGGTATCATACCAATCGGATTGGTCATTATTTTCGCCGCTTGTTTCATAAAAAAGCATCTCGTTAATTAAGTTGATTAAATTTTACCGAAACGTTAATCATTTTTTGGTTTTAATTCTAGGATGTTTTTATTGGCTTTTGAAGTGCGTCCACAATGGCTGCGATGATACTTGTTGCTAAAATGCCCATTAGACCTAGTGATATTGGACCTGCTGGATCGTCACCTGTAACTTTAGAAAGCACTTTTAAACTTACTATCCCTAACACAATGAAGAAAATGACTGCAAAA
>NZ_BALG01000408.1 GCF_000315235.1 Paenibacillus popilliae ATCC 14706 | reverse complement strand
TCCCACTGGTTCAGGCTGTAGCCAATCGCTTGACCCAGCAAGCTCTTGGGCATCGTCCGGGATTTCTGCTGGCACAGCCAGGCATAGTAGGCATAGTAGGCATCCAGCACCGGGCGGCTTTGTTCCTCGCGTGCGGCAAGCCGCTCCTCGGTCGTCGCTTCTTTGAGCTCTCGTTCGATGGCAAACCGTTGGTTGCACCAGGCAAGGCCTTGCGCCGCCACGCTGTGCGGATTCGTTCTGGCCTCTGGCGCTGCCTTCAGTGCCT
>NZ_BALG01000409.1 GCF_000315235.1 Paenibacillus popilliae ATCC 14706 | reverse complement strand
GGGAATCCGGGGGTTTCCCCTTGCTTTACTCGTCGAAAGAAGGCTTGAAAAGCCTTGTCTAACCGTTTAGCCACATCTTGAAGGACTTGAGAATGCACTTGCTTTAGGGCAGGGATGTATCGCTTTCGTTCACTGAATGTATTGGCTTGATCGTAGTAATTCAAACTCTTCCCCTCTGATTTGTACGCTAGAACACGCTCTTCTAACAGCCGGTT
>NZ_BALG01000410.1 GCF_000315235.1 Paenibacillus popilliae ATCC 14706 | reverse complement strand
TCAAAGGAATCAGTCGAGAAGCAGGCATTTTATCAAGAACGGCCACCAAGCTAGAAGCGATAAAGGACAGCGCGGTTGAGGCAGAAGAGGCAGCGGTGAAACAAATCAGCGAGGAGATCTATAAAGAAGAAAGTACGGTTGAGGCAGAAGAAACAGCAGCGAAACAAATCCGAGAGGAAATTGAGAAAGAAGAAAGTGCGGTCGAAGAAAGGGAGATCCAAGTTTGCAGACCGTGCGGTCCCGGAGGTAGAGCCAAACGGTCAATCGAATGCTGTGAAGTGGAACCACAACCAGGGACAAGCACGTCAACGGAACAGCCGGAGTTAGATGACAACATCCCAGCACCTCCAACAGAAGAAGAAATCGCAGTGATGGAAGGGAGAGAAC
>NZ_BALG01000411.1 GCF_000315235.1 Paenibacillus popilliae ATCC 14706 | reverse complement strand
TTGGCTTTTGAGAAATGCCACTCCGAATCCGAGGCGCATCATCATGCTCATTTTGAGCTATTGTTTACGGCAGAAACCTTGTTAGCTGTAGCGCGCTTTGAACTGAACAAAGAAAAAACGAGTGATGATGAAGGCTATACCCACGGCAAAATGGTTCGTGGCCTCTTCCACGCTCGTTGTCAGGTTTGCATGAAAAACCACAAGGGTATTTAGCGAATCTCTATTGATTGAGACACACAAGTGCAGCCATTTGCAAGGCTTATTGAATTATTTGGGCCGGAGCATGATTTGATGCTTCTTTGGGCTACGCCCAAACCGGATATTTACCAAGGCTTACCTGGGACTGCATAGGTCATGTAACATAAAAACTTCGACCCAATTTAAGATAACCCATTTTACAGAAATTTTGTATTGTTACCGGTTTGAGTCCCAAACCTTTGTAACCGGTAACCTTCCCTATATAGTTGGCGAGCTTTTTCAATGAGTGGATCATTTTCAAATTGTATATATCCAACTAAGTATAATGCTTTTAAGTAGCTTTCAAATTTTACGTTTCCTAGAACTGCATTTTCTTCATCAATTCCCATAAAGATTTTTGTTTCAAGAGTTAATAATTTTGTGCCTATTTGTGTTGTTCCACCTGACATATATACTTGATCATCGGAATTAAGGATAAGATTACAGCCATGTCTACTATAGTTAATATCTTCGTAAAATGATACTTTTTCATCGGGGGAATCAAGGGTAAGCAGTTTTTTCATTCCTTCTTGATCACGAAAAATATAAACAGTAACGACCGTATGAAAATCTGCATAGAGGTCTTCAGGGAAACTAGGGTCATAACATTCAATAAATTTTTCTTTGGTTATTTGTTTTGCCGCATATTGTTTTATTAATCTTGCGCCGATTTGATCTAGCGTAAACGGATTAGGAATATGTAAAGTCAGGTACGTTTCATACAGTTTATTTATATCAAGCTGCATATAAAATCATCTCCTTCTTCTTTTTTTATCATGTAACATAAAAA
>NZ_BALG01000412.1 GCF_000315235.1 Paenibacillus popilliae ATCC 14706 | reverse complement strand
AGCAAGCTAGAAATCCTCCATCAGCAAGGGAAAAGTGCCCGAGCCATCGCCAAGGAATTAGGCAGACACCATGCCACCATTAGCCGGGAACTGCACCGAAACGCAGCCCAAGAGACTTACCATGCGGGATCATCTCAGGAGAGCTATGTCCATCGTCGTCAGGCCTCCATTCCCGCAGGAAAGTGGACG
>NZ_BALG01000413.1 GCF_000315235.1 Paenibacillus popilliae ATCC 14706 | reverse complement strand
CTGTACACCGCATCGTTTCGCTGCTCGCATTGGGGGTTCCTCTACTTTCAAACGATATTTTCTATTATTTTACCATACTTCGTCTCTTTGTTCGATTAGGGTCAGACTTTTTCACCGGACTTCTAAATCGTTTGGAGTTTAAATTCTTTATCGTATTTTTTCGTCATCGTAGCACCTCGAATTTGGATATTTTCATTCTACCCGATTCTCGGTTCTACATGTCTACTTTTTAGTCTAGCAGCATTTACTCATCATGCTCGAAAAAGATGCAAAGAACAAAATATTAACCTGCATAACTTACTTAAAGAAGTGAAAACAATTCCTGCGCCGAGGGTAATACCAGATGGATATCCACAGAAGGACATACGATAATGTTAAGTGGTAAAGCTAATGGCAATATCGTTATTGTGACTGTTATAGCAAAGCATAAGTATAGACAAACTATGAATAAACTACACAAAGGACGAAACACCTTCTGAGTGTTCGTCCATTTATATTGATTGCAACATAAAATGGGTAATTTAGAAAAAAATACTTGTATTTTGTGAGATACATGGTAAAGTATAGATAATTACATTGCCGAAGGGAGTTGAAACTATGAATACCGTTGCTGCGAAGCCACAGCGCTTGGGGAGCTAATACAGTGTACAGTGCTATCGGCAGAAGAAGGAAATAGTCTATCGAAGCTGCAAGAAGCGGTCGTCCTTGATAAGAGTTGCCTGTCGAGAATTGAAAGCAGCGAAATCAAACACCCCTGATTTAAACATCATTTAATCCATTGCTGCTGTATTAGACATCCCCGGTGACGACATCGTAGAACAGTACATCGAAATTGGACATAAATCACATGTAATTTACTCGTTTTTGCAAAAAACACTCGAAAAATGAAGTCAGCTTAGACTTGGTAGAAAAGCTTTATCAGATAGCATTCACCGTAATATATGAACCCATTCAACTATCTTTGTATAACCTCATCATTGATTACTCACGTCCCCACAGAATTATGCCCTATACTGCCAAAGGATTTTACCAAAAGTACAGGATTGAACGAAATGATTTCAGCAGATTTTTTTAAGTGATAAAGAACGAATACTGCTGCACTATGGACTGAGCGTTCACGCCTATAGTCTTATGTACTATCACGATGCTATAGGTCTGGGAAATTATGTTATGGAAACTTACGTAGTAGCACAACGACCAGACATCCTGCAAAGCACGGGGAAAAGACCCAAAATTGTCTTTAGAAAATACGGTACAAAAAGGAGAAGAGAACATGAAAAAATTTATAGCCTTGATGTTATTGATTGCCCTTTCATTTACAAGTATTCCACTTGCTTATGCGGATTTCGCGAATGGTACCTTGGTGCAGACAGAAACCGGATTCAAGCCAATTGAACAAATTCAGGTCGGGGATCTCGTGTATGCAAAAGATGAAACAACGGGAGAAACAGGGTATCATAGAGTTGTTCAGTTATTCCAGGGACAAGCGGATAAGACGTATCACATTACCGTAAATGGAACTCCAATCACGACATCCGGAGAGCATCCATTCTGGGTGCATGGCCAAGGATGGGTGGAAGCAAGCCATCTGAAGGAAGGAGATCTGCTTCAAAGTCCACAAGGCACGCCCTATCTGATCGACCGGATCGAGATGAAGAACAACAATTTGTCTGTATATAACTTCGGAGTCGAAGAAGTACATAATTATTTCGTCACGGAGTCGGAAATATGGACGCATAATGTCATCGGAGTGATTGTAAGAGCGATAGTACAAGGCGTTACAAAATACGTTGCAAAAAATACTGCGAAAAACGTTGCAAAGAACGTTGTGAAGAACTCCGGAAAGGCGTCTAAGGGGACGGGTAAAGGTAAAACTTTTGTCGATAAAATGAACCCATCAGAGGCTGCTCGATATCAAAGATATTGGAAACAGGATTATAAACCAAACTATAAAGGTGCGCCAAATACTAGGGAGCGAACCTATACTACTCCTGGGACACGAAGTATTATTGATCGAAAACTTAGCAGAACAGGTGAGATGTATGAACGAGAAACGATTTATGACCGGTTTGGAAGAAGAATAGGGAATAACGATTATACGTATCATGGAAAGCCTCATCACCATGGAAATCCTCATTATCATCCAAACCCATGGCAGAACCCTACACAACATGGACCAAATACTCCAGGACTACATCCTAATACTCCGAGGTGGTAGTATGGTGCCCATTGCTCACTATCTTTTCTCGATTTCCTATAGTGGTTACTTCAACAAGCAGGACTGGAAAAATTGGGCTGACCAACGTATTTTGGGGCAAGAAACAGTGGAGGATTGGCTAATTAATGTTTCACTAGCCAGTAATATCGAAAAGTTAACTGATGCCCTAAGTGATTTATTGATTTCAGAAAGACACAATATATATAACTTATCTCCTGCTAGTGATGCAATCATTGGATACTACTACTTAAAATACCTAGAGGGTAAGTTGTCGCTTTATGAATTATTAATGCAGTCTGGGGACGAGGCAGATGGTGGTGAAGGAGCGACTGTCGAATGTGAAGAGTTTTATGCAATTTCAAATGAAGTAGAAAAAGATGCAAAACTTGTTGACGACACAATTTTTCAGGAGAAAATAGCTACATTGTTTAAACCATTTAGAGTTGTTGCTGAACAGCAAAAAGAAGCTTTAGTAAATTACTGATACAGTTTTTTACGGGTCTATCAAGATTTTTGAGTAGTGCGGCCGGGCAAGGTCGTTCATTCTAGTGGGTGGGAGTCCCATCAGGAAAAGGCCTAACCAGCAGTCCTGTAGCTAGTTCTTGGAGGTAATTCGTAACGAAAAACATTAAGCGTAGAACGGCAAAATAGCGGGCCGAAAGCGAAAGCTGAAGTGATGGAGCCTCGAAAAATAAGTGGAGACAGGCCGATGTGGTTACACACACAGAAGGCAATATCGGTTCGAGCATTTTGGTGAGTTTGAATCGGCACTCCGGGGTCTGAGAGCTTGGCACGTTACAAACAGAGAATTAGCGGGAACCCGGGAGACCCTATCTCTTCCTGGAATCAGCGGGTATGCCATACAAGTGAAAACACAATCTATTTTACAGACCCGGAAGGGACGCACTTCAGACCTAGTAGATAGCTCCTGAAATAACGTTCGTGCCCTGTCAATTTTCCAAACCGTACTTCCAACGGAAATGCACCGGATTTTCGTTGACTTCCTGGAGGTACAACTCAAGTCGCTCTTTTAATTCTTCTTTTGACTTCACCCGAAGATGACGAAGTACCTGTTTCGTCATCTTTGCGAAGAAGCTTTCAATCACATTGAGCCAGGAGCCATGTTTGGGGGTGAAGACGAACTCAAACCGGTTCGGCCGACTCTCCAGATAAGCATTTGTTTCCTTGGAGATAGGAGCGGAATGGTTGTCTACTATGATTTGAATCCGCAGTTCCGGGCTATAGTGGGCATCAAGCTTCTTCAGAAAGTCAACGAATTCACGACTGCGATGACGTTCTTCGATCGAACCGATCACTTCGCCGGTGACTAAATCAATGCCTGCCAGCAGGCTCAGTGTTCCATGCCGTTTGTACTCAGAGTCACGACCTATGGTGGAATGTTCCCCGGTGACGGGAGGCAAATCCTCGGCAGTATTGCCGATCGCCTGAATGCCAGGTTTCTCGTCGTAGGACAAATAAACGTCGCAGAGTGGTTTTATTTCTTCGTTCTCCAGAATGTATTCGACTTGCTGACAGACGCAAAGCACTTCCGTCCGTTTTGCATCGAACTCTGGATCGCGGCGTTCCAGATCATAACGGACTTTATGTGGTTGCAAATCTTGGGCGGCCAGCAGACGGGACACGCTGCTAGGCGACATGCGGGAGAGACAGTCATGACCTTCAGTTACCGCGTGATTACGCACATGCTGTGCCAAAAGACGCTGGGTCC
>NZ_BALG01000414.1 GCF_000315235.1 Paenibacillus popilliae ATCC 14706 | reverse complement strand
GTGTTTTTTTGTGCCATTTTACAGAACCCTTCTATTTCAGGGTAAAGAACTACATCCTGCTACTTCGTGCAAGGTGTCATTTTCGTACAAAAAATGAAGACAGCTTAGACTTGGTAGAAAAGCTTGATCAGATAGCATTCACCGTAATATATGAACCCATTCAACTATCTTTGTATAACTTCATCATTGATTACTCACGTCCCCACAGAATTATGCCTTATACTGCCAAAAGGATTTTACCAAAAGTACAGGATTGAACGAAATGATTTCAGCAGATTTTTTTAAGTGAAGGCAAGCCCTATCCAATCGACCGAATCGAGATGATGAACAACAGTACGTCCGCGTATAACTTCGAAGTCGAAGGAGTACATAATGATTTCGTTACGGAGTCGGAAATATGGACGCATAATGTCATCGGAGTGATTGTAAGAGCGATAGTACAAGTCGTTGCACAAAACACTGCGAAAAACGTTGCGAAAAGTGCTGTAAATAACGCTGCAAAAAACGTTGTGAAAAATACTGCGAAGGTATCTAAGGGGACAAAAATTCTACAAATGACAGGAGAGTATATCAGTACAATGTTGATGGTAAGAGAAAGTACATCATTGAGCATCAAAATGACCCATTTGGTAGAGGTCCGCATTTCCATGGTACCATACAGAAATATCCAGGACAGGATTGGATCGGCTACACTTAGTTGGACAACAAAAATAAGGGCTTGTAGAATAAAGCTATTATCTTAAGGAGCGGATCGTCTACAATGCCAAAACAAC
>NZ_BALG01000415.1 GCF_000315235.1 Paenibacillus popilliae ATCC 14706 | reverse complement strand
ACCGTATTCACAAAATCCTTCAGGATGGGAACATCAAGTTGACCACTTATCTTAGCGATGTATTTGGTGTGTCGGGCCGCGCTTTACTAGAGTCAGTGATGAACGGTGTTGTGCTGGAGCCAGCAGACGTGAAAGCGAGGGTCAAAACCCAAGTTAGAAAAAAAAGTATGCTCACCTGATGCTTCGCATCATCTTCATCATGCTGCGGACGGGTGTGCCCTATGAAGAACTCGGCCCAGATGATTTACCGAAAAAAGAAAAGGACGTCAACTACTGGGTACACAAGATCAAACAACAAGGGTACAAAGTGGAGCTTCAAGAGTTGGGT
>NZ_BALG01000416.1 GCF_000315235.1 Paenibacillus popilliae ATCC 14706 | reverse complement strand
ATGTGAGTGAATAGTCCCCAGAAACGATGTGTAGGTTCAGCCTTCGCCTTTTGATATATCCGTCGCCTTAGCTCCTGCAAACTGACGGGTGTTTACCCCGCCGGTGAGAACTGCCGTTTCAGACTCTTTCAGTCAGTTCTTGCTGCTTTCGCGCGTTATCGACCGTCTCAGCCACCGGAATTGCGTGTAACGAGGCTACATCTGCGTTCACTGTGCGTTACAACCTGGAGTTTCTCCGCATTCCTGCAGAATGTTTGTCAGAGGGCTCCATCGGTTCACTTTCATTCCACGATGCCCCTCAGGCTCCGGGAGTGTAGTCTGTTCTCCCGATCGGACTTTCACCGATAAGAAGTTGTGTCCTTAGCTGGACACGCCGATTTTCCAGCGTTTTTTATAGATCTCAGCGAGCCTTTATCAATTTTATTTTTCATTTATATTTATATTTATATTATGATTTTTATCAGTATTCTTTATTTTAACGCGCCTTCATTTGTGCGTTTCGCTTTTATTTGTTATGATATGTACATATACTCATCCAATAACCTTGAAAAGGTGATCTCAATTGGGGAAGATGTTTCCTGCGGAAAGAAAGAGCAAAATTTTAGAATACTTGAAAAGGCAGCAACGCGCTACCGTTAAGGAATTGTCCTGCCTCGTTGGCGTGTCTGAGGCAACCTTGCGAAGCGATCTTCAAGTGATGGAAGAGGAAGGATCGCTACAGCGCACGCATGGCGGCGCCATGATTGCAGATGACATGCAGACGGACACCGCCTTCGCCGTACGAGAGAAGCGGAATAACGCAGAAAAATCGGCCATCGGAAGCAAGGCAGCCATGCTGCCGCAAGACGGCGATTGTATCCTGCTCGATGCAAGTTCCACTGCGCTGGAGATGGCGAAAGCTCTCAAAAACAGGCAGATCCGCCTTACTGTCGTCACCAATGGAATTTATACGGCTCTCGAATTGAAAGAAAATCCGAATTTTACGGTTATCGTCGTTGGCGGTGTCATCCGGGCCGGTTCCGCTGGTCTGGAAGGCATGTTGGGGAGTTCCGTGTTGAATCAGATTCATATGGATACGATGTATACTTCCGCTCACGGGTTTACACTGGAAGACGGAATGATGGATTTCAACGTCTATGAAGTTGATCTGAAGCGGGCCATGGTACAGGCTTCCTCCCAAGTCATCGCCCTTCTGGATCACACCAAGCTGGACAAGCGCTCGATTTCTTCGTTCGCGAATGCCCAGGACATCGCAGCGATGATTACGGATTCCAAGGCGCCGCAAAGCTTTATCGATCAATTGCAGCAGCAAAAAATAAAACTAGACATCGTCCCGCCAACTGTCTATACGAGCTAGGAAGAAACCGGAGGGGAACAGGGCCATAAAGGAGTAAAGGTTTCATCGCCTGCCGACTGAATTACACGCGATTGATTACTTATCGGAAGAAGAAAGGATTGTTTTGTGCGCAGACTGTCGTTATGAATCGCCGTATTGAATACCCGCCAGAACGAATGGAAACGGATCAATTTGCGGTTTTCTGCCGAAGGAATGGTTTTGTACCAGCGCGGCAGAGTTAGGCCGCAAATAACGGCACGGTCACCGCCGTTTCGAAAGCCATCTCATTGTTCTGAGGCTGCTTGTGTCCAGTATTGTAACAGAGTGTAGTGAGGTGCAGACAGTGAGCTTGCGGGCTATCTCGTGGTATCCTACCCGTTTGGCTAATGGAATAACTTCCTCTTCGGATAGAATTGCAAGAACATGATGCTGTTTGCTTCTTTCTTCAACAATTAAAGCTTCAACAGTTCTTTGGAACATCGTAGTATCCCCAGTACTACTCGCTGTAACGAGATTTATAAGAAAATCCGCTCTTGCCATTTCTACACATCCCTTCATCGAATCCATTACATATTGTGGGATGGAGAAGGCCTGCTCTACTAGAAAGAACGGTTTACATCCCTCCTATCATTTTATTTTAATCAGCTCTAAAGATACAGACTCCTTAGCACCCTTCTTTGCCAATGATCAACATTAAAATTGATATTTTGAATCTAAGGAATTATGATGCGCGGGCGATTCTTAGACGTTCCCTGGACAAACACTCCATTTTTCACCGTGGGAGCAAACAGAAAACGAAAAGTGAGACTATGAAATTCTTCTTCGCCACTATTGAAGTCAGGATTGTGTGAGATGCCCACTTAAAACAGCTTACATGAAGGCATATGGGAATCGTGAAATCCGGGTGGGCATACAGAATCTCCACTACAATCATCAACAAGTACAAGAGGAGCTGCGAAGCAAAGAAGGATACGCCCTATCGGTTTGACGAGTGGTAGAACCGGGAAGTGTATTTGGGCAAATGAAAAAAAACAGAGGGGGCAGTCACTTCCTGCTTCTTTAGAGGTATTTTCCGCCCCTGTACGTCAAATGATAATATCAAATCTCATTTGAAAGGGGATATAACTTGGAGAATACAAAAAAACAGTTGTAAAAGCAGTCGAGGAACGAATCAAACAAACAAAAGACCGGCAGATGTATGAACGATATCAAACCATCCGGCTTCATCTTATGGGGAATACGACAATCGTGATGATTTTAGATAATGCCCGCATCCATCATGCCAAACTGCTGCAACCCTTTTTGGAAGAGAATACTCGCTTGCACTTTGTCTTCTTGCCTACTTACAGCCCGCGACTCAATATTGTAGAAGGGCTTTAGAAGTGGCTAAAATCAATGAGATCAATAACTGTTCTACCACACTGTTGACGCCATTGGCAACAATGTTCGAGCCTTTATGGATAATATCATGCTCGATCCTATGAAGATCATTGATCAATTCTGCGTCCGGTTGGAGTCGGGACATTTAAGTAGATCATTAGTTCAATTTATATAGTAAAGCGCGGCCCGAAAACCGAATACATCGCTAAGATAAGTGGTTAACTTGATGTTCCCTTCCTGAACGATTTTGTGAATACGGTTCTTTACCGCTATCACGTGTTAATTAACCTCCGACGATACCGAGTGAGGTCTCGTAAATCCCGGACATCTTCCGGTGGCACGAAGCCCGCTTCGATCCATCCGCAGCGCAGTAATTGAGCGATCCAGACAGCGTCTTTCATATCTATTTTTCCTGGCGTGTTTTTGACTCGTTGTGGATTCGCCAAGATGAGCTCAAATGAATCTTTCAACAGATTCCATACTGGCTGGAAAAATGGCAACAGGATGCCCGGTAAATGTTTTGGTTACGGATGAGACCTCGTTATGGTCTTTGTCGCCGACGAATACACAAACCACGATCGAGCGTTGATGAACATTCATTCCTGCGCAATGTGTGAGCAAAGTTCCCACTTTACAACAACCTCCATAATGAATTGTCATGGACGGAGGTATGCAATTGGAAATAGCCATTTTTCTGTACGTGATCGCCATTCCACTTTGTCAAAAATTTTTTACTCTAAGTAAATATTTTTATTAATGCTTTAGTCAATGAGAACGAATACGACAATGTCGCAGTCCGTACAAACAGCGTAACAAATGAGACTGAAAAGTATTTCCTATCACAACGGGACAGGGAAGACTTCTTATAATAAAGATAGTTGTTTTACGTGAAGTCATAGTATCTTAGAGCTTGGAAGGGGAATGAAACGTTTCCAAAATACCTATGAAACACAGGAACATCATGGTATCATGTAAAGTAGAGCAAAAATGGGTGCCAATGGAGTTGGTGAATTGTTCCACGTGGAACAATTTTTTGTTCAAGTTCTCTTCTTGCAGGAAATAGATGCCTGCTTGGAGAATAGAATAGGATAGAGGATAGCTGTATTCATGTTTCAGTATGGATATAGCGCGGGTAGGCTTTTCAAGCAGGTATGAATTACGGATTATGAACAATCCGATGGAGCAGAGCAACTGCCGCTTCTTCAAGTGTCTGGCATTATTTTGAAGTTAGGTGGTATTATCGGAAATGAAAGAACAACTGTCTCGGTTATTCGGTTTTGCAGAGCGGGAAGCGCTGGATGAGGTCAAACAGCTTCCGGTGGACGAGATTGTCACCAGTCCTTATCAGCCGCGCACCATTTTTGATGATGAACGAATTGATGAATTGTGTCAGACGATCAAGACCCATGGCGTCATTCAACCGATCGTGGTTCGGCAGCGTAACGGCAAGTACGAAATTATTGCCGGGGAGCGACGTTGGCGAGCAGTGAAAAAGCTGGGCATGGACACCATCCCAGGGATGATTCGAGAATTTAACGATTCTCAAGCGGCGTCCATCGCCTTGATTGAAAATTTGCAGCGTGAAGGGTTGAGCGCGATCGAGGAAGCGATTGCTTACCAGAAGCTGATAGATCTCCATGATCTGACCCAGGAAAGCCTGGCGCAGCGATTAGGCAAAAGCCAATCAACGATAGCCAACAAGATTCGGTTGCTTCAACTTCCCGAAGCAGTCAAGATAGCTCTGATGGAACGAAAGTTGACGGAACGTCATGCCCGGGCACTGTTGAGTCTCGATTCGGAAGAATGGAAGTTCAAGCTATTGCATGAGATTCTTTCCAAAGAACTGAATGTGAAGCAGACAGAAGCGAGAGTGGCTTTTTATAAAGAAGTCAATAAGGACAAAAAGACGAAACGCATTTCGTTCACGAAGGATGTGCGATTGGCCTTGAACACGATTCGCCAATCGATTGATATGGTATCCGGATCCGGCCTGAAGATTAAAACGGATGAGACGGATCATGACGATCATTATGAAATTGTGATTAAAATTCCGAAACGATAAAATCACGTCTTGGATTCCAATCCTGTGCTGGAAGTCTACCGTAGCTTAAAATTGGATGAAGAAGATAGTGTTGTTCGTGTGGCGGAACGTTAGAGCGGCAGTCAAGACGCTGCTCTTTTTATTGCATAGGAAAGCATTGCCGTCTCGATGCAGCTGGAGCAGGCATAAAGAATCAACATTGAGGTGAAGAGGAATGGCTAAAGTTATTGCCATTACCAACCAGAAAGGCGGCGTCGGGAAGACTACGACGACGGTGAATTTGGGTTCGGGTTTGGCGTTGCTAGGCAAGCGGGTATTGCTGGTAGATATTGATCCGCAAGGCAATACGACAAGCGGAGTAGGGATTAATAAAGCGGATGTAGCCAACTGCATTTATGATGTCATTATTAATGATGTCCCTCCCCAAGATGCGATCGTTCCTACGATGGTCGAAGGCTTACATATTATCCCGGCCACCATTCAATTGGCAGGGGCTGAAATCGAACTGGTGCCGACAATTTCACGGGAAGTCCGGCTGAAGAAGTCATTGCAGCTTGTGGCCCATTTGTATGATTATATTTTGATTGATTGCCCGCCGTCCTTAGGTATTTTGACGATTAATTCGCTGACGGCCTCTCATTCCGTCATTATTCCGATTCAGTGCGAGTACTATGCTTTGGAAGGCTTGAGCCAGCTGCTCAATACGGTAAGACTGGTGCAAAAACATCTTAATACGTCCTTGCAAATTGAGGGCGTGCTGCTGACGATGCTGGATGCTCGTACCAATCTGGGTATTCAAGTCATTGAAGAGGTGAAAAAGTATTTCCAGCAAAAGGTGTATCAAACGATCATTCCACGAAATATTCGTCTGAGCGAAGCGCCGTCACATGGACAGTCGATTATGACCTACGATCCGAAGTCGAAAGGCGCCGAGGTATATTTGGAACTTGCGAAGGAAGTGATTACAAATGAGTAAGCGTTTAGGACGTGGCTTGGATGCGCTCATTCCTTCTTTAGCTGTGAACGATGATGATAAGATTACGGAAGTATCCTTGCAGCAATTACGTCCCAATCCTTATCAACCGCGAAAAAACTTCGATGAACAATCGATTCAGGAATTGGCCGAGTCGATTAAGCAGCATGGGATCATCCAGCCGATTATTGTTCGAAGCGTCGTCAAAGGCTACGAGATCATCGCAGGGGAACGCCGTTACCGGGCTTCGCAATGGCTCGGGCTGGCGACGATACCGGCAGTGGTTCGCAGCTTTTCAGATCAGCAAGCGATGGAAATTGCGCTTATTGAGAACCTGCAGCGGGAAAATCTGAATGCCATTGAACTGGCACTTGCTTATCAGGGATTGATGGAACAATTCTCGTATACGCAGGAGGAATTATCCGTTAAAGTAGGAAAATCGAGATCGCATATTGCAAATTTCCTGAGATTGCTTCAACTTCCGGAAGAAGTAAAGGAATATGTTTCACGTGGAACACTGTCGATGGGACATGCACGCGCCATCGTAGGCGTGAAAGACACAACGAAAGTAAAGCAATTGGCGAATTCGACGATCGAACAAGGGTGGAGCGTCAGACAGCTGGAGGAAGCGATACAGCAGCAGCATCAGAAAATTAAACCGGCAGTCAAACCGAAGGCTGCTCGTCATGATCCATACCTTCATGAAGTAGAGGAGACCCTACGCGAGCATTTTCGTACCACAGTCCGAATTAAGCCAAATAAAGACAAGGGAAAAATTGAGATCACGTATTTCAGCAAGCAGGATTTGGAACGATTGCTGGAATTGCTGCAGACCGTTCCTTCCAAATAATTTTTTGCAAAAAGCTGGACACTTGGTTGTAATCCTCTGCCCAAAGGATTAAACTAAGTATGCCAGTTTTTTTCTTTTCGGAGACAAGCTTTTTTTCAGCAGATCCCGGCTTGAAACGGTTGATTTTCAGGGACTTATTGGAGAAAAGGTTACAAAAATATTCTACTTGTCCATGCCAGGATAAGGTAAAGTTATAAATGAATGAGGTGGATGAGATGCGCGGAAGAGCGGATGCTTCTTCGATCATTTATCTGGATCATGCCGCCACCTCGTGGCCCAAGCCGGCATGCGTCACGGAAGCGATGCAGCATTCAATGCTGGAAGAGGGAGGAAGTCCGGGGAGAGGCGGGCATCGGCTGGCCGTGAAGGCAGGCAAACGCATTCTTCTTGCGAGAATGGCGGTGGCTGAGTTGTTCCAGGCGGTCAATCCGGTAGACATTGCCTGGACGGCCAATACGACGATGGCGCTGAACACCGCTATTCATGGCTACGTCCGGCCAGGGGATCACGTCGTAGCAACGGGTGCAGAGCATAGCTCGGTTACTCGTCCGCTGGAGTGGTTGATACGGCATCATCGGGTTCAGGTCACCTATGTCGAAGCGGATGCAGTCGGAACAGTCGATCTGCATCGGATTCGTCAGGCCATGAAGCCTCACACCCGGCTCGTCATCTGCACTCATAGCTCCAATCTGTTCGGTTCCATCCAACCGGTAGGGGAGATTGCGGCCATCGCGCATGATTATGGCGCGAAGCTGCTTGTAGATGCCGCCCAGTCGGCGGGTCTGCTGCCCATTTCGGTGGCGGCGCTTGGCATTGATATGCTTGCTTTTCCCGGCCACAAAGGCCTGCTTGGACCACAGGGCATCGGCGGGCTGTATATTGACCCGGGGCTCGATGTCCATCCTCTCGTACAAGGCGGCACGGGAAGCTATTCCGATGAAGCGGTCCACCCTGCCACGCGGCCGGACTGCTATGAAGCGGGGACGCCGAACACAGTCGGCATCGCCGGGTTGGAGGCAGGGGTACAATATGTACTGCAGGAGACGGTGGCGGCCAGGTATAAGAAGGAATGGGAACTAGTACAGAAGCTGATGGAATCGATCAAACGGCTGCCAGGCCTGCGCGTTCTTGGACCTAGCCTCGGCCAGCCGCGGACGGGAATCGTATCGCTGATAAGCGATCGCATCGATAGTTCAGTCTTGGCCCATCGTCTCGATCAGGAATTCGGCATTGCGGTGAGGGCAGGGTACCATTGCACTCCTACAGCTCACCGGGCAGCGGGGACGTGGGAATCCGGCGCTCTGCGGATTAGTGTTGGTTGGAATACGACGGAGGCAGATATCGAATCGGTAACGGAAGCACTACATTGGTTATGCATCGGATAAGCTAGAGGCAGGAGAGAACAAAAACCTATGATGAATGAATTATGGAATGAATGGTTGCCGCTGATCGTCCTCTGTACGGCAGGGCTATCTCTTATGTTGCTATTATTGGTGTGGATTCAGGGCGTGAAGCTTCGCAAGCTGCGTCAGAAATATATGTCCATCGTAGGTGAGAGCGGCGTTGAGCAGCTTGATCTGGTGCTCTCCAGCATGCATGATGACATGAGTCGGTTGCGGAGCGGAATCGAGCAGCATCAACAGCGGATTCAACAACTGGAGGGGGTTGCTGTCAGAATGAAGTCCCATATCGGCATTCAGCGCTACAACGCCTTTGCTGAGCAGGGGAGCGAACTGAGCTTCTCGATTGCTTGGATCAACGATGAACAAGACGGCATTGTGTTGACAGGTATTCATGGGCGGGATCATTCCTATATATACGCGAAGCCTGTGGAGAAGGGCCAATCCACATATTCCTTGTCACCGGAAGAAAAGCAGGCCCTTGAAGCGGCGGCAGCCAGCCGTGGACAGGCCGTCTCGGCGAAGGCAGACAGAGGTTAATTAACTGGGGTTGACCCTGCGATCGACTGATGAATCACTTCTCCAATTAGTTCGGCCATACTCATGACCAGATGAAGCCGAGTGTTCTGCAGCACGAAATACTCCATGAAGCCTCCGACGTTGACGATGCCGGTTATGTGCATGTCGCCGACCGGGGGCAATTGTTTGTTCACCCCTGCGCCCGGCCGGACAGGACCATGCTGGATCTGAACCGCGCCTACGTTGCCGCTCTGGCCAAGGCAGGCATCGACGGCTATGATAAAGGTATTCGGGTCTTCCTGAAGCAATGCGTCCAGCTTATTCTGCAAATTCATGGCATGGACCGGCTGCTCAAGCGTTCCGAAGACACGGTACGGGGAACCCGCTTGCTTGGCCAGGTGTGTGCCGACGAGCGGGCCAAGGCAATCTCCGGTGGAACGGTCGGTGCCAATGCATACAACCGTCAGCGACTGGTAAGGGGCGCGTATGCGCAAATGTTTGCGGCAGGCACGGACCAGCATCGTGAGCGCTTCCGAGGTGTTGTAATCCACCTTGCATGGTGGACAGTCTAGTGAAGCGGGGGGATTGAAGAGAGAATAAGTCACGGCGAAACCTCCGTTTCTACGAAATAGTAGTAACTAGTATATGGATAAAAGAGGAGTTTTATACTTCGTTAAGAAGGAAATCATCCTGTTAAGGAAGGATGCGCTGTCATGAATGGAAGGGAAGCGGAAGAATGGCTGCTGGCCTTTGATTCGACCCAGCATGCGCTGCGAATGGAAATGCTGATGGAGTATCTCGAATTGGACATGGACACTTATCCGACACCGGCGCAGATTACGGCAGGATGCGCACTGTCGATTTTGTTCCGGCCTGCCGATCTGGGGGCGGTCCGGACGCTGATTCGAACGGAGCGGATCGAGATTCGCGGGATATTCTATAGGAAAGACGATCGCTATATTGAATTGCTAGAATAGGTAGAGGGGTGATAGGATGTTGCAGGCAGAACCGGCAGAGGCGAACATGATGGAGCAGAGCATCGAACAGACGGTCAGCCTATTTCAGAAATGGAAGTATCAGATCATCGACTGGATAACAGATTCCTCTACATGGGAATGGTTGATGATCAAGTCTGTCCGGATCGTGCTCATTATTCTCATTTCCCGGGTTGCGATCAAGGTGCTCTTCCGCATGATTAACCGGGCGATAAGCAAGAAGGGGAGGGGCAATCTTGCGCTTCATCCGCGTCGGCTGCTCACGATTGTGAAGCTGCTTAAAAATGTAACCTCATTGACACTGAACTTCACGATGATTATGTTCATCTTAATGGAGTTCAACGTCAATCTGGCGCCGCTGCTGGCAGGGGCAGGAGTCGTTACGTTTGCGATCGGCTTCGGATCGCAGAGCCTGGTCAAGGACGTGATGACCGGTTTTTTCATCATCTTCGAGGATCAGTTCGCCGTCGGGGACGTAATCAAGGTAGGACAGTTCCAGGGCACGGTGGAAATGATCGGACTAAGATCCACGCGGATACATAGCTGGACAGGGGAGATACATATTATCCCCAATGGGAGCATTACGGACGTAACCAACTACTCGATCAGCAATTCATTGGCGGTGGTGGATATCGACATTGCCGCGGATGAAGGCGTCGATGAGGCGGTTCAGAGAATGGAGAAGACATTGGCCGCGTTGCCGGAGCGCGAGCCGAATGTGATTCGGCAGCCGCAGGTGCTCGGGATTCAGGCGATGACCCGCACGGAGACGACGATACGCATCATCGCGGAATGCAAGCCGTTCACTCAAGCGCAGGTGTCCAGACTCATCAATCTCGAGGTTCGGAAGTCGCAGCAACGCCTACAAGAGGAAGCGGCAGCGATCGAAAACGATGAAGGAAAGGGGCTCTCGACGAATGGAGCGTAAGCAATTTCAACTGGGGGATATCGTACAAATGAAGAAGCCGCATCCATGCGGTACGAATGAAATGGAAATTATCCGTATGGGGATGGATATTCGGATTAAATGCGTAGGCTGCAAGCATAGCGTCCTTATTCCGCGGGCCAAGTTCGAAAAAAGCATGAAAAAAGTGCTTCGTTCGGCAGAAACGGAGGCCAAAAAAAAAGTGGAGTAAAATATCTTGCACTTTTGATGTTCATGTGTTAAAATCAATTGTGCTGTGGAAAGGTACCCAAGAGGTCCAAGGGGGCTGACTCGAAATCAGCTAGGCGTGTCAAAGCGTGCGTGGGTTCGAATCCCACCCTTTCCGCCACTTCAAGAAAGCCTGTTGTTATGCGGTTTTGATAACAGAATGTGATGCGCAAGCTGATCGAATTACATACGTTGGTGTACTAGCTGATTGCGAAGCACCTAACTGATTTGTTTACCTCGTACGCAAATAAAGCGTAGGAGGTATTTTGGTGTATGGACAAACGCAAAGGGAAGCAGACGATAGGTGCGCGAACAACTGTACCGGTTGCTCACATTGAGCCGCAGGCGTGTTCGTTGGAGGAAGCCGTTGATATTGTCGTTAAAGTTAAGCGGGCAAAAAATCTCAAGCAACGGACGATTAGGGCTACATAACGAACATGCGTTATTTTATCGACTGGACTACGGAACGTTACGGAGAAATTCACATTCACGATGTAACGGTCGATATGTTGCGTGAATATGTCCTGTGGTGCTCGGAAGAAAAAGAGTATTACGAGGGGCATCCGTTTAAAGCCGATTTCGAGAAGGAGAAGCGAGGCCTTGCTGCATCGTCCGTAAACGTCCGTATTCGGGTTCTAAGGACGTTCTTTAACGTTCTGCACCAAGAAGGCATTATCGACAAAGACCCGGCTCAAAACGTCTCTCTAATGCGTCAGGACGAGGATACAGTCGAACCATTAACCGACGAAGAGATTCAGCGGTTAATGAAAGCGCCGGACAAGAATCAGTGGGCACAGTGGCGCGACTACATCATAATGGCGTTGATACTGGATAGCGGAATCCGGCTCAATGAGGTCTGCTCACTCGAAAAAACGGAGATAAATTTCGCCAAAAGGCAAATTGTATTACCCGCGTCCAAGAACAAAAATCGTAAATCGCGGATACTGCCGTTATCTACGGAAACTGTTCGTTTACTAAAGCAATTGATTGCGGAGTCTTCTGCGGTCTTCGATTCATCGTATGTGTTCACGACGAATTACGGCGAACAACTAAGCGAGAAGACAATCCAGAAGGCATTCAGTAAGTACGCAGAAAAGGCGAAGATCGGGCGGTCTGTATCGCCCCACGTTCTGCGCCATAATTTCGCAACAATGTCCGCAGAGAGCGGCATGTCGATATTCCACTTACAGAAGATTCTAGGACACGCGGAGATTGCAACGACAAGGAAATATGTGCAGTTGAGTGAAGAGAGTATCCTAGAGCAGCATGGGAAACATTCGCCTTTGTCAAGGATTATGAGAAGAAAGAAATAGTAGAATATTGAGTGGCGCAATTGATGAAGTATCCCCCTCGATTTGATAGAATTATGATATAAGCCAATGAGAGAAATCGAGGTGAGGCATCTGAGCACTTTTGAATCCATCAGTCTTATGCTTGGGTTCGGTACGTTCGTGGTAGCCCTGTTCGGGGTTATCTTCGCGATGCAAAATAAAAAGTAGTCCCTCCCGCCAGAGAACGACTACTGCCAACCCAAAAGCACTCATTCCAACAACCGTTAGCCCTCACTAGCGGTTGTTTTTCTTTTCTTATTATAGTAATCCATCCCCATTATTATGTAAATGAAAATATTTTCTAGATGGGCCGCGTACTTTTCGCGAGTCGTCCCGGCGTTCCGTTCCGTAAGGGCGTAGATTTAACCGACATCCTTTTGATGATTTGTTGCCGTGGGACGTCTCACGATTATGTTGCTTGATCGGAAAAACTCGATGGTGACGTCACTACTAAGTTTCGCCATTTGCGTCGGTGCCGACGTATTTCCGATAGCATAATCCGTACGCTATTCGCCAATTCTACGCCGTTTTAGGCGCTCTGATCCGGAGCATGACCGTTTATGCCTCCGAGTGTGTGAAGCCGCTAATTTGTGGAAAATACAGCGAACAGCGCGCCGTTCACAGTCGCGGCATAGTCTCGGCAAATGGCCGGATGTAGGCGCGAAGTATCATCGGAGAATAAGCGCGGGTCAGTCGGTCAATTGCTTGAGTATTAACGTTGCATTAACGCGGTGCTGGTAGCACATCGAGAATGCAAAGAATGAAAAGCATATCGGCTCCGCCGAGCCTGCGTGGCTGCCGCCGCTCGGCCATGTACTAATTCATACATTACTCGCGCAGAAATACATACGCGAAGAAAGTATGGTATAATATGCTGCGAATTTAGCAGCTTGAGAACGATCCATTTCTATTGCTTCGAGAAGATTTCCGTATTGACCGTGAATTAGTTCATTTTCTTTCACGTGTTTCAACCTTCGCCCAATCTCGAGTATCGCTTCACCTGCGATTTGCTTGTACGCGTTAATCTCCGCTGTGATAACGTGGATATCCGTTGATAATTCTTGCGTCTGCTCTCGGTTGGTTATCGTCTGCATTCTTGTTCCACCCTTTCACTATTAGTAATCAACGCATCAACAGAGTAGTTGCGATACTATTTGAGTTATTTTGCCGAATCAAACGAATTATTCGTAGATAGAAAAATTCTATCGCTACAACCAATTCGCCAATTCCGCATAATCCAACGGAGCCTCATTGTCTTCCTGCGCTTGTCCCATCTTCGTCCGCAGCCTCGGAATGATCCCGTTAATCCGGTAGCTAATCGCAAATCCAGCGGTCAGCAACGGATATTCCCGCGATGGCCGGTACGTCCGGAAGCACTCGTCGAACGCGCGATGGAGCAAGGCCTGTACAATGAGCTGTTTGACCTAGCACCAGAGAAGGGAGACATTCCTAATTACAGTATTGGCAGTACATGACGAGCAGATAAGGAAGATGTGAAACAATGGAACGTGAACAAACAACAATCCGCCTACCTGATGAGCTTATGAAGGAACTCTCAAGCAGGAGGCAGAGCGGAAGGATATTATCTATTTAATTCTCCTCAGTGCGGCTTCTTGATCGATTGAACGCCTAGATAATAGATCGAGGGTAACTTCATGTGCTTTTAGTGATTCATCCATACGTTGAATGGTTTCGCTTGTTGCGGCGACTTCATTATTTACCTCTGATACTGCTTGTTGGATCAAGGGGATGAGTTGAGTGTCTTTTTTAATACTGGTAATTTCGGCTTCAAGCTTCTGTTGACCAGATTCGAGCTTTTGTTGACCAGCCTCAAGCTTCTGTTGACCAGCCTCAAGCTTCTGTTGACCAGTTTTAAGTTCGGATACATCGGTTTTGATGCTCTTAAGTTCCGACAAGATTTGATGTAAAAGTTCGTTTTCCATCGACGTCATTCCTTTCTGGCATATATTTACTTCCATTGTACAGGTAAGCCAGGGGACAAGCAACAACCATCAATTAGTAACGGCGTGGATCATCGGTGCGACCAAGTAAATAATCAGTAGACACATCGAAGCAGTCGGCAATTATTGATAGCTTTTCTAAAGATGTAGTAGTTTTTCCTTTTTCAATATCGCTAATCTGCGTTTTTGTAACGCTGAGAAGGGTTCCCAATTCCGATTGAGTTATGTTTTTTTTCAATCTTAACTCTTTGATGCGTTGGGCAAATAATTCACGATTCAAATAAAACAACCCCTTGATAGTTAGCATAAATCTAACTATGATGAAAATGAAGGTTAGTTTAAAGCTAACTAAATGTTGAGGAGAAAGGAGGCAATGATGCAGTACTTGTACGTGCGAAAAGAACGGAAGCAACGTAAATGGACACAAAAATTTGTTGCAAAACAACTTGGTTTATCAAAAACTGCTGTCCACGACTTAGAAAAAGGCAAACAAAGACCATCTTACGACGTTTTTGTCGCACTTGAAGATTTGTTTCAACTCCCTCACCGATACCTGTTGGCGCAGGAAGGTAAGGAAGTCCCGATTTTCTCTTGCTATTGTAAAAACTTAGATAGTTTCATTTTAGCAAGATAAGACAAACAGAAGCAACAGTCGTCAATTAGTGACGGCGTGGATCGTCAGAACGTCCGACGAGATAGTCGATAGATACATCAAAGTAGTCGGCAAGGGCGATTAAACCGTCATAGTCGGGACGACGTGTTCCATCGGCATATGTTTGAACAGCCCGTCTTTTTAGATTAAGGACAGCTCCAATTTCGTCATAGGTTACATTCTTAAGTTGTTTTAATTCTTTAAATCGATCTGCAAAGCTAGACATTACAACCTCCAAAAATATCACTTGACATGTACATATAGTACATATATCATGTGAGTATAACATGTACTATATGTACATGTTAAATAAAAAGGCGGCGGTGATTCTGGGTACAAAACTAAAACAAATTAGAGTAAAGATAGACTTGACACAACAAGAAGTTGCAACAAGGCTAGGCATTAAATTACGAATGTACCAACACATCGAAAAGGTACAAGACGCCCGTCATACGAAGTCTTGTGCAAACTCGAAGATCTGTTTGGAATGACTCATCGGGAACTTTTGGCGAAGACCGATGAGGCGTAACTCCATTGTAACAAGTGAAGTAGAAGGTAAGCAATAAGAAAAACGTTGTTGTCTGCGTATAACCTTTATCTATTTCGCATAGAGCAACCAAATGTCACCTTGCTTGTATTGCACGCCAAACTCATATAACTTCTGATTGAGAGCTATGGCACTCATGCCATAGTCCTTGGCGATTTTAGATATAAAGTTTGTTTCGCAGCACCTTATCGTAAGGTGTAGGTTGTTTCATTACCTTGAGCTGTTAGTCTTTTTTGACTAATAGCTATGTAGCCCACATTTTCAGCGAATCCCTACTCGACCATACGCTCGAACCACTTCGTATACTGAGTTCCAACCTCCAAAAACTCATGAAGATCGCGACCACTGACGAGTAGATGACCCTGCCCATTCGATTGTGTTGGGATTAACTCATTCATTTGTTGACCCTGCTTTCCATACCGAGCATTTTAGCAATTGTAGGTTTGTGTTCACAGCGAACTCGCATTTTCTGCACGTGACGGTATCCGCCATGGATTTGGAGGCTAGAGCTCTTCCGTTTGTAAACCGGTACTTCTTCCAGAGTTAGGCTTTTCAAGCTGACCAGCGAAGTTATCCCCAGATCCT
>NZ_BALG01000417.1 GCF_000315235.1 Paenibacillus popilliae ATCC 14706 | reverse complement strand
GCGGTAATGCGCTCCGTCCATAACGCTTGTAAACTCGTTTCCATTTTGAATCCATCCTTTCGTATGCGTGATGGATTCATTGTGACTGTTTTGATTTGCTATGCACAGGTGGGATTGGTTTGACGCTTACGGTAGACATTTGCGAGTACGGGTGAGATGATTCCTCCCTGTGGCGTACCTTGCTCTGTTTGCCGGCTCCTTCCTTCCTCCATTACTCCTGCTTTGAGCATACGCTGAATCAGTCGTAAGAGTTTACGGTCCTTGATTCGTACCTCCAGGCATTTCATCATCCAGTTATGATCGACATGATCAAAGAATCCTGCTATATCCACATCCACAACCCCGTTCGTTTTCTTCGTCATGATGATTGTGTGTAGTGTTCGCAGTGCATCATGACATCCACGTCCAGGCCGAAATCCAAAAGAGGCTTCCACGAAATCCCTTTCCATTATGGAAGATAAGATTTTGCTTACCGCCAATTGCACAATCTTGTCTTCGTAAGCCGGTATGCCTAGTGGCCTCATCTTGTTGCTTCCAGGCTTAGGGATATACACTCGTCTAACGGGCTGAGGTTTGTAGGCCATTTTAAGCAAGGATTGATGGAGATTCCTTATGTTTGTGTCCAGGTTTTCCTCGTACTTCGCTTTCGTAACCTCGTCCATACCTACAGCCTTATTCCCTTTCAGTTCCTGATGGCACATGTACAATGCCTTCTCGTCCAAAAGGTGGATTAGGCTTGTAAACTGCTCTTTTGGTCGTTCTCTTGCTGCTTGTGCTATCTTAACAAGTTTTGTTTCCAATTCACTTCCACCTCTGCGTGTGGGAATTGTGTCCTTTGCCAAGGTCTTCTGATGTGGCTTCCTTTTCTCCGCCGCCATTACGCAGCTTCATCAATACTACTCAGCCATCCGACTCCCTATCTCTCTTTTGCTTTCCTTGCTTGGTTTTCACTTGTACGGCATACCCGCTGGTTCCAGGAAGAGTTAGGGCCTCCCGGGTTCCCGCTAATTCTCTGTTTGTAACGTGCCAAGCTCTTAGACCCCGGAGTGCCGATTCAAACTCACCAAAATGCTCGAACCGATATTGCCTTCTGTGTGTGTAACCACATCGGCCTGTCTCCACTTATTTTCGAGGCTCCATCACTTCAGCTTTCGCTTTCGGCCCGCTATTTTGCCGTTCTACGCTTAAGGTTATTCGTTACCGAATAACCTCCAAGAACTAGCTACAGGACTGCTGGTTAGGCCTTTTCCTGATGGGACTCCCACCCACTAGAATTATCGACCTTGCCCGGCCGCACTACACAAAACTCATGACAGACCCCATAGCCAATGAGTCTACAGATGAAAAGTTAACTATACTGCTATCTCGAACAGAGACTCATGGCAGATGCTTGCCTTGGTGGAAGTTCTGGAAATAAGATATGGCTTTGCGAGTACCCACACCACCAGTCCAGCCCTTCGCTCCCCCTATTCAGCGGTTTTAGAGTTGTCTTCCCTTTTCTTTGCTGCTCGTGCTTGCTCCAACGCATTCTGACCCTTCACTTGTAGCTCAGCCAGCGCTTCATCCACTGTTATCTTGTTATCTACGATCGCTCTTAATGTGTCCTCGAGCAACGGTGTATAGAGACGGTAAAACTCTTCCGGAACATTCACATGAGACAAAACATCTGAAGAGTATACCATCGGTTTCAATTTATAGAATGGCTCCACGCTTCTTCCATGTAATTCCTTGAATACTTGATTTCTCGTCGGAAAAGGTTTACCTGTTGAACGAGATGAAATTTTCTCCATTTCCGTTCCATTTGCAAATTTCACAAATTCCCAGGCAGCACGCTTATTCGGGGAATTAGCCGAAACTGCATATATGCCTCCAAATCTTACTTCTGCGGATTCATCTGGATTTTGAGGATCAATCGGAACGGTAACGATATCCCAATTTATTTTTTTTGCTGGCTGGCCGTTAAAAGATCTTGGGTTTTCAAGCTCAGGTATAATCCAAGAATTAGAAATGGTCATAGCTGCTTTTCCAGATTGAAAAGCAAGGAAGTTGGCGACATCACCATTTGGGTCATAGAAAGAGACTGCTTGAGAACGTATCGCATCTGTTGTTAGCTCAAAAACTTTCTTCCAACCGTCTGTATGAATTAGAAACTTCTTTGCTTTTGCATCGAACATACGCAAAGGAGAAGTTTTTGCAACATCATAAAAAAACCAAGCGTTACTAATTTCGGAAAGGGACATCTGATAAAGTCCGTACACTTTATTTTTTCCTGTGCCTATACCCTGAAATCGCTTAGATAAATTAAAAACCTCTTCCCATGTCATTTGGTTGCGCGGGAATTCAATGTTGTTCTCGGTAAATAAATCGCGGTTGTAGTACAATACTGCAGCTTCCAAGCTAGGAATGAGTCCGTATAATTTCCCCTTTCCTTTCGCACGTAAGCTATCGATAAGACCCGGCATGTAGCCTGTTAAATCAAATTGATCTTGCACGATCACTTCATCTAAGCTATATAATTTGCCCTCTTGCGCATAAGAAGTGAGCAAATCTTCGTTTAGGAGTAGTACATCTGGTTTATGTTGCTCGATTATTTCTTTTACTCTTTCTTCGTCCTCCTTTTCCACCCCGTAGAAATTGAGCGGGTGATCTCCCGACATAATAGGAATCACTTCCACATCGATATTCGGATATTTTACACTAAAGAACTGCCCATAGTCCTCATTAAATTGTCTTTCGTTGCGATACACCACCTTTATTTTTTCTTTTCCGTCTTTAAGCGGCGCTAATGCTTGCTTTCCACCGAAACAAGCACTAAGAAACGTTACCATCGTTAGGAGTACAAAAGAAATTTTCCACTTCGCCTTCATACCAACTACACCCACCTTTTTGGGGAATTTTTTTATATAACTAAAATAAAGAAAGAAACAACAGAAAAAAAAGCTATTAAGTACGTACTTAATAGCTTTCAAACATCCTTCACACGGCGAATATATACCTTGTAAAGTTAACCTCTTCTTTCTTTTTCATAACCTACAAAGTTACCTGTACGTCTTTCATAATACTCATACTTTGTACTTCCAGTGCCGGTGTTATTTTTATCGGGTATACATTGCTTAGTAAACGCGTGACATCTATGCACGTTATCAGCAAACGCAGATTGCGACATAACCGTCATAGAAGTAACAATGGAGGCCAAAATAATCATCTTTTTGAATCTTCTCATTTTATTCATCTCCTAATATGAATTTGGTCAAATGCTCCGTGTCTATAAACTATGTCTAGAATATTCTACCATGTAAAAATATTGAAGTCAATTGGATCGGCTACACTTAGTTGGACAACAAAAATAAGGGCTTGTAGAATAAAGCTATTATCCTAAGGAGCGGATCGTCTACAATGCCAAAACAACGACGTACTTTCACAGCAGAGTTTAAAAAGCAACTGGTGCAACTTTATGACAACGGAAGAACCCGAGCAGACATTGTGAAGGAATATGACCTCACCGCATCGGCCTTGGATTGCTGGATTAAACAAGCCCAAACCACAGGCTCTTTCTCTGAAAAGGACAATCGCTCTCCCGAAGAGAATGAACTGATCGCCTTACGGAAAGAGAAGCAGCCAAGGAAGATGACGCCACCGAAGCCATTGTGGACATCTTCCACAAGAATCGAAAAGCCTATCGCACTCGAAAAATCAAAATCAAGCTCCATGAACGCGGGATAGTTGTGTCCAGACGCCGAATTGGTCGGATTATGAAGGAGCAAGGGTTGGTTTCGACGTACACCGTGGCGCAGTATAAGCCGCATAAGGCCAAGTGCAATGAAGAGGCTACAGCCAACACCTTGAACCGAGAATTATTCGTGAATCAAATGAACTTCCAGAGCCTTGCTCACCTTGAACTAGAGTTGTACGATTACGTCAACTGGTTTAACAAGCATCGAATTCATGGAACATTAGGGTATGTAACTCCTGTCCACTATCGAAATCTAGCCCTTAAAAAAGTTGTTTGATTTACTGTTGACAATCCAAGTGCTGTTCACTGTTGGTTAGGAAAGACTTATAGTTTGAGATGTATTGACGGCCAGAGTAAAGAGGGGCTATGCCCCTCTTATTGTTTTTGGAATTACTTTGAATGACTACTGTGAATAAGGATTCCTTTTCCATTGTGGAAGCACAAAATATGCCCTTGATATAAGGATTTAACCAAAATGTGGTATAGTATAGTTGGAGAATCCTGTACAGAAAGGAGTAATGCTCTTATGAAGCAACGCTTATTGGAACGGCTGCTGGAAGAGAAGGAAATGAAGCTTAAAGGCGGTCTGTACCATCAGACACAGATCAAACTCGCATATAATTCGAACCGGATTGAAGGCAGCCGCCTTTCTGAAGATCAGACGCGCTATATTTATGACACGAACACAATCAATGTAGAACCGGATGAAGCGGCAAGTGTTGACGATATCATTGAAACCGTCAATCACTTTTCCTGCTTTGACGATATGCTTGCCCATGCGGATGAGGAACTGACGGAAGACATGATTAAGGAATTCCATCGGCTTCTGAAACGGAGCACATCTGATGAACGCAAGGAATGGTTTCGTGTCGGGGATTATAAAACAAGACCGAACGTGGTCGGTGACACGAAGACAACGGCACCTGCAAAGGTCGGTGGTGAAATCCAAAAACTGCTTGCAGATTATCGTAATAAAAAGAATAAAAGTGTAGAGGATATCGTGGATTTTCATTATCGATTTGAAAGCATACATCCCTTTCAGGACGGCAATGGAAGGGTGGGTCGCATCATTATGTTCAAAGAGTGTTTGAAAAATGATATCCTGCCTTTTATCATTGACTATGAGCATAAGCTGTTTTATTACCGCGGACTGAAAGAATTCACAACAGAAAAAGGATATTTTGCGGATACCTGCTTGTCGGCACAGGATCAATACGAAGTGATGGTATCCTATTTCTTCCCGGACATCACGCAATCCGGGCCGGAAATGAGTCAATCCTAATAAAGTGAATCGTACAACCAGCGCCTTTTAGTTTCAATCGAAACGGAAGGGCACTTTTTTTATTTCAGAAAGGAGCCATTCCTGTAATGAATTCGCCCAGGCTTCGAACATTGATGTCGCCAGTGCTTGTTCTCAATGTCGTATGCTTTGCATTCAGCGCTGCACCGCGGACAGGCAAATGCAGCCCCGCGCTCAAAATCCAGATGCAAGTGCCAAGCTTGTTCCTGATCGTCAAACTCAATATGCGTCAGTTTCCATGGCTCTTCCAACTGCAATGCTACGTTAAACATGTCCATAATCAAATTGTCACTACTGCTTAATGAGGTCCACATTTATCAATCCGCTCCTATTAACGTAATAACGATGACCCGAGAGAAGGACACTTAAAAAAAGTGCCCTCTCTCGGTTTCTTCGCATTTATAATCGAGGAGACCTGAGGTAGCAAGTAGCCGCTTATCGTGCGTTCTTGGCGTACAGCAATAAATAAACTTATCGACGAAGGATCACGGCACTCATTCCGTCAATCGGTACGGCCGTTTTGCTGCTTGAAGCATGGAGAACTTCGCTTGTAAGGGCGTTGTGCCAATCCCCAGCAGCCATTGGCAGTCGAACGGAGCGTCGACGAGTGCCATTGTTCAGCACGATGATGAAGCGGCTGTGCTTATCAGCACGCTCGTAGGCAATGACGCGGTCTTGTTCCTTAGCATGCAGGAAGCGGAAGCTGCCCGATCGAAGGGCAGCATGCTGATGCCTCAGTGCAATAAGGCTTCGGTAATAATCCAACAGCTCGGAATCCTGCTTCTCTTTATCCCATTCCATACATTTGCGGCAGCCTGGATCATTCTCCCCATCCAGACCGATTTCGTCGCCGTAATAGATGCAAGGCGTTCCCAGGAAGGTGAGCTGGAACAGGGCGGCAAGCTTCATTCTGCGCTTATCATTGCCGCATAGCGTCAGGAGACGCGCCGTATCATGGCTGTCGAGCAGGTTGAACATGACCTCATTGGCCTGCTGAGGATAGCTTGCCAACTGATGTTCAATGGCTTGTGCAAATTGGGCTCCATCTACGGTTCTCTCGGCAAAAAAGTCATGCATCGCATACGTGAATGGATAGTTCATGACCGCATCGAATTGGTCGCCTTGCAGCCACATCATGCCTTCATGGAACATTTCGCCTAGGATATAGGCTTCCGGATTAGACGCCTTGACCGTTTGTCGGAACTCGCGCCAGAACTGATGATCCACCTCGTTCGCGACATCGAGGCGCCAGCCGTCGATTCCCACCTCCTCAATCCAGTAACGGGCGACCTCAAGCAAGTACGCCTTCACTTCGGGATTCTCCGTGTTCAGCTTTGGCATCATCGGCGTGAACGCAAACGTATCGAACGTTGGAATGCCATCCACGACGCGGAGCGGAAACTCTCTTACATGGAACCAGTCCTTATAAATGGACTGTTCTCCTATTGCCAAGACATCCACAAACGGTGGGAATGAATACCCAGCGTGATTGAACACGGCATCCAGCAGCACACGGATGCCGCGACTGTGGCACGTCTTGACCAATTCCTTCAGCTTCTCATTTGTCCCAAAGTGAGGGTCGACCTTCATATAGTTTTTCGTATCGTACTTATGATTGGTCGTCGCCTCAAAGATCGGTGTAAAGTAGATCGCTGTAATGCCAAGCTGTTCCAAATCATCGAGATGATCGAGTACGCCCTGCAGATCTCCGCCAAAATAGTTGTCCGGCGTAGGCTCACCCCCCCATGGCTCTACACCAGCAGGATCATTGCTCTTGTCACCGTTTGCAAATCGCTCCGGGAAGATCTGATAGAACACAGCGTCTTTGACCCAAGCAGGAGGCGCGAAAATATCTACAGGGTTCAAGAACGGATACTCGAACCAGCTCTTCGTCGGCGCAGGCTCCTCCTTCTGGAAGCCGCGTTCGGTCATCCATATAGAGCCTATGCTGTCTTCAAGCTTGAAAACATAGGCGAGACGCCGGTACGGAGGAATCACCTCTGCCTGCCAATAATCGAACAGCTCATCCTGATACAAGCGGACCATCGGCGCGGATTCGGTTTTCTCCATGCCTTGCCAGCAATCGAATTTGTCACCGTAATATACGGTTACCTGTTGTACGTCATTTTTCTTTGTTCGAATGCGCAAATGAATCGTTTGGCGGTCATAGGCATAAGCCCAGTTCTGTTGTGGACGATGATAGATGGCTTCTAGCAGCATAATCGGGTCCTCTCCTTTTTGGGCAATTATGGATAGTATAATGAGACTTGTTATTGCTCTGGCGGTCTTACAGAATCTCTCCAAATGAGCTGATGTGGAATGATGATGCGCGCTTGATCAAAACCGTCGCCCTTGATGCATTGAATGAGCGCCTGAACGGTGGATTGGCCCATCTGATACGTCCCGATATCTACGCTTGAAATCTGCGGCAGACACATCTCCGAGAGGGAGGTGTTGTTAAATCCGACGACGCTGCAATCCTCAGGAACGGTCAAGCCGTTGTTCCATAAGGAGCGAATAATGCCGAAAGCAAGCACATCATCGATGGCAACGATGGCAGTAGGCCGCTCGGATAACTCTATGATTTGCTCTGTAATATGTGAAGCAGAGTCAGGAGTGAAGGCGCCCTCAAAGATATAATTGCGATCTAAAGGGAGGCCAGCTTCAAGCAAAGCTTTACGGTAGCCCTTGAAGCGGTCCTTCGATACGGTTAGTTCCATAGGTCCGCTCACGAAGCAGATCTTGCGATGACCAAGCTTGATCAGATGCTCAGTGATGGACTGTGCGGCTGCGACGTTGTCATTATCCACAGACGTAATGTCGGTAAAGTCTTCACTGCGGCCCACCAGCACAAATGGGAACTTCTTTTTTCGGAGAAAAGAAATGTTATCGTCATCCTTATGAGAAGATAGCAGAATAATGCCATCTACATTGCGGCCGTGCACAAGCCGCTCTACAGCTCGTACTTCCTCTTGGGCATTCGATCCTGTTGTCATCAGCACGTCATAGCTGCTTGCCGCTGCTTTCGTAACAATGCCGCGGATGATCTCCGAGAAAAATTGGTTTTGAAACAATTCGTCAGCGGGGCGGGGAAGAACGATGCCGATATTGTTTGTTGTTTTCGTAACTAAGCTCTTCGCCAGCGTGTTGGGGTGGTAACCAAGCTCCTCCATAACTTTTCGTACTTTTCGACTTGTCTTCTGACTGATCCGCGAATCATTAGAAATGACGCGCGATACCGTGGAAGGGGAAACGCCAGCCTTTTCGGCTACGTGTACAATGGTTACGGCCATGATGATAACCTCGCTTACTCGTTCCAAATGATGAGTCAAAGTATAGAATAAAAAAAAGTTTGATGCAAACGGTTTACAAATAATATGGCAATGTGTATAATTCGTTTTATAAGTAACCGCTTACAAAACCGTTTATATCAAGAGTATATTTTTTTAATGCTTTATGCAAAGGTTTGCACAAAATGAGTGATGATTACGCTGGAATACGGTTTTATAACTTAGCGCCTTATATCCCCCTAGCTTTAGCTAGGGGGATATAAGGCGCTTCGGATGCGAGGTGGCTTTAGCTGCCTTAAGCATTCG
>NZ_BALG01000418.1 GCF_000315235.1 Paenibacillus popilliae ATCC 14706 | reverse complement strand
CGGATTCCCGCCTGTACAAAAAGAGCGCTGGTCAAGAGGCCCATCCTCGGTTTCTGGTTCATGATGTGGTCGATGTCCGGTCGGGCGTGATTTTAGATCGTCGTGCAAGTCAGGCTTCGGGTCGTGCAGAACGGGAAGTCAGTCTCCACCAATTGGCCGCCATTCGTTTTCGGCACCCGTCTGTTACGATTCGCACACTCTCGGCAGACAAAGCGTACGGCACCAAAGAGTACTTGGCGGAGCTGAAGGATCTGGGGATAACTTCGCTGGTCAGCTTGAAAAGCCTAACTCTGGAAGAAGTACCGGTTTACAAACGGAGAGCTCTAGCCTCCAAATCCATGGCGGATACCGTCACGTGCAGAAAATGCGAGTTCGCTGTGAACACGTCTTTGCAGAGGCGAAGAACGTTCACGGAATGAACC
>NZ_BALG01000419.1 GCF_000315235.1 Paenibacillus popilliae ATCC 14706 | reverse complement strand
CGACCCGGATTTGTTCAATCGGCTTGAATCCTGCTTCGGTCTGAACCAAGGTGCCATTCGCGAAATCTGCATACGCAAGAGGAAGGCTTGTAAACGAAAGAGCAATCAATAATATCAAGGCTATAAATTTTTTCATATTCTTCTCCTTTTTATAAAAGAAATTCAATCAATAACTGCGTTCATAATCGCGGCTAAGGAATGCTGTAGTCCATAGATTTCTTGAACATAATTCGATCAATAACCACTTCTTTACCCCCTTCCTGTATGAGAGATTAGTATTTGTTGTTAAAAAATACCGTTCTTGAGTATAACAAAAATGGTGATTTATGTGTTGGAGTATTGTAATAATTACCTGACTGGTGGATTTTCGGCATGCATGATGTTTGAAGAAAATGGAGGAATTGAATATATTGTAGTAGATATATTCACCGATGCAAGAAAGAGCCGTTGAGGAAAGAGGGACTGACCCCATATCGTGAGACAAATCACTCTGGCTGGAGCACACCTACAATGTAATCCTTTTAGGCCCGCCTGGGGTGGGAAAGACTCACCTGTCAGTGGGGCTTGGAATCGAAGCGTTGGAGCGAGGGCATCGGG
>NZ_BALG01000420.1 GCF_000315235.1 Paenibacillus popilliae ATCC 14706 | reverse complement strand
ATTGACCGTGAATTAGTTCATTTTCTTTCACGTGTTTCAACCTTCGCCCAATCTCGAGTATCGCTTCACCTGCGATTTGCTTGTACGCGTTAATCTCCGCTGTGATAACGTGGATATCCGTTGATAATTCTTGCGTCTGCTCTCGGTTGGTTATCGTCTGCATTCTTGTTCCACCCTTTCACTATTAGTAATCAACGCATCAACAGAGTAGTTGCGAT
>NZ_BALG01000421.1 GCF_000315235.1 Paenibacillus popilliae ATCC 14706 | reverse complement strand
GGTTCATTCCGTGAACGTTCTTCGCCTCTGCAAAGACGTGTTCACAGCGAACTCGCATTTTCTGCACGTGACGGTATCCGCCATGGATTTGGAGTTGCTTGGCTTCGTTACAAATGCGAATCTTCTTTACTTTGTCGACGCGCTTGGCTTGGATTTGGAGGCTAGAGCTCTTCCGTTTGTAAACCGGTA
>NZ_BALG01000422.1 GCF_000315235.1 Paenibacillus popilliae ATCC 14706 | reverse complement strand
CAGCAAACGATTGTCGCTTGTATATTGACGGGCGAAGCCAATGAAACGCCACAGGCTCAAACGCGAACCTTTCCCACAATGACACGGGATTTGTACATTGCACTTGCTAATGCACAGCGGATCAAAAACGTCCCTGGACGCAAAACCGATGTTAGCGATGCGGAGAGGATCGCCAAGCTACTGCGAGTCGGCCTAATCGAAAAAAGCTTTGTGCCCTCCGAAGATCTCCGGGAACTACGTGATCTAACACGCTTGCGCAAAAAACGGATCGGGAACCTGACGGCTGAGAAGAATCGTATCCAGAAGGTGCTGGAAGCTTCCAATGTCAAGTTGA
>NZ_BALG01000423.1 GCF_000315235.1 Paenibacillus popilliae ATCC 14706 | reverse complement strand
TCAGTCAGCTTAGACATAAACTCTGCAGGGGCTGAATACCATTTACCGTTAAAGTAAGCATCCCACTTATCTTTATTGATAATTTTAACTTTGTCACCTTTTTTATAGGTTTTATTGAATCCATTCTCAAATAATATTTCTACCGACTGAATAGTTCCTTCAGAATCCTCACCTTTAACAGACACATATCCGGGCCATGCCTCGGTTATCTCACCAATGACACTGTTTTTAACTTGTGTGTGACTCTCTGCACTATTTTGGGACGTGTTTTTTGAGTCGTCAGCCAGCTTAGACAAAAACTCAGGGGCTGATTCCCAATTACCGTTGATATTGTTAACTTCCCACTTATTTTTATTGATAACTTTCACTTTGTCACCTTTTTTATAGGTTTTGTCTACTCCATTCTTAATTGGTATTTCTACCAAATAAATTTTTCCTTCAAAATCCTCACCTTTAACAGACACATATCCGGGAGCAAGATCGATAGTCGAAAATCCGGGCTCTATCTCGGTTATTTCGCCGATGACAGTGTTTGCTATAGCTTCTAGCTTTTGAATAAAGTCTGCATAGGTTTTTGTGCTTCCCTT
>NZ_BALG01000424.1 GCF_000315235.1 Paenibacillus popilliae ATCC 14706 | reverse complement strand
CAGCGTGTCCCGATTGCTGGCCGCCCAAGACTTGCAACCACATAAAGTCCGTTATGATCTGGAACGCCGCGATCCAGAGTTCGATGCAAAACGGACGGAAGTGCTTTGCGTCTATCAGCAAGTCGAATACATTCTGGAGAACGAAGAAATAAAACCGCTCTGCGACGTTCATTTGTCCTACGACGAGAAACCTGGCATTCAGGCGATCGGCAATACCGCCGAGGATTTGCCTCCCGTCGCCGGGAAACATTCCACCATAGAAGC
>NZ_BALG01000425.1 GCF_000315235.1 Paenibacillus popilliae ATCC 14706 | reverse complement strand
GTCCAATCGCAGTATTACTCAGTATGGAGGAAAAGTGCTGCGCTAAACCCCACTTTCATGCTGGGGATGCGGCGGAAAAGCCATGATTGTTTTACAGACTCAATTTGTGCTTTGGTTTCCTCATCATTAAATGTAACTGCAACACCCCACCAATACGTATGTAAGCTTTATGCAATAACTTAACAATCCAATGAAGACCAAAACTCTTCAAAACCGTCTTCTATATACTCCCAAGTAAGTTCTACTGCCCCTTCTACTGCTTCATCTTCAAAAAATTCCTCATCTTCTTCAAGAAATTCCTTACCATCTATCCATTGATAATAATGTTGAAGTTCATGTGATAAGCTATTTAAAGTCATCAAAATGGCATCTCTACGTCCATGCTCTTTCTCCAAATCATAAAAATCCCCTGTAGCAATTCGAATATACGGCTCTTCATTTTTATCAAATCGTGCAAAAAATAAAGCTGAAGCATGTTCTTTAGTAACCGGAGCTACAACATGATAGCTTGCTTTAATATAAACAGGTACCCTTTTGGGGAAATTGTAGTGACATCGCAACCATTTTGCAAAATGAATAAACGCTTTTTTTAAAACAACAGGTACATTCTTATCACAACGTATTCGTAAACCTGTTCTTCCTTTTTTCACAAACTTCTATTTCCCACCTTTATGTTTTTTACTAGGTCAGGCCTGTTGATTAACCAACAAAATACAATTTAAGAATAGAAAAAAAGCCGCCAACTCGGTAAAATGTTTGTACCCTTACAAACGAACCGAA
>NZ_BALG01000426.1 GCF_000315235.1 Paenibacillus popilliae ATCC 14706 | reverse complement strand
CCATGTTTGGGGGTGAAGACGAACTCAAACCGGTTCGGCCGACTCTCCAGATAAGCATTTGTTTCCTTGGAGATATGAGCGGAATGGTTGTCTACTATGATTTGAATCCGCAGTTCCGGGCTATAGTGGGCATCAAGCTTCTATGGTGGAATGTTTCCCGGCGACGGGAGGCAAATCCTCGGCGGTATTGCCGATCGCCTGAATGCCAGGTTTCTCGTCGTAGGACAAAT
>NZ_BALG01000427.1 GCF_000315235.1 Paenibacillus popilliae ATCC 14706 | reverse complement strand
GCTAGGCGACATGCGGGAGAGACAGTCATGACCTTCAGTTACCGCGTGATTACGCACATGCTGTGCCAAAAGACGCTGGGTCCAGACTTCATACAAGTAGCCCAAGTCCTTCGGCTTTTGGCAGGCCAAAGAAATGACCCATGCTTTCGCTTCAGGGGTTACAACGGAAGGCCGACCTGAACGCTGTTCTTCTCCCAATGCGGCATCCGGCCCTAATGCCAGTGATTTATCGACACAGCGATTGACCTTGGGCACCGTTGTACCGAGAATTTCTGCGATCTTTGGGATGCTCAAGCCGTCGGCATAATGAAGCAGAATACGTGCGCGCTCTACCCGGCGATATTCTTCTGAACGCGCGTGACTGATTCGTTGAAGCATTTCTCGATCGGCAATGGATAATACTAACTTTTCTTTTTTCGATTGGAAGGGCATGGTTTCTCTCCGTTTCAATAAGGGCTACGAAGATTATACCACAAAATGCTGGAATATAGTTACATTATTTTCGGAACATTATACTAGCACGCAAATGTAATGCCACCGGTTCTGAACCTTCACGTAGGTCAGGTCGCTGACCACGAATCGCTTGAGTTCCGTTTGGTCAAATTCTC
>NZ_BALG01000428.1 GCF_000315235.1 Paenibacillus popilliae ATCC 14706 | reverse complement strand
CAGCCTTACAAGGAAGCCCAGCAGTTGATTCAAACCATCCCCGGAGTCAGTGAGGTAACGGCTGCAGCGATTATGGCGGAGATAGGTGTCGATATGGAACAATTTCCAACTGCTGATCATTTAGCGTCCTGGGCGGGCGTGGCACCAGGCAACCATGAGAGCGCGGGTAAAAAAAAAGTACACGAACGCGCAAGGGCAACCCGCAT
>NZ_BALG01000429.1 GCF_000315235.1 Paenibacillus popilliae ATCC 14706 | reverse complement strand
GGCCTTACCGTTACAGAGGCAAAATATAATGATACTGCGCATACGGTTGTATTGACGTTTAAGGGACTTCAACCTGGAGGCAAGTACAAAGTAAAAGCAACGGGTGTTAACGCCGCTGGGAACCAAGCACTTACGGGCACAAAGGAAGCTAGATTTAATAAAAAAGCAGTAACTGGTTTAGACACAACTAAGACACCAGCCTTGTTTGG
>NZ_BALG01000430.1 GCF_000315235.1 Paenibacillus popilliae ATCC 14706 | reverse complement strand
TGATCCGTCTCCCACAGATCGGCGATACGAATCTTTTTGATGTAATGCGAACGCTCCCTATCTTGGTGCGCCTGCTCCGCGAAATAAGAAGCGATCTGCTCATGGCTTTCATAGACTGGAATGGGCACAGCCCAATTGCGCTTGGCGTATCCGCATTTGTTCTCCACATGACCTTTTTCATGCCCACTG
>NZ_BALG01000431.1 GCF_000315235.1 Paenibacillus popilliae ATCC 14706 | reverse complement strand
TCATCACCGATAAACTAATCAGGTGAGCACAGTAATATACTGTTTTGCTGCGAACACGAATGAGACTTGCGATCGCATGGGAACCCATCATTTTAGTGATGTATAGTTCCACGACAGCGCTAAGTAAAACATAGGAAAATAGGGCAATGAAAAACTGCATCCACGATATGTTGCCGCTGTCGATAAATAAACTTTAAATTGTATTGAAAGGCTAGTCTGAAGAGATGCGCTGCCATAGCTAAAATTCGACCTCCTTGCTCCAAAAATAACTAGCTCCAAATAGTATCAATGTGACCGTAAGCAAGGCGATATGACTCTGGATGATAAAAAGCAAGGGGGAGGATACGTTGTGGTTGAAGCTGTATATCGTATGATTTCCGATATCTAAGAT
>NZ_BALG01000432.1 GCF_000315235.1 Paenibacillus popilliae ATCC 14706 | reverse complement strand
TATTGACATAGATGAAGATAGCCATAGTTAGGATATTGATCGTGTAAAACAGCGACAAGGGCATCCCAAGCGAATCTGGCGATAACACATTGGTTGTGCTATACACAGTTGGATAAGCGCAATCGTCACCGAGCCGATCACTTGTACACCCCATATATGGAATACAATAACGGGTAACGAATACAGTCGGA
>NZ_BALG01000433.1 GCF_000315235.1 Paenibacillus popilliae ATCC 14706 | reverse complement strand
CCGATTACTTGTTTTCTGTTCGCTTCCCGTGGAGTGGCAGTTACGGATTCATTGTATTCTATTAGGAGAATCCCGATTATTTTGATATGGGGTAATTTGGTTAATCAACAGGCCTGATATAGAGATTGAAAAAAGATCAGAGTCTTTGATGTGTATCTTGCAAACAACAATCCAACAATGTCAAAATGTTGAGCTGATACGAAAAGTAGCAACCAAATTTCTTGAATCGCCAAATGAAGACAGTCTTGATGTAACAGAAAAGCTTTATCGAACCATTACATCCGTCGAGAATCCCTCCATTAAACTTTTATTGTACGACCTCATCGTAGACTACTCACGTTCCCACGGAATCATGCCTTATATCGCCAAAGGTATGTATCAAAAGTACCTGATTGAACGAGATGATTTTAGCAGATTGAAGGAGACTTACTATAGTGGGAAGTACGTTCTTCATTATGTTGATTTTTTGTCACAGCATGATCGGATTGAACTATATTACAAACTAGGTATTCACTCGTTGCAATACAAGCAATTTGACTATCCTCACATTCGAGAAAATACGTTTCTTATGGAAACATTTATCAACGCCAAAAAGGGGAATATCGAACAATCCGTTGAACAACTCCATTTATTCTTGAAGTCGTGCAGTAACGATTCTGTCATTTCTGCTACCAACCAACTGCTACGTTTACACTTACAACGAAACAACCTCAAAGATGCTAGAGACCTACTAAATACTAGCAAAATAGACCCGACCGGTATAAACAAAAGTAATCCTTTAATCTATGCAAGATACGCTGAATATCTTCAAATCAAAGGAGAGTATTATTTAGCCGTCGGTGATTATGAAACATGCATTACTAATATGGTGGAAAGCGCATCGTGGTATTCCAAAGTCAACGATACGTTCCATGAACGCAGTAGCCATCTCATAATGAGGATGGTTATGGAAAAGGA
>NZ_BALG01000434.1 GCF_000315235.1 Paenibacillus popilliae ATCC 14706 | reverse complement strand
AACTAAGGTCGTTGCTTCTTCTGGACGAATAGGCACAAAACTTCCAATCGGATCAATGGCTAGCACTGTAAACTGAACGTATTTCAGTGTATCTAAAACCTGTGCTTGCCACCCCGGTCTATCAAATAAGTTATGCTCTATCATGTCAACTGTAGGTAAAAATAGGTGTTGTAAAGCTTGTCGTTGCCCGTTTATGTTTTCTTTGGCTTGCTTGACCTGGATGACGTTCTCCGCTGCTGCCTCTAGATTACTCCAATATGCGGCTCGCTCTTCCTCTGTCCCCGCTGCTTGCTCCAAGGCGGCAAGCAGTTGCGCTTGGGCTGCCAAATCCGTTATCGTTATTTCTGAATCAATTTGCTCCATCAATTGCGCCAACGACACCATCGTTCGCAGCACGCGTTGCTTGTCCACTTGCTGTCGGATATGCGCATTCGCTTCCGTTTCCCCGGGGCCGAACAAGCTGGCCTGCAAGTTATTCTCCACGGCTTGCACCGCTTTTTTATTTCCTTCGTATATGAATTTGGCGAGTTGACTCGGATGCCGGAACGATTCGGATA
>NZ_BALG01000435.1 GCF_000315235.1 Paenibacillus popilliae ATCC 14706 | reverse complement strand
AAAAGAACACACTATGAATTACGAAATGAGGTGATCTAGTGAAGACAACACCGAACTATGGCCTGAAGTTGCCAGGCGAGAATGACTTTTACAGTGTGGGCGACTTTAATGATAATTTTAATGCCGTTGATGCGGCGTTGACCGCTGCCAAGGAGTATGCAAATAAAAAGGTAGCTAGCATCCATGTGCCCGTAAAATCAGTCAACAACAAGACGGGCGATGTTAGACTGACGGCGGCG
>NZ_BALG01000436.1 GCF_000315235.1 Paenibacillus popilliae ATCC 14706 | reverse complement strand
TGATCAATCAACGACCACGAAAATGTTTGGGCTGGAAGACTGCTCACGAATCCTTCTCAGAAGAACTGTCGCACTTGGCTTGACAATCCGTCTCACATAATTGAATAATCTCTTTAGGAACTGATTCAAAAACCAATACTTCCGGTTTAGGATAGGGTTTCTTTGCTTTGTATTCATCAAGTGTCATCAAGCTGTCCCAATACAATTTTACCCAGTACTCTAAACTTTCACCTGTATCAAAATTTAGTGCTTCCTCATCAGTATCCTTCAAATCCTCATAAAATGCTTGGTCATAAATGGATAAAGAAATATCTCCATCAAAGACTAACATGACCTATGCAGTCCGAGGTAAGCCTTGGTAAATATCCGGTTTGGGCGTAGCCCAAAGAAGCATCAAATCATGCTCCGGCCCAAATAATTCATTAAGCCTTGCAAATGGCTGCACTTGTGTGTCACAATCAATAGAGATTCGCTGAATACCCTTGTGGTTTTTCACGCGAACCTGACAACGAGTGTGGAAGAGACCACGAACCATTTTGCCGTGGGTATAGCCTTCATCATCACTCGTTTTTTCTTTGTTCAGTTCAAAGAGCGCTACAGCTAACAAGGTTCCTGCCGTAAACAATAGCTCAAAATGAGCATGATGATACCCCTCGGATTCAGAGTGGCATTTCTCAAAAGCCAATTCCTGCTTGGCGGCTCGAAAGAATACTTCGATGCGCCAACGCTTTACATAAGCATCAATACTTCTTCCGGAACATCATAGCGATTGCTGATCAGTAAATAGGCATCGTTGTAAGTCGCAGGATCTTCCCCCTTTTGTTCAGATTGATCAACAGCGGAGTAAGGGCACTTCATATCGATTTCCGGAATGGAAATGGAACGTAAACCGGATGTCGCTTGACGTGTCAGCATGAGCAGCATCTGCTTAGCCAAATCAATTTTG
>NZ_BALG01000437.1 GCF_000315235.1 Paenibacillus popilliae ATCC 14706 | reverse complement strand
ATGCGCTCCGTCCATAACGCTTGTAAACTCGTTTCCATTTTGAATCCATCCTTTCGTATGCGTGATGGATTCATTGTGACTGTTTTGACTTGCTTTGCACAGGTGGGATTGGTTTGACGCTTACCGTCAACGGAACAGCCAGAGTTAGATGAAAACCTCTCATCGCGTCCAACAGAAGAAGAAATCGCAGTGGTGGAAGAGAGAGAACAACAGTCGCAACCACCTACTAATGGCATTTCGGAAGTCGGCGTTACGAAAAACGCTGAAAAAAGCGCTGTGAGTAACGCTGAGGAAAGTGCCGGAAAGGCGTCTAAGGGGACGGGTGAAACTGAGAAATACTATAGAACAATGAGCCAAAAAAATTATAATTATTTGGTTAATACAGGAAAAGTACCGGCTACCAAGGAAACTTGCATCTCACCATCAAGAGAGTACGCAGCACAATATGATGGGGTTTTGGTTGAGTTTGAAGTTGCTACTGGAACGACGAAAGCTTTGGAAGCAGTAGGAGTAAGAAATAACACAAAAGAATTAATTGAAAAATATCCTGATTTACCTACTGCCTCTAAATCGTGGAATAAGAAAAATGCTTACTTTAAAGTTGAAGGACGGAAAGGGAAGAAAGCGATTGGTGAAACCCAAATTACTATTGGTTTGGGAACGGGTCAAGCGTTGGGAATATTCAATAAAAATATAATAAAGTTTAAGGAGATCCCAAGATGAAGATTCAGACAAATTATTGCACATTGATCCCAAAGCATGAGAAAAAGTTGGCCATGAATCCAGGCTGTTGATTACCCAAATTATTTTATGTCAAAATAATTTCGATTCTCCTAAAACAATGCAATGAATCCGTAACTTCCACTCGACGGGAAGCGAACAGAAAATAAGTAATCGGGGAAACGAAAGAACAGCATGCCGAGGCAAGCCGGTGTTGAGTTCGTAAAATAGATTGTGCAAACTCTAAAACCTACTAAAACCTACTAAAACATGGTAAAATCAGAATAGAAGAAAGGTTGATCTAGGGTCTGTAAAATAGATTGTGTAAACTCCAAAACCTACTAAAATGGAAGTAAAAGAAAGGTTGTGGAGAACACATGGGACTGTGGACGAAAGAGCAATTGCGAGCGTTTATCAAAGAGAATAACCTGGTTACCGCTCAGGATGCACAGAATGCCTTGAAAAACCTGTTCGCAGAAACGTTGCAGGAAATGCTCGAGGCCGAGATGGACACCCATCTGGGCTACAAGAAGCATGACGTGCAGAACAAGCGGACGAGCAATAGCCGTAATGGGAAAAGTAAGAAGACAATCACAAGCGAGTATGGCGAGCAGAAGATTACGGTTCCCAGAGACCGTCAGGGCGAGTTCGATCCGGTGGTTATCCAAAAGCATCAATCCAACGTAACGGGCATCGAGGACCAAATTATCGCGCTCTACGCCAAGGGTGTCAGCACGCGAGAGATTCAAGATCACCTGCATCCGTTGTATGGCATCGATGTCTCGCCAACGATGATCTCGAACGTGACAAACAAGATCGTTCCACTCATCAAGGAGTGGCAGAATCGCCCGTTGCAAACCGTTTACGCTGTCGTGTTCCTGGATGCAATCCACTTCAAAGTGAAGCAGGACGGCGCCATCGTGAACAAAGCGGCTTATATG
>NZ_BALG01000438.1 GCF_000315235.1 Paenibacillus popilliae ATCC 14706 | reverse complement strand
GAAGAGCTTCAAGAACAAATTATGATAGAAATAAGGGAAAATAATAATGGAAAAATTCAGGATTTGAATCTATTATCGCAAATACGGCAGGGGAGGCATCCTAAAGGTCGAGGATCGGATAGGCGGGTCAAACAGCAAATACAAGCCATCCGTGAAGGCCAAAAACAAGTGAATGCAACCAAGAACAGAATAGCCGAGATTGCAGCCCGCTATGATCAGCAAATGA
>NZ_BALG01000439.1 GCF_000315235.1 Paenibacillus popilliae ATCC 14706 | reverse complement strand
ACAACGAATAGAATTATATAAACGTATCATACAAACCACTACAAATGCATTACACAGCATGATGCAAGACGTGGAATCAAGCATGGCATTGATTTCGTCTGAATTAAGTACACCAGCAAATAATCATCTAAACACAATGGTATCTACCCTACATGTGATCGCGAATGATAAAAATATAGAACAAATAACGTCTAAATTAGAAACCCAATTGGATCACTTGCCACCCGAAATCATAGAAAATGGGAGTACGGTATTCCTTCAGCCCCTCCAAGAAAAACAACGGAATCTGCATACCCAACTGAATAATATAGTTAGCCAACTAACGGCCATGAACGAAGAACATGTTGAACCCCTTTTACAGTTCTTCCCACAATCTCGATTAGAGGAGTTAGCCGTAGAGGAATTAGCCGTATTTGAAAATCAATTACTAGCGATGATGAAGCAGAAGAATGCCGACATCGTGACAGATATTCAGCAGCAATTAAAAAGTGCAGCAGATCGGGAGCAAGAGGCTTATAACCGGATCGGGCAGAGTGCTCGCGATCGTGTAGAACAACAAAGGCTTGACGGAGAAGTTTTACTACTTGATCTGTGGGCAAGCTGGTCAGAAGAGGGAGAGGAGCGTG
>NZ_BALG01000440.1 GCF_000315235.1 Paenibacillus popilliae ATCC 14706 | reverse complement strand
ATTCTTGTCAATCTGAACAAAAGGGGGAAGATCCTGCGACTTACAAAGATGCCTATTTACTGATCAGCAATCGCTATGATGTTCCGGAAGAAGTATTGCATGCTTATGTAAAGCGTTGGCGCATCGAAGTATTCTTTCGAGCTGCCAAGCAGGAATTGGCTTTTGAGAAATGCCACTCCGAATCCGAGGCGCATC
>NZ_BALG01000441.1 GCF_000315235.1 Paenibacillus popilliae ATCC 14706 | reverse complement strand
CCCCTATGTATTCAGAGAAACAGGGGCGCCCTGCTGCAGATTCGGAGCTCATGCTGCGGCTCATGCTGCTTTGCTATCTGTTCAATCATAGTGAGCGCCAGCTTTACCAAACCCTACCCATGCATGCGGGATACCTCTGGTTCTGCGGCTTGGACTTTGAATCTGTTCAGCGCCCGGATTCGTCCGCTCTTCGTTTACCGGATCGAACAACGCTTGTGAAAACGCGTAAGCTTTGGCGCGAGCATGGCATTTTTGAAAAATTGATGAAGTACGTCGTGGATCAGTGCATAGCCGCGGGTCTTGTCAACACGAACGTCGATGCCGCTGTGGACGGCACCCAGGTTCGGGCTAACGTCTCGATTCATAGCTTGGAAGAAATCCAACTGGCTCCTGTCGAATCCATAGAGGCTTATCTGGCACGTCAAGCTGCCGCAGATGAATCCGAAAGCAAGGAGCAACCCACGGCGAACGACCAAGACCCGCCGCCTCCACCGGCGTCCGGCCCTTCCTCCCGCCTTGCGGAACAAGCCATCCATGAAGATTTTCATGGAAAAACCTTCTCGAACCAGACCCATCGAAGCACCAGCGATCCGGATTCCCGCCTGTACAAAAAGA
>NZ_BALG01000442.1 GCF_000315235.1 Paenibacillus popilliae ATCC 14706 | reverse complement strand
GTCGTTCGCCACGTCCTTCGTCGGCTCCTGGCGCCTAGGCATCCTCCGTGTGCTCTTACTAGCTTAACCTAGTTAGGTGGTCAAAAAGTTTCCTCCATTTCAAGCAACTTTCTCGGTGCTGAAAAGTAAACTTTTTAACTCCTATTTAAAATTAAAGGATGATTCTAAGCTTTACTTTCGCGATTCAGTTTTCAAGGTACAAT
>NZ_BALG01000443.1 GCF_000315235.1 Paenibacillus popilliae ATCC 14706 | reverse complement strand
GTATTACCTAGATGTGCACCCTTATAAAACCCAGTTTTTACTATAGTGTTTAGGTCACGACCTGAAATATCAATTGCTGCACCATCATCAGCGGTAACCTTATGGCGTTGCCATGGCATACCATCAACATGCGCTTTTGCCTTTGCCTCTGCTTGGTTTGCCACACTATTCGCATGCGCTTTAGCGTCGGCTCCGGCTTGAAAAAGATTCGGTGACCAATCACCCCATTTGCCGCTATCTTTCACGCGCTGGTAATAACTATGGTCGACAAAGCCGTAGGCATTTTGCACACAATGCAGCGCGTTGTGGCGGATTACCTCTACCCAATACCATCCCGTACTTGGCGCGTTAGGCGCATCAACTACCTGATACCAACCTGTTGATAGATCGGCATTTAAATCTCCTGTCATGGTAGCACTACCGTCATCAGCGGTAACCCGGACTTTTTGCCATGGCTTATTG
>NZ_BALG01000444.1 GCF_000315235.1 Paenibacillus popilliae ATCC 14706 | reverse complement strand
AAGGAACTGGGTTTGCGCTCGCGTACGGTAAAGAAATACAAGGCAACAACGAACTCGAAGCACAACCTGCCTGTCCATGAGAACGTATTGAACCGCCAATTTAGGCCGTCCGCTCCAAACCAAGCCTGGGTGACTGACATTACGTATATCCCGACGGATGAAGGTTGGTTGTATCTAGCAAGCATCATGGATCTGTACAGCCGTAAAATCGTTGGTTTTCATATGGATGAGCGGATGACCAAAAAGCTGGTATTAACGGCTCTAGACCGCGCCTACAGCCAGCAGCGACCGCGCGAGAGGTACTGCACCACTCGGATCGCGGCAGCCAGTATGCTTCCCACGATTACCAGGCGCGGTTGCACACCTACAAGATGAAAGGGAGTATGAG
>NZ_BALG01000445.1 GCF_000315235.1 Paenibacillus popilliae ATCC 14706 | reverse complement strand
GAGGAATGTAAGGGGCTGACAAGTGCCTTTTTTTTGCATCTGATCTAAGCACTTTTACGCTGCAATTCTAGGCATTTTTAGTATGCAATAAACATTAATGTTATATCTAATGCACGTCTGGTGTCTTGAATAAGTTCTCCCATTGTTTTGATGACCGTCATTCCCAATATCAACCCTCCCTGACCTATATATTACCATATATTTATGCGCAACACAAACATTTTTTTATATATTATCCATTTTGTGAAAGGACAAAAAAGACAACCACAAAGCGTTTTGACAAAGCTCTTTTTTAAGATCTCACTTGAATAATGAAATGAGGCCTTAAAATAACGAGTATATGAAAAT
>NZ_BALG01000446.1 GCF_000315235.1 Paenibacillus popilliae ATCC 14706 | reverse complement strand
CGGAATGGTTGTCTAATATGATTTGAATCCGCAGTTCCGGGCTATAGTGGGCATCAAGCTTCTTCAGAAAGTCAACGAATTCACGACTGCGATGGCGTTCTTCGATCGAACCGATCACTTCGCCGGTGACTAAATCAATGCCTGCCAGCAGGCTCAGTGTTCCATGCCGTTTGTACTCAGAGTCACGAC
>NZ_BALG01000447.1 GCF_000315235.1 Paenibacillus popilliae ATCC 14706 | reverse complement strand
GCGGGCCGAGGCATTGGAGCCGTCACAATCGGCGTATGTAGTTCATGGCGCTCACCGTGCCGGCAGGCATACACCTGCCGCACATGCTGCACTACCTTGACCTGAGGCGGCACCACCGCTATCTCGCGACGGGTCTGCGTGGCCATCTCGTGCAGCGATCCACCGCAGCAGGTGCAGATTTGCTCGCCTTCGGCAAGGGTATACGTCACCGTTTCCAACGGCAGTTTGGAGAGATCTGCTTCACGTTTACCGCTCGATTTGCGGCGCTCGTAAGCAATCTGTTCCTTTTCCGGCTCTGCGTTAGGCACTGCCAGCACTTCGGCCTCATTAAACAGATTCAGTTCCAATTGATCCGGATGCGTCTTCTCGCTGGAAGCCCCGAAGCGCTTCTGCTGTGCAAGCCGGAACTGTTCCTCGTACCATTTGAGT
>NZ_BALG01000448.1 GCF_000315235.1 Paenibacillus popilliae ATCC 14706 | reverse complement strand
AGGGTATATCTTCAGATTATGGGGTGGGTCACCAATGTCAGCATTGCAAAAACCGAAGTTTAGAGAATGGAATCACGGCGAGTGTGCGGGAGCGCCCATTCTGAAGAGTCTCTGGGATCGATTCGACTTCTCCCTGTTACTCACTCAATCCGGCATTATGAAACGCAATGGAACGCCATCTTGGCTTATTTGCTTCCTCTATGTCGTCGGTCTCGTTTCCAATTGCTCTTCCGTTGTCCAGATGGCACAATTGGCCGA
>NZ_BALG01000449.1 GCF_000315235.1 Paenibacillus popilliae ATCC 14706 | reverse complement strand
TATCTTTTTCGACGACACCGTTTCCACTTGCTCCCGGGTCTTTACCGCCATGTCCTGCATCAATCCATACTTTTTTCATTTGTTATTTCCACCTTTCGTTATTGTTTGCTTAAATACTTGGTGCCCAAATACAGCGACGGCGCCGCACAACACGCCCTGGATAATCGACGATGGGCCTAATCCCAACGTCCAGACGGCCAAAAGCACAGCGGCTGCCGTCACGATGTAGACAATAGTCCAGTCCGGCACCCGCGGTGTCTGCTTGAGCATGTACCCAAGCGCCCAGCAGGCGGCTACAACGACAAACAAGACCGGATCAATCATGTTAAAAATCATGCTCCATTCCATAGATAAGTCCCTCCTATTATTTATTTCAGGCCGCCGGAGATAATAAATCCAGCCATCGCCAAAACAAAGGCCCCGGCGATTGTGCGCCAGAGCCATTTTTGGTTATCCTCTATTTTGTCGAGTCTATGGTGCGCCGACTTCGCGGACTGTAGTGCCGCCGTGGCCGTCTCGTTGGCTAGGATGGCCCTGTCCAACTTTTCATCCATATTGTCTACCATCGTCTCCACCCGCGTTATCCGCTGGAGCATCTCTGTTTGCACGCCATCCATCGCGCTTACCTCCAATTAAATAGCCCCCTGGGTATCCAAAGGGCATAAAAGTAGCGCCTGCTCTATGGCATGGCGCTTATTCTTTCGGATATTCCTGGCCAGTAATATTTTCATACTCTTCCGGCGTGATTTCGCCGAATCGATTGGCTTTTGTTTTTACGGCTCCGCATAATCCCTCCGCGTCGATCCACCGGCGTTCAAAAGCAAGTTTCCAGAAATTCATTTAGACTTCCCTCCCTTCAGCGCGATAATTTCAAGTTTGGCCTTGGTCAACTCGGTGCCTAAACCATCAATGACGCTCTGCTGCTGGATATTTTTTAGCTTCATCTGCGCCTGTGACGGCTCGTGCTTTATATAGCTATCAATAACGATGCGTTCATCAATTGGGGCTGTCTTCGGTTTTGAGACGTCGATGTGGTACAAA
>NZ_BALG01000450.1 GCF_000315235.1 Paenibacillus popilliae ATCC 14706 | reverse complement strand
TTCGGTTCGTTTGTAAGGGTACAAACATTTTACCGAGTTGGCGGCTTTTTTTCTATTCTTAAATTGTATTTTGTTGGTTAATCAACAGGCCTGGAATTAAGTATAAGATTACAGCCATGACTATAAGGTCTGTTAATATTTTTGTAAAATGATATTTTTTCATCGGGGGAGTCAAGGGTAAGCAGTTTTTTTATTCCTTCTTGATCACGAAAAATATAAACGGTAACGACCGTATGAAAATCTGCATAGGGGTCTTCAGGGAAACTAGGGTCATAACATTCAATAAATTTATGTTTGCTTATTTGTGTTGCCGCGTATTGTTTTATTAATCTTTCGCCGATTTGTGCTAAC
>NZ_BALG01000451.1 GCF_000315235.1 Paenibacillus popilliae ATCC 14706 | reverse complement strand
TAGTGATATTGGACCTGCTGGATCGTCACCTGTAACTTTAGAAAGCACTTTTAAACTTACTATCCCTAACACAATGAAGAAAATGACTGCAAAAGTACATTTCTTTATAACCTTCAAAGATTTAAGGGATAACTCAGAGAAAGCATTGTTCCTTTCAATATAGGTTAATAGTTTAAATGCTTGATACAACACAACAGAAAACGTAATACAGAATCCGTATGCACATACTAAAAAGGGGATTAGGAAGTATGCCGTATCTGGATGTACCCTTGCATCTCTAATGGCTATCTCAGGCAACCAAATACATAAAGCAAGCACAGCAATTCCAGCCAGAAAAATAATTACCTTTAAGAAAGTGGTTGAACCTCGTTTACCATTCATTTAAAACACCTCACTTATTTAATGACAACGTGATTTTATCACACAATTTATCGT
>NZ_BALG01000452.1 GCF_000315235.1 Paenibacillus popilliae ATCC 14706 | reverse complement strand
GCTTCCCGTTGAGTGGCAGTTACGGATTCATTGTATTCTATTAGGAGAATCCCGATTATTTTGATATGGGGTAATTTGGTTAATCAACAGGCCTTCTGGTGTAGAATGGTGTGGTAATTCTGAATTCGAATGAAGTGAACTCACCAATTGATCATGATCTGTATTCATTTCTTTTCATCACCCCTTTCGTCATTGCTTAATGCATTCTATTCAGGTTTGTTTTTTGCAAGTGAAAAATGCTCAATTTTGCAGCCAAAAGTACCGAGGCACCTGCCAACCCTCCAAAGCTTAAAAAGGAATCCGTTCCA
>NZ_BALG01000453.1 GCF_000315235.1 Paenibacillus popilliae ATCC 14706 | reverse complement strand
CCAATCGCAGTATTACTCAGTATGGAGGAAAAGTGCTGCGCTAAACCCCACTTTCATGCTGGGGATGCGGCGGAAAAGCCATGATTGTTTTAATAGGTTCATCTAATATGAACTCATTACTTATTCCCATGACCTATGCAGTCCGAGGTAAGCCTTGGTAAATATCCGGTTTGGGCGTAGCCCAAAGAAGCATCAAATCATGCTCCGGCCAAAATAATTCAATAAGCCTTGCAAATGGCTGCACTTGTGTGTCACAATCAATAGAGATTCGCTGAATACCTTGTGGTTTTTCACGCGAACCTGACAACGAGTGTGGAAGAGGCCACGAACCATTTTGCCGTGGGTATAGCCTTCATCATCACTCGTTTTTTCTTTGTTCAGTTCAAAGAGCGCTACAGCTAGCATGGTTTCTGCCGTAAACAATAGCTCAAAATGAGCATGATGATGCGCCTCGGATTCGGAGTGGCATTTCTCAAAAGCCAATTCCTGCTTGACAGCTCGAAAGAATACTTGTCGGGTAAAGGACTGGCGCGGTGCTGTAGGCCCGTTTCCAGCCCCTCCCCATAAGAACTGCTCGTGAGGTTTTCCCTCAAGCAGCTCACC
>NZ_BALG01000454.1 GCF_000315235.1 Paenibacillus popilliae ATCC 14706 | reverse complement strand
CTTTTTTACGTTCTTGTTGAGGTTACCGTTCATTTTTCAAGAAGGTTCGACGCAATCATGGTACGATGTGCAATGTAGACTTTCACAGAAAACCGCCATGGCCTGTCGGCCACCACAATGTAATGAAAATGAGGGTTGCCAATTTGAGCTTCTTCTGCGCAAATAAAGATAGGCAGATCAAAGGTCGAA
>NZ_BALG01000455.1 GCF_000315235.1 Paenibacillus popilliae ATCC 14706 | reverse complement strand
CACAGGTGCCGAAAATTGTGGAGCCGCTGAATCTTCTGAAAGAGACGATTGAGGATGATGTGGAGCAGCTGCGCCTTGCAGCAGATCCAGACGCGCGCGTGGGACACAAGAGCGCAGACAGCGCCTTTTTCGGTTACAAAACACATCTAGCGATGACCGAGGAACGACTTATAACGGCAGCTGTCATTACGACAGGTGAGAAAAATGATGGCAAGCAATTGCAGACACTGATCGAAAAAAG
>NZ_BALG01000456.1 GCF_000315235.1 Paenibacillus popilliae ATCC 14706 | reverse complement strand
AGGAATGTAAGGGGCTGACAAGTGCCTTTTTTTTGCATCTGATCTAAGCACTTTTACGCTGCAATTCTAGGCATTTTTAGTATGCAATAAACACTCGGGTCTGCTTAGCATGCAACTGCAAGGTGCGATGGCCATATTCGCTGTAAATCTCAAGCGAATACTGAAATTAGTAGACTAAGAACTACTGGTGAATACAGCATTATGAAGACAAAAAGAAGACATTCATCTCCAAAACGCGGGGTGAATGTCTTCTTTTTACACTATCTGCACCGCCTCCGAAGAAAAACGCAAGTTCTTCAGTGGCCTCAGCGATCCGGGGTTGTCTTTTTGCGTATAAAACACAAAAAGAGCCGTGGGGCGAACACCCTTAACGGCTCTTTTTGCGTCTGTATGTAAAATCGCTGATTGCATTTTTATCATCTCCCCTTGACAAATCCTTGCTGCAACCGTCTTACCAAAATACATGTTTTTTTGCAACCTAACCCGTCTAAAAATGATAAAAGCCTCAGGACTACTCCTGAGGCTCAGCAGAATGGTTGTATAGATTGTCGAAAAGGTCGGACTTGTCCGGCTGTACTGATTCAGGCGAAACGGGCACCAAGCCCCGGCTGAAAGACATATCGCGTGCGGTCCATTAGAAAAGTGTTGATACGAAGCTGTTTTTTGGGTATGAATCAATAAAAAAGTAGCTTTGCGGTCCAACATAAAAGCCCCACCAGCGCAATGCCAGCAGAGCTCCTTTTCAACGGCCCCATTTATTTCGGTGTAGATTTAGCTTTTTAAATTACAGTTTTCAAAAAAATATTACTTTTTCGACAAGCATAAGTGCAGTTAATACAGATAATAATTCTAGAGCGTCAATTCCATATACCACCAATTCCGTTTTTATAGTAGAATTATAGTCGTAATATACTACTCGATAAGGCGAGGTTGATAAAATGTTCGAAAAAAAGCATTACGTACCTGTGTTGAAGTGGAAACAAGGTGAACAAAAAGCTCTTGAGTGTCTTTCTAAAAACATCAGGGAACGACTAACACCTCTAATTGAAATCCCTCCAATCGATTGGGATTTTGAAAATGAACTGCCCAAAAAGTCTATCGATGAGCATCTTTCTAATTTTGGTGACACTCTTCAGAGATCGTGGCAACAAAGCCACCCCGTTTTTGTTGACCTTATCTATCTAGATTCATCAGATAGACTTGCAAATAATATCCACCCAATGGAATTTATACTAAAACAAGCTCGTGATAAGGGAATTGGAATAATACCTGTTACTGGTTCGGATCGAGACTCTGCATATCAATCAGAGGTGGTTTCAGCTAATAAAATAGATAGATTGGGAGCCTGCATCCGCATTCAGGAACATGATTTCGATGCTCTGCAGCAAAATATTGATAAGCTATTAGTTACATTGCAAATGAACCCTTCGGTAATCGACCTTGTAATCGACTATGGCTATGTAAATCCAACAGAAAAAATTCGTACCGGAATCTTCTTAACAGGTCTGATAAATAGTTTGCCTTATTTATCTGAATGGAGAAATGTTATCCTTTGCGGAACCTCATTCCCAAAAAACCTTTCAGATGTTAGCGCGGATTCTGTAGAACAATTGGATAGAACAGAATGGACTATATGGAATAGCATTGCCCAAAAAGGAAGTATAACCAGAACCCCAATATTCAGTGATTATGGAATATCTAATCCTGAACCTTTTGAAGGGGATCCACGTTTCATAAAAATGAGCGCTAACATTCGCTACACTGCAAACAACAAATTTATCATATTTAAAGGAAAGGTTACACGCAAATTTGGCGGAGCCCAATACCATCAAATTGCCTCTAATGTGGTTGCTCATCCAGAGTATTCTGGTTCCACTTTTTCGAACGGTGATAACTATATTTACGATGTAGCAAATAATAAAGATGGTCCCGGCAATGCCACTAATTGGCGCAAAGCCGGAACCAATCATCATATAACCTATGTTGCTACTGAACTTTCCAATTTGACCTTGCCTTAAGTTTACTTCTCACTTCATCTTGTAGGTCTTTTAACTCAAGTTTTTCTGCTAACGCAGCCCATAAAACTGGTCGAGACTTGCTAAGTAACCCTTTATGCAAGTCTCGATTTTTTAAAATATCAATTGCTTCATCTTTCCATAATAATTGAGCTAATGCCAGGGGATCGATATATTCATTCTGCTGCGGTTCTCTAAATGAAAAAAAATGAACTGTCTCATCATCTTCCATTTCAGCAGTAACAACCCCCCACCAATCTGGAATAATATCCACTATCCCATCAATAAAACGTGAGGCAGTTAATATAGTAACAGTATCAAATACTCTATTGTATATCTCGCTTTGTCTCGGTAATCGCTCCAGTGTGTCGCTTTCACTTTTAATCTCGTAACCATTAATTGCCCCATTAACTACAGCGACGTCAATTCTTGCCTCTCCTTGACAAAGAGAAAGTTCATCTAATATTAGTGTGTTTTCCAACTCTCCAACATGCTCTTGTTTTAGACGATGGTGTAACGAGGCCCTGATATCAACATCTCTCGTCTTCATGAAAAACATACATCCCTTCAATTTGTTGCAGAAAAGGTAATAACAATGATTGTAGTAATAAGAAACTTTATTGATTTTTTCGGAAGAATACATCTACATAAAAAAGAACCGCGTCGCATCCAGCGGTTCTTTTTTTGAAACTGGTGCTCCAGATACATTCCCAGTATACACTATAGATTACCCTTTTAGAATAGTTACTTTTCTTTCCTTTGAGATCCACATTACCTGCGCCCCAACAGCCTCCGCAACCTCCCGCCCCAGGACTACTCCTGGGACTCTGTGTCGTCTCTTATTATAGTCTATGATGGGACATCCTTACCAAATAATTTTTTTATCCGTTTCGGAACTTTCGTTTTATTGGCATTTGCAGCATACTTAACACAGCGAATAAAATATATTGAAAAAATCCAGAAAACTACAACGTAATGAATGTATGCTGAAACAAGTCCAAAGAAACCCACTTCTTTTGAGAAGGTTCTTAAATATTCGCCTCCTTTTACAAAAAGTAATAACATCAAAAAGTTACTAGCAAAAGCGAGCAATTTTGCTTGTATCTTATGGTCTTTTTCTTGCCCTTTTTTCACATTTCCAGGTATTAAACTAAGTAATAAATCAATAGATGCGACAATAAATAAACCAAAAATTAATTTTATTAGCTCCACCCCAAAGAATGAAGTAACTGCAATCAAAATACCAGTAATCATTACCTTCCAAGAGATATTTTCATTCGACTCGCTCATCTCTTCAGCATACATTTGGAGAAATGTTGGAGTACCATGTGGTAATATAAAGGCTCCCACCTTTCCAATAATACCAGCACAACATACTCTTCCCTTTTGATTTTTCATCTTGGACTTTTCATATGTACGGTCATTAAAAGGCATACTAACAACACCATCCCTTTTTTGGGTTGCAGTATCTTCTTCACCGTCTAATAAGATCACGTGCTTACATGGGTGCTTAATTACGTGACCAGTAGCCTTTATAAAATAAATGCTTCTGATCTCAATTTTATTCCGTTTTTCCTTCACATCAAAGTTTACTTTAATTAGATTGTGTTTCCGGTATAACTCTTCGTCATGTACTATTTGCGAAAGATTGCTTGCGATAATCTTTTCAGTTTCCGTGTGCCCTAATGAACAATCCGTAAAATATATCGTGTTTTTTTTAATTTGAGTGGAGAGGTGTAAGAAGAACGACTGTACGTATGCCATGTTAATCCTCCTTCTTAAAAACCTTTACAGGGTATTTATCTATAACTTTATCTTTATAGACAGCCTCAAAGTATACAGTTCCCTCATGTAGAATAGGAAACTTATCCATGACCAAGTTGTAAACATTAATTTTATCATATTCTGTAAATTTAATTTTTAATGGTTGTGAATCAACCTTGAACCCTTTTCCCCTTATCCTAATTTTAAATTCTTGTTCATCATCCGATTCTTCGGCGGTGATGCCAATAATAAAATGGATGTTTTTCTCCAATACCGAAGGAATAACTTTCACAGGCATTTCATCGAAAATATTTTTTGCACTTATTTTCCCGTCACTGGTATATGCTTCTTCAGAGACAAAAATATAGGGTAAACTTAACATATTAACTCCTTTGCCCAGAAATATTTTATGGTATATGTAGTCCTAATAATCTCAACTCGTAACTACCATTGGTATACAAATTGGTCATCATTTATTGTTCCAGGAAGTTAGATCTATTTGCATCTACTTATTTTGTAGATAATATACGACAAAAGACTTATTTTACCTGCCGAACACACGTGCCAATTTACTTAATTTAGGATGTTTAGGGGAGTTGCGGCCAGAATATACTAATCGTATATGCCATAAAAATACTGTAAAAATCAAATAAACCCCAGGACTACTCCTGAGGCTTGTGCTCGTTATCTTTTATCTTATATATGCGTGATGAGCATAGGTCCCCTAAGTCTCGGAGTGATCCGGGGCTTATCCTTAATCTAGTTCCGTTCCTGTTAGTATAATTTGAAGTGCTGTTAATTGGTGTAATTGAGATTCAGTTAATACCCCCACCGGACCTTCCAAGTCTATTTTTAAAAGTGGTTGGGCACAACCTAACCTAATTAGTGAGCAGCGATTTATGTAATTACCTTCTTGCGGTGTAATCTCCAAGTCATTATCCCTCTTCATTTCAACCCGACTCGATAATGGGGCTACGTTTATAACCCAAGCTCGCGGGTCTGAATTCGCCTCACAGTGATGGATTACACAAACCAAACGCGATTCATGTTTGGCCCTATTTACATACTTTTCCTCTGAAAACACAATGTAAATATCCTTGACTTTATATATTTCCCCATAGTGAAATACCCGGGCATCGAACGGGTATTTCACTCGTTTTCTTTCTCCCATGCACCAGCTGCCCTTTCTCGCAGAACTCTAAATTCTTCTAGTTCTGCCTGAATTTCATCGAAATATTCTTCATCAGTACCTCGTGATGATAAATCGATTCTTTTGGCTACTTGTTTTATCTGGCTGAGTTTAAACAAGGGCTTTAACGGCTTTCTTTCCTTCATGCCAATCAGTCCCTTATAATAGTCTTGCATTACATTTGCGTCGATAATCTCTGAGCAACTTTCCCCGTAAGGTGTGGTTCCGCGGGCTTGCCTCCAAGGTATTTCCATATGTGTTTGGTTCTTTAACCAGTTTGGGTCTTTATCCCAGAATTTATTCCATACTACATCCATCACCCTCAGCATACAACTGGTGAATACTATCATATTCACGGACGATGGAAAGGGAAGCGGCTGATGTCTGGCTTTCCGAAACCTAGAGTAGAGCGTGCGACAGGCTTCAAATGTTGATGAGAACATTTCTTCACCGTATTCCGCCAAATAATAGGCCTGAGCATAATAGCACATCTTTTGTAACTTTAAATGTGTAACCGTATGACCTTCACATCTGAATTTATCCAAGAAGTAGTCGGCAACATCAGATACAGTGGGTTCCATTCTTCATCCCCCTTTTTTACCACTCCTTGACTAAAAGTCTGGTGAAAAATAGGTTATCGAGGTCAGATTGAGCCGTAACAAGGACGGCAAAAAGCAAAGCGTAGTTGGGCGAGTAAATGTGTTG
>NZ_BALG01000457.1 GCF_000315235.1 Paenibacillus popilliae ATCC 14706 | reverse complement strand
TGGGCGCATGCACGGCGCAAATACGATGAGGCACTGAAGGCAGCACCAGAGGCCAGAACGAATCCGCACAGCGTGGCGGCGCAAGGCCTTGCCTAGTGCAACCAACTGTTTGCCATCGAACGGGAGCTCAAAGAAGCGACGACCGAGGAGCGGCTTGCCGCACGCGAGGAACAAAGCCGCCCGGTGCTGGATGCCTACTAT
>NZ_BALG01000458.1 GCF_000315235.1 Paenibacillus popilliae ATCC 14706 | reverse complement strand
ATATATTGGCTCGGACGGAGCCATCAGGGAGAGATGAGGTTACGAACTCGATGATCTGAGAAGCCCCTAGCTTTAGCTATGGGGAGTCGTCACGGGTTGATTTTTATCCCTTGCGTAGTAATATATGTTATTGAATGATATAGAAATCTATGGGAGGGCTTTTAAAATGCAAAAGAAAATGATCTCGCTATTCCTTGCAATTATCCTTTGTTTTTCGTTATCAACTTCAGTATTTGCCGGACGTCCGGTAGATCAAAAAACAGAGACATTTGAAAGACCATTTACGATGACAAATTATGGTGGATTAAAGGATACACGACAATTGATTACGTCCGAGGGACAGGGAAAATAACAAAAACGACAGCGAGAAGTGCTTTGTTGGTCATGTTGGTAGCTTTCAAATATCGTCTCTATCCAAACAAAGAGCAGCGCGAAAAAATCGATTTCATTCTCGAACGTTGCCGTTTGCTATATAA
>NZ_BALG01000459.1 GCF_000315235.1 Paenibacillus popilliae ATCC 14706 | reverse complement strand
CAATAAGCCATGGCAAAAAGTCCGGGTTACCGCTGATGACGGTAGTGCTACCATGACAGGAGATTTAAATGCCGATCTATCAACAGGTTGGTATATGGGGTTAAATATGACCGGTGCACCAAGCTTTGGGATATGGTATTGGGTAGAGGTAATCCGCCACAACGCGCTGCATTGTGTGCAAAATGCCTACGGCTTTGTCGACCATAGTTATTACCAGCGCGTGAAAGATAGCGGCAAATGGGGTGATTGGTCACCGAATCTTTTTCAAGCCGGAGCCGACGCTAAAGCGCATGCGAATAGTGTGGCAAACCAAGCAGAGGCAAAGGCAAAAGCCCATGTTGATGGTATGCCATGGCAACGTCATAAGGTGTCCGCTGATGATGGTGCAGCAATTGATATTTCAGGTCGTGACCTAAACACTATAGTAAAAACTGGGTTTTATAAGGGTGCACATCTAGGTAATAC
>NZ_BALG01000460.1 GCF_000315235.1 Paenibacillus popilliae ATCC 14706 | reverse complement strand
AAGAACCGTATTCACAAAATCCTTCAGGATGGGAACATCAAGTTGACCACTTATCTTAGCGATGTATTTGGTGTGTCGGGCCGCGCTTTACTAGCGTCGGTGATGAACGGTGTTGTGCTGGAGCCAGCAGACGTGAAAGCGAGGGTCAAAACCCAAGTTAGAAAAAAAGTATGCGAACCCGTAAAGGGAATAAAGGATTAAAGTCCGTGCGATGTCAGGCTGCTTGGGCTGCTGCCAAAACAAAAAACACGCGGC
>NZ_BALG01000461.1 GCF_000315235.1 Paenibacillus popilliae ATCC 14706 | reverse complement strand
CTTCGCCTGCTCCGAGATGGTGGCCGGTGACCTCGCCTTCGCTAATATGGCGGCCCGTTACTTCTCCTGCTCCAATATGTTGGCCGGTGACCTCGCCTTCGCTAATATGGCGGCCCGTTACTTCTCCTGCTCCAATATGTTGGCCGGTGACCACACCTTCGCCGATATGGCGGCCCGTTACTTCTCCTGCTCCGAGATGTTGGCCCGTTACCTCGCCCTCGCCGATATGGCGGCCCGTTACTTCTCCTGCTCCAATATGTTGGCCCGTTACCTCGCCCTCGCCGATATGGCGGCCCGTTACCTCGCCTTCGCCGATATGGCGGCCCGTTACTTCTCCTGCTCCAATATGTTGGCCGGTGACCCCGCCCTCGCCGATATGGCGGCCCGTTACTTCTCCTGCTCCAATATGTTGGCCGGTGACCTCGCCTTCGCCTATATGGTGGCCTGTTACTTCTCCTGCTCCAATATGTTGGCCGGTGACCTCGCCTTCGCCGATATGGCGGCCCGTTACTTCCCCTGCTCCGATATGATGGCCCGTTACCTCTCCCTCGCCGATATGGCGGCCTGTGATTTCCCCTGCTCCGATGTGCCACCCGGCTACTTCTCCCTTCGCGATATGGTAACCCGCGACTTCGCCTTCAGCTATATGGCGGTCCGTTATTTCGCCTGCACCGATATGCCACCCTGATACCTCGCCCTCGCCGATATGGCGGCCGGTGACTTCGCCTGATCTAATATGCTCGCCGGCTACCTCGCCTTCAGCAATATGGCGGCCACCTATCTCGCCCTCTGCGATATGATGGCCTGTAACTTCCCCTGCTTCGATATGAAGGCCTATTACTTCCCCTGCTCCGATATGACGGCTGGCTATCTCAGCCTCCGCGATATGATGGCCGGTGACTTTCCCTGCTCCGATATGATGGGCCTCAACTTCTCCTTCAGCAATATGCCGACCTGTGATTTCGCCCGTTCCAATATGATGGCCCGTTACCTCTCCCTCGCCGATATGGCGACCTGTGATTTCCCCTGCTCCGATGTGCCACCCGGCTACTTCTCCCTTCGCGATATGGTAACCCGCGACTTCACCTTCAGCAATATGGCGGTCCGTTATTTCGCCTGCACCGATATGCCATCCTAATACCTCGCCCTCGCCGATATGGCGGCCGGTGACTTCGCCTGATCCAAGATGATGGCCCCTAATCTCGCATTCGGAGATATGATGGCCTTTTACTTCCCCTGCTCCGATATGACGACCGGCTACCTCGCCCTCGCCGAAATGACGGCCTTTTACTTCATTCGAACCAATATGCCAACCGACCACTTCGCCCTTGGCGATATGATGACCGGTGACTACGCCCGCACCCATATGCTGGCCGGCTACCTGGCCCTCGGCAATATGGTGACCCTTTACTTCGCCTGCAGCCAGATGGCTGCCAACCACGGCTCCGCTCGCAATATGCTCGGTCTGGACGGCGCCAGTGCCAATATGCTTACTGGAGACCTCTTGCGGGCGAATATGCCGCCCCTCCACCGCTGATTCCTCCAAATGCGAGGAATTGATGGACTGCTCCTGTAGATGAATCGAGCCGATACATTGATGAGCCAGCTTCTCTGCCGTAACGGCACCGGAATGCAGCATTTCTGTTGCGATCGATTCTTCTTCAATCACAACTGCCTCCGCCTGCTGCGGCGTTGCCGCAGAGGTTAACAGTTCCATGACCTCTTCATTCAGATGCAACAATCCGACCGCTCCGTCTGCCAACTGCTCGCTTCCGATCGCATTTGTCTCAATATGAACACTGCCAATGGCACCAAACTGCACATGGGACGAATGAACCGCACCGCCCGCCAGCTCCGTGCCGCCAATGGCTCCCGGTTGCACATGCTCACGCGCGATGCTGCCCAAGTCCAACTTGCCGCTCGTCACGCAGCCGTCGCTCAGGCTTCGTTCCGTCACGGCACCGTCCTGAAGCATATCCGCACGGATGCTTGTGGCTTGCAGATGCTGCTCTCCGATTGTCTGCTCCCGCAAATGATACGGAAGTACTGCCCCTTCGCTTAAATGAGCGGATACAATCAAGCCGGGTTGGAGATGCTGGCTGTTAATTAGTCCTGTCTGCAAATGACGGCCGCCGATCGCAGCCTGTCGAATATGTTCGCCTGCAATCGCGTTCTTCTGCAGATGCTCGACTTGAATCGCTCCGAAGGCAACATGATGGCTTTGCACCGCGCCTGCCGAGAGATGGCCGCTGCCGACAGCGCCTTCTACTATCGCCTCGCCGTTGACCGAGTCGGAAGCGAGATGCTCGCCGGACACCGAGCTGGCGGATAGATGCTCCGAACGGATCACCTGCACCGCAATATGGCGGGAGTGTACCGCATCGTCGGCCAGATGGCTGGCTTGGATGGCGGAATCCATGACATGTCCGCTCGTCACGGTCCGAGGTTGAATCTTGCTCCCGGCCAGACTGCCGTCCGGGATAATATCGCTGGTGATCACATCGGTGCCCAAATGCGCCATCGTAATCGTCCCTTTGCGCAGATGGTAACCCTGAATCGATTCCGCCTGCACATGCTTGCCCGATATCGCTTCCAGCGCCACATGTTTCTCCGTGATGGACTGGGGAGCGATGCTGACCCCAGTTACGCTGTCCTCCTGCAGCATTCCTGCAGATATCGATTTCGGCTGAAGCTGATCCTCGCCGACAGAATGCGATCCCAGATGGGAGGATCGGATCGCCCCTTCCCGTACATGGTGAGATCCGATCGAACCGGGAGCCAGCTTCATGCCAGTGACAGCTTCCTCCGCCAGATGATCGGTATCTACGCTTGCCGCTTGCAGATTCCGAGCCGCGACGCTGTCAGCCGCCAATTTATTTCCTGTTACGGCCGCATCGCCGAGATGAACGGACCCAATGCTACCGCCTGCGATATGCTTGGCGTGAATGGCTCCCTCAACCACGTGTTCGCTGCCTACGCTGGCTACATCAAGCTGAACCAAGCCTACGCTGCCGGGGTTCAAATGCTCCGCTCGAATCGTCGAATCTTGGATCGCCGCCCCTGAGACCGACTTCAGCTGCAGTTGCCCCGCCCCTACCGAATTCGGAGCGAGATGTTGCGCCTGGACGCTTTCATCAGCAAGCTTGTCGGACGTGACGGCTCCGTGGACGAGATGTACAGTCGTCACACTGTTCACCGCCAGTTTGTCTGCGTTTACGCTTCCGTTCGTCAGCTTGGCGGTCGTGACGGACAAGTCGCTCAGTTTATCGGTCGACACGCTCTCCGGAGATAATTTCAAAGAAGTTATAATATGGTCGGCCAGATGATGGGAATAGATGACCCCTGTCCCGATATGGCGCTCTTTGACGGCATTCACCGACAGCTTCTCGCTCGTGACGGCCTCCGAAGCCAGCTCGGTGGACTGGATGGACTGCGGAGAGATATGTCCCGACCGAACCGCACCAATAGAAATATGCTCCTCCTGCACCGCAAGCGGGCCGATAGCATCAGGGCCAACCACTCCCGCCGCCAAATGGTGCTGCTGTACACTGGCATAGGCCAGCTTCTCCGGTGTAACGCTGGCAGCTGCCAGCTTCCGGGCAATTACCGCTCCATCCGCCAGTTGATCGGACGATACGGCAGCCGGAGCCAACTTGGCGGTGATGACCGCTTCATCGACAAGATGCCTGCTTTCGATTGCCAGATCACCTACATGCCGACTTTCCACCACTTCATCGACAAGATGCGCGCCGTGAATCGCTTCCGGCATAAGATGAATTCCATTGACAGCATTGGGCGCAATGTGAATCTCATTGATGGCCTCCTCAGCGATGTGAAACGATTCTACGGACTGAGAGGCCAAGTGCTGCCCGTCGACCGATTGCTTGGCGAGGTGCCGGGCACGGACCGCTTCATCCGCCAGCTTCGTCGACAGTACGCTTTGATCCGCCAGTTTGGAGGAGGTAACCGCGTGTTCGACTAGCTTCATTGTGCTGATCGATTGATCCGCCAGCTTGGCGGTAGTAATCACTCTATCGGCCAGATGGCGGCTACTGATCTGTCCCGGGCCAATATGACCCTCGCGAACGCTATCTTCTGCCAGATGGCGGGATTGCATCACCTCGTCGGCCAGCAGCTCGCTAGTAATGCTCTGCGCTTCAAGCATCGCCCCGGAGAGCGTGCCGGGCACGATATGAGTGCTATCGATTTGTCCCGGGCCGATATGGCGGCCCTCCACCGCCTGCATTCCGATAGCGCGGCCTTCAACGGCCCCTTCGCTGAAATGGCGGGTGTCGATGCAGCCCGGCGACAGCTTGTCGCCGGTAATCGCTGCAACACGCAGCTTGGAGTTCGTAACGGACTCAGGCGCCAGCTTGGAGGCGTCAACCGATTCGTTCGCCAGATTTTCCGTGCGAATGGCACCGCTACGGATTTTCTCCGCGGTAATTGCTTGATCTTGAATGAGATTCCCCGAAATAAGCAACTCACTCAAATGCTTCGCCTGGATCGATCCTTCTGCGATCTTGGATGAATCGATCGTTTTGTCCGCCAGCTTCTCGGAAGTGATGCTGCCATCCTTAATTTTCTCCCCCGTAACCGAACGGTCGCGAAGCTTTCCACCGGACACAGCATTGCGGATTAAATGCTCCCCGGCTATCGAGTTAGGAGCAATTTTGGAACCGGTTACTGCCTCCTCGGCGATTTTCAAGGATGTAACGGCATAGTCCATCAGTACGTCGGTGCCAATGCTCTCGCGCCGCATCTTCGTTCCGCTGATTGAATAGGCGGCCAGCTTCTCCTCTGTCACCGCTTCATCCGCGATATCATCGGTATAGATAAAAGCGGTCGAACGAGCCGAACTCCGCTTCTCGGCCAACAGCTTCTCCTTCGCCTTGCGGATATCGGCGGCATTCGCTTCAGGCTGAGTGGCCGGAGACGGCGGAGAGGTCAGGGTAGCCGGTTCGTCCATGCCCGGCCGTGCGGCGGCGGCATCGTGCGCTGCAGGCCCAATCGGCAATGTCCCCGGCATGCTGAATGCCGACGTATAGGTCGGATAATCTTCTTTGCTTTCCTTGCGCGATGGGCGTTCCTCTTCGCCCGGCCGGGAACGTTCCGTACCAGCATACCGTTTCGCGGCGCGATCATTGCGGCGGCTGTTCCTTGCTTGACGAGACATTGGTCTTCCCGGCGGTAGAAGTTCACCTGTCTCTTCGGCTCCTTCCGGCTCAACCGCAGCAGTCCGGTTCTCGGGAAGCAGCAGTTCCTCTTCGGCCTTTACCGCCTCCATCATTGCTTCCAGCTCCTCTCCGGCCCAGTCGGCGGAACGGTCTCGCTCGGATACTGCCATGATTGGCGGCAGCGAATTCTCGTGCTCCGATTCTATGGCTTCAACGGCAGCCAGCGCATTGACGCTTGCTTTTTGAGAATCGTCCGGCGGCTTCTTCGTTGAACTAAGACGGTCTAGCAGCGTTAACTCGGACTGGTTCGGATTGTCTACAAAGTATAGCGGCTTTTTGGACGATTTCTTTAATGGCTTCTGTCCCTTGGTTGTCCGCTTTTCATTTTTCCTTTTCATGTGCTCTCTCCTTTCCGTTCTATGCCCAACATATAGAGCATCATATGCGTTATAGGCTAATATCGTCACTCGCCTATATGGGGAATGACATATCAGGGAACGGACAACACAGCGATGCCATCGGCAAGGCTTACATCAGCCGAGGCCGTCAATGAAGCTGGCCCAGCGCTCCGCCGTCTGCTTCCAGGTGAACGTGCCACGCACATGCCGGTCAGCGGCCTCACCCATATGCCGCAGCACTTCCCGATCCCGCAGCAGCCGGATAAAGGCCGATGCCAACCGTACAGGCAGACGGTACGGCGGGACGAGCAGCCCGGTTTCTCCGTCCCGGACGACTTCCTGAATCCCCCCAACCCTGGATGCTACGACCGGGACTCCTGAAGCCATCGCCTCCAGATTGACCAGACCGAACGCTTCCCGACGCAGCGACGGGACAGCAAGAAGGTCAGCCAGCGCGTACCAGCCCGGAATTTCCTCATGCGGAACAAAAGGCACCATCCGGATATGGTGCGGGTACTTGCGCGCGAACCGTTCCAGACGGCGCACGTACGCCGTCTTCCAGTTCAATCCGTATGAAGCGCCCCCGACAATGACGAACAGCGCCCGCGGATGCTCGCGAATGACCCACGGCACAGCCTGCAGCAGCTCCCAGACGCCTTTTTGCGGAATAAGGCGGCCGACGTACAGGACAACATCCCGATTTTCCCATCCGCGCGCCCGTTTCCCTTCCGTATAACGTTGGATTCCTTCTTCGGTCCAGCGTGAAGGGAAGCGATCGACGTCCACGCCGAGCAAATTGATGGCCGTCTTCTCCAGACATTCCGGATATGCCCGTATCACCTGCCTTTCCAAATAACGGCTGTTCACAAATATCTGATCGGCGGCAGACAGCGCCCTCCGAAGCCCAGCTGGCGAGATTGTCTGTCTGTGCATGAAGGTGGTGGAATGAAGCTGGAGCCAGATGCGCGCGTGCGGAAAATGCCGCTTCATGATCGGAATGTAGCGGGGTCGGTTCTCGATCTGGATAATATCGGGTGGGAACTGAGCTATGCACCGCATCGCTTCATACACATATAACCGTAAAGAAACTGGTCCGACCCGTTCGATTTTGACGCCGCCCACCCATTCCGACTCGGCCTGCCCCGACCATCTCCGGCCGTACACGCAAATATCCGCACGAGACGACACGAGACCGGTGACGTTCTCGACGATTCGCTCCACCGAGCTGCTGGAACCTGAAGGATATGGATAGGATCCTGGCGTTAGGATTGCAACCTTGTACATAAGCTTTCTCCTTTCTAATTGCATCGCTGGACATGTCAACTTCCTGCAGGACAGGTCTGCCAGACGCCGCCGGTCAAGCAGGAACCGTAATTTGGACTAACTTCCTCTGCACTCGTCCATGCGCAGCCGGAGGGGCGTTCATACAATACAAGCAGTGACAGCGGAGCCAGTGGACCAGTAGTTCAGAGGAGGTGCTTCCATGGCAGACAACCGCATCGGCATCCTGTTCAATTCGAACATGCTGCGGGGATTGCTGCAGAACAAGACAGGGCATGAAGCCATTGCCTTCTACGAGGAAGCCGGGAGGCGCCACGGCGTCATTCCTTGCTTCATGCGCGTGGAAGATGTGAATGTGAGGCAGATGGAGGCCGTTGCGTATATAAGAGAGCATACGGGCTACGCGAGACGGCGCATCCCCGTCCCGTCCGTCATTCATAACCGGGCTATCTATTTCCGTGCCGGGGCGCATGCACGAGTTCAGTCGATGGTGAACCGCGGCACGGTTATTTTCAATCAGGTGAATCGATACGGAAAATGGAAGCTCCACGTTCTGCTCCAGCAGGATCCCGCACTCGTGCCTCATTTGCCGATTACGGTGCCTGCCCGGACAGGCGTCGTCGCGGCAATGATGGACAGCTACGGCGCAGTCGTGCTGAAGCCGGACAACAACAGTGTCGGACGCGGCATTATGAAGCTGGAGCGCAGCAGCACCGGTTGGATCATCGTCTATTCCGGACGATCAGCCGGCGGAGCGAGAAAGTGGAGGAAGGTGAATCTCGCGGGCAGCAGGCTGCCGCGATTCGTGATTGCCCAACTGCAACGGACTCCCTATCTTGTGCAGGAACTGCTTCCGCTCGCCCGGTACCATGATCGTCCCTTTGATTTGCGGATCTCAGTTCAACGCGGCGGAAGCAGAGAATGGAAAATCACCGGAATCGTCGGCCGGGTCGCGCCTCGGCATACCTTCGTTACCAATGTTGCGCAGGGAGGAACGGTGCATCGGCTCGAAGAGCTTGTTGCCGCCGCTATACCGCATTGCTCTGTCGCGGAGGTGGTAGAGCGCGTTAGCGTATTCTCTCTGCATGTCGTGAACCGCCTTTCCCACAGCTTAAGCCAAATGGCCGATGTCGGACTCGATATCGGGTTGACGTCCGACGGCAAGCCGTTGTTCATTGAATGCAACGGGCGCGATCAACGCTACAGCTTCCGCGAAGCCGGACTGTACGACATCTGGGAGGCCACTTATTGCAATCCCATCGCTTACGGGGCCTCTTTCCTTCGGAGTTAGCCAGACGGGCGGCGTATGGATTATCATATTGAAAAAACAGGCGTTCTGTGTCAAGATAGTCCACAGAAGAGCGGTTTGCGCTCTCTGCTACGGAATACAAATATACAGGGCGCCTGTCCCGCTTCCGGGAGAAAGGGCACCTGCCACTAGGTGATGAACAGTCATGAAGAAACGATGGATGGGCCTTCTGACCGAATTGTCCTCGCGCAAATGGGTATCGCGTACAGCCGGCCGTGCAGCAAGCTCGGCTTGGAGCCGCCGATGGATTCCTTCCTTTGCCAAGGCCTATAGCATACAAGTAGACGAGGCAGAGAAGCCGATGTCTGAATACCGAACGCTGAACGAATTCTTCACCCGCCGCCTGAAGCCGGGGATGAGGCCGCTTGCTGCCGGCGACGATATTTTGCTTAGCCCGGTGGACGCGCTGATTACCGGAATGGGTCCGATCCAGCAAGGCACGATTCTCAACGTCAAGGGACAGGATTACGCGCTGGACGAGTTACTGCAACGTTCGCCTTACCAGCATAAGTACGTACATGGCTACTATTTCGTGCTCTATCTAAGCCCTACTGACTATCATCGCATTCATTCGCCGGTCACCGGTAATTTGGTAGAGAGCAAGCACGTACCGGGCCGAGTATACCCGGTGAATGACTTCGGGCTGCGCCACATGCCCCGCGTGCTGAGCCGCAACGAGCGGTTGATTACGTATCTTCGTCATGCGCATGGCGAAGTGGCGGTCGTGAAGGTCGGAGCGCTGAACGTAAGCAGTATCCACTATACAGACAGAGCGCCGCTTCCCGCATACGAGCGTGGGCAGGAACTCGCCTATTTCGCATTTGGGTCGACTGTTGTTCTATTGATGGAGAACGGTACATTTGAGCCGCGAAGCGATTTGACTGTCGGATCCATCGTGAAGATGGGAGAAGGCTTGGGCCAGCTTCAGGCCGTACTGACCCGTCCGTGAACAGGGGAAGCTTGATTTCCCCCGCAACAGAATCAAGGCCGCTTATCAATGAACAGAGGAACGTTCACGACAAGCGGCCTTTTTTCTATTCTGTCAACGTATTTCGGAAGGACTTCGCCCTGTGTACTGCTTGAACTGTCTGCTGAAAAAAAAGATATCCCGGTATCCGAGCGCATCCGCCACTTCCGTTACATTCATCCCCGCATGGTGCAGCAGATGCTCCGCTCGTTCAATGCGGGAGCGGATAATATACGCTTGCACTGAGGTACCGATTAGCTCTTTGAATTTGACTGAGAAATAACGCGGCGACAATTGGGCGCGCTGCGCCAAATCCTTGATGCGGTGATTGGCTTCCGGATTTTGCTGGATATAGTTGGCAATCTCATGAATTGCCTCGGACAGATGATAGCTTGTCTTCCGTTCTCCGGTTCCTTCTCGATCAATGCGAAGCAGATGAATCATCATCTGCTTGAGGACCAGCTTCGCCTCTTCCTCTGCCCCATAGGATCGGGACAGGAACAAGCGGACATAACGGACCAGCAGATGCTCAAAATCGACGGTCTCCTCCAGAACACGGTATGGTTCGGGTATCTCGTCGACGGGAACTTCCACGTCAAAATGGATATACGTCAGCGTCAGCGGCTTCTGCGCATTGTGGGAAGCGATCGTGTTGTCGCCTGGCCGGAAGAGGAAGCAACTACCTTTGCATAGATGATACGATACATCATTCAACTGCAGCTCTCCTTCTCCGTTCCATACATAAAAGAGATCATAATTCGGCATCGCTTTCTCGCGCTTATGCCATTTCCAGTTCGGCTCGCATGTAATCTTCGCGCAGGATGGCTTGATGACGTATCGGTTCGGTTCGGCGTTCAACACGGATGGTTCCTACCTCCTTCCCAGATTCTATTCGGGAATTCTCTATATTAGATAAAGTACGGCAGCTCATTCAACGCCTGCTCTCATTTGCACTATTCTACTACAAATCGCTTCCTGATCACAATCATACCAACCGCGGATCTGTCGTCTTGATTTGGTCATCTTCACTCCACCCCCGTGACGAAAGCGAAAAATCAATGATATAATAGGAAAAATCAATATAAAATGATGTTGGAAGGATGGACAAAATGAACCCACTTGCTCAACAATTGAATGACACGATTCAAAGAGACAATCCGAACATTCACGCCATGCTTTCGCGCCTCGGTCACCAGATCTACTTCCCGAAGGAAGGCATATTAAGCCAATCGGCAGAAGCGGGGAGCAAAGCGAAGCAATTCAATGCGACGATTGGCATCGCGACGGAAGGCGGCATCCCGATGCACCTGGACGTCATCCAGGAGACGCTGTCGGCCTACAACCCGAAGGATATTTTCCCGTATGCGCCGCCGGCAGGCAAGCCAGAGCTGCGGAAGCTATGGAAAGAGAAGATGATCAAGGAGAATCCTTCGCTTGCGGACAAGCATATCAGCATGCCGATCGCGACCAATGCGTTGACGCACGGGTTAAGCATTGTCGCCGATTTGTTCGCCGAGAAAGGCGACGTCGTCATTATACCGGATAAAAATTGGGAGAACTACGAGTTGACCTTCAGCATCCGACGCGGGGCCGAGATGGTCTACTATCCGTTATACGACGAGAACTGGACATTCAATAGCGCTGGACTTCGTGAATCGTTGTTCGCCCATCGCGACAAAGGCAAAGCCATCGTCGTGCTGAACTTCCCGAACAATCCGACCGGATATACGCCGGGCCGGGAAGAGGGACAAGCGATCATAAAGGCCATTCTTGAGGCGGCAGAAGCCGGCATGCGCCTCGTTGTCGTGACGGATGACGCCTATTTCGGCTTGTTCTTCGAGGATTCGATGCATGAGTCCCTCTTCTCGTCACTCGCTTCTCTTCATCCGAATGTGTTGCCGGTCAAAGTCGATGGAGCGACCAAGGAAGAGTATGTATGGGGCTTCCGTGTCGGGTTCATCACCTATGCCGCAGGGTCGGAAGCGCTGCTCGCGGCGTTGGAGCAGAAGACGATGGGCATCATTCGCGCGACCATTTCTAGCGGACCTCATCCTTCCCAGACCTTCGTCCTGCGTGCGCTGCAATCACCCGAATTCGAAGCGCAGAAGCAGGAGAAATACCAAATCATGAAAGCGCGTGCCAACAAGGTCAAAGCGCTGCTGGACAGTGGGAAATACAGGGATGTATGGAGCTACTATCCGTTCAATTCCGGATACTTCATGTGTCTCAAGCTGAACACCGTGCCTGCGGAGCAGCTTCGCACCCATTTACTTAACGCTTATGGCGTCGGTACAATCGCGCTTGGCGATACCGACCTGCGGGTTGCCTTCTCTTGTATCGAGGAAGCGGATCTGGAGAAGCTGTTTGATACCATTTATCAAGGCGTGCTTGATATTAGCCAATCATAACTGCGTGACCTGTGCGCGCAAATGATGCCGAAGCCGGCAGTACATCGGACTGCCGGCTTCGGCATGAAAAGAGAGGAGAATCAATATGAGAGTGCCCCGGATTGGCATCGTCGGCTTGGGAAGTATTCACATTGCCGGGTGGTATTTATGATACTGATTTGGCAATTTTCCTTTGCAAAGAACGAAAAAAAACTTGATAGGATAGGATCGCTCTTAAATAATCTTTCATTCCATTTCACTAATCGTTTTTTTTCATACCATGCCCGCAATCCATTATGTCGTTCCAAGTATTCGCTAATAGCAAAAAAAATTGCTTCTTGATGGCTTCCACCTATGGCAGTACCAGCAGAAGTAGGTGAATAAATTCTCAGCTCTTCTCGTGCAATCAAATTTTCTTCTTTTTCAAAAGACGGATTGTAAAATGAAGTGCGACACCTTCTGGGAATAAAAAACAAAGGGCCCATGGCCGGATTCGTGTAGAATGAAAGTTCTCACCA
>NZ_BALG01000462.1 GCF_000315235.1 Paenibacillus popilliae ATCC 14706 | reverse complement strand
CCTATATGACGACCTGTAACTTCTCCTGCTCCGAGATGGTGGCCGGCTACTTCTCCTTCGCCTATATGGAGGCCCGTTACTTCGCCTGCTCCGAGATGATGGCCGGCTACTTCTCCTTCGCCTATATGACGACCTGTAACTTCTCCTGCTCCGAGATGGTGGCCGGCTACTTCTCCTTTGCCTATATGGAGGCCCGTTACTTCGCCTGCTCCGATATGATGGCCGGTGACCTCGCCTTCGCCTATATGACGACCTGTAACTTCTCCTGCTCCGAGATGGTGGCCGGTGACCTCGCCTTCCCCAATATGGCGGCCCGTTACTTCGCCTGGACCGAGATGGCGGCCAGTGACTTCGCCCGTTCCGATATGATGCGCCTCAACTTCGCCTTCAGCAATATGGCGGCCGGTGACTTCTCCTGCTCCGAGATGATGGCCCATAATTTCGCATTCGGCGATATGGAAGCCCGTTACTTCTCCTGCTCCAATATGTTGGCCGGTGACCACACCTTCGCTGATATGGAGGCCCGTTACTTCTCCTGCTCCAATATGTTGGCCGGTGACCTCGCCTTCGCTAATATGGCGGCCCGTTACTTCTCCTGCTCCGAGATGTTGGCCCGTTACCTCGCCCTCGCCGATATGGCGGCCCGTTACTTCGCCTGCTCCGATATGTTGGCCCGTTACCTCGCCCTCGCCGATATGGCGGCCCGTTACTTCGCCTGCTCCGAGATGGTGGCCGGTGACCTCGCCTTCGCTAATATGGCGGCCCGTTACTTCTCCTGCTCCAATATGTTGGCCGGTGACCTCA
>NZ_BALG01000463.1 GCF_000315235.1 Paenibacillus popilliae ATCC 14706 | reverse complement strand
TCGCTTCTTATTTCGCGGAGCAGGCGTACCAAGATAGGGAGCGTTCGCATTACATCAAAAAGATTCGTATCGCCGATCTGTGGGAGACGGATCATAAGCATTTGCTGAACTTGCCGGAAAGTGGATTTGAAGCCTTTCGCATAAGCGCAGCGATCGTCAACAAGTACGGAGAGATTCGGGCGGACGGGGCGACGATCCCGCTGCTTGGATTGGTTCAGCCAGGTAGCGAAGTGCTAATCCAAACGTTCTGGGATCGCCTTGTGATCCTAAACAGCCAGCACCAACACGTACGGGAAGTGCCCCGAGCGTATACGGGCCAAGCGGCAGAAATTCCGTGGCCACAAGTGTTTACGAATCTGCTGCACAAACCGCGCAGCGTCACGCATTCCCAGTTCATCCGTATGTTGCCGGATATGATGCAGCAGTATGTCTTGGTGAAGGAACTGGAGGTACGCAAGGAGCGCCTGCAGGCACTGGCCCATTTGTGCGGTGTGTATACGATGGAACAAATTGAGGAAGCCCTCGAACAGGAGGGCTGTGAAGCCACGGTTGCCCGTCTCACAGCGGCGC
>NZ_BALG01000464.1 GCF_000315235.1 Paenibacillus popilliae ATCC 14706 | reverse complement strand
CCCATATGATGAGTGTCTCTTTGAATTTTTGATTTAAGCATCATGGTATACGCTATCATACCAGTAGCAATCTGTTTTTTTTCCTTTACGACAATACTTATATTTCACTGTATAGTACCCCCCAGCAGGGTCGTTTTTATCTGCAAGAACTCTATGTTCATCTTTACACCAGCCCACATGATCCCATCCCTTAGGACAGTCTCCTGTTGCTCCACGGTGGTTCCTTACCAGCGGTGTAGATGAGTCCTCCGAGAGTTTAGCAGTACCGTAGCATTGCGTAATATCTTCCGTTGTCGGTGTAGAAAGGGTAGCAAATGCAGATTGTGACATAACCGTCATAGAAGTAACAATGGAGGTCAAAATAATCATCTTTTTGAATCTTCTCATTTTATTCATCTCCTAATATGAATTTGGTCAAATTATCCGTGTCTATAAATTATGTCTAGAATATTCTACCATGTAAAAATATTGAAGTCAACTGGTTTGAAGCAAGGATGGAATGGTATATGGCTGGATGAAGAAGTATGGCAATGAACCGGAAATCGTTGTAGCACAAGCCTTTAAATCCGAAGAACATCAATTGCGTGAAATGCAAAAGCAGATCCGGGACTTGCAAGAGGAGAACGAAATCTTAAAAAAAGCGATGCACTTCTTCGCGAAAGACCGTCGGTAAAATATACATTTATCCATGAATACCGCTCCGAGTACCGACTGGAGAAGATGTGCCATGTACTGCGAGTATCTCGTAGCGGGTACTACAAATGGAAGAGTCGTCCTGAGAGTGAACGAGAGCGTCAGCACAAGGAATAGATCGATCAGGTCAAGGAAGTCTACGAGCAATCCCGAAGGCTCTACGGCAGTCCCAAGATCACCAGTAAGCTCCGTCAGCAAGGTGTGGAGATCTCCGAACGAACGGTGACAAGGATCATGAACAAGCAGCAATGGCGATCCAGAACCGTCAAAAAGTATAAGGCCACAACGAACTCCAAACATAACCTTCCGGTGCAAGAAAATGTATTAAACCGGGAATTTACGGCAAGCAAGCCCAATGAAAAATGGGTGACAGACATGACCTACGTCGGGACGGAGGAAGGCTGGCTGTACCTGGCGAGCGTCATGGACTTGTACTCCCGCAAGATCGTCGGCTGGCACATGAGCAACCGAATGACGAAGGAATTGGTGCTGCAGGCGCTGTGGCAGGCTCACGGCCGTCAGCAGCCCGATGGTGAGGTATTGCATCATTCCGATCGCGGCAGCCAGTATGCCTCCCATGATTACCAAAAGCAACTTAAGGTCTACTCCATGATCGGGAGCATGAGTCGTAAAGGGAACTGCTACGACAATGCGTGCATTGAATCGTTCCATAGCATTATCATGACAGGCGTCCGTTTTGTGGTACACCTACGCTGTCAGAAGATGAACTCCACACAAAAAGACGCCCCTTGCTGGGACGTCTCCACATCGTTTTATGCCGTGTTATGCCATAGGCATTGCGCTCGTATCATCATTATTGCAGTTCCTGCGCCTCTTGCCCTTCTTCCTCCTCGATTAGCCCAGCGAACAAGGCGTGAACGAACTGCTCGGAATCGAATTCCTGCAGATCCTCCATCTTCTCGCCCAACCCGACCAGCTTGACCGGGAGGCTCAGCTCCTGGCGGATTGCGATAACGATGCCGCCCTTGGCGGTTCCATCCAGCTTCGTGAGCACGAGGCCGGTAACGCCACCCTTCTCGCCGAAAAGCTTCGCCTGGCTGAGCGCGTTCTGGCCTGTCGTCGCATCGAGGACCATAAGCACTTCATGCGGCGCATCCGGAATCTCGCGGCGGATCACGCGGAAAATTTTGTTCAACTCTTCCATCAGGTTCGTTTTGTTCTGCAGACGACCGGCAGTATCGCACAGCAACACATCGACATTGCGCTGCTTCGCTGCCTGAACGGCGTCATACATGACTGCAGCCGGGTCCGAACCGGCTTGCTGCTTGATGACCTCTACGCCGACGCGCTGACCCCATACTTCCAACTGCTCAATCGCACCGGCACGGAATGTATCTCCGGCCGCAAGCAGCACAGACTTGCCTTCCTGCTTGAAACGATAAGCCAGCTTCCCGATCGTCGTCGTCTTGCCGACGCCGTTCACACCGACGAACAGAATGACGGTCATTCCGTCCGGATTCATGTTCAGCTTGTTCGATTCGTCGCCGCCTAGCAGCTCGTTCAACTTCTCCGACAGTACCGGCTGCAGTTCCGCTGTGTCCTCGATTTTGCGCTGCCGCACCTCGACGCGCAAGTCGTCAATCAGGTTCATGACGGTTGTGACGCCTACGTCCGCGCCGATTAGAATCTCTTCCAGCTCTTCATAGAAGGCTTCATCAATCTTTTTACGCCGCGTAATCAGATCCGAGACTTTCTCGACCAATCCTTTGCGCGTTTTCTCCAAGCCTTCCTTGAATTTGGCCGTAACCGATTCGGTCTTGGATGCGATGTTTTCCTTCAATTTTTTGAAAAAACTCATAGCTCCCCCGCTCCTTATGCAATGATAGCTTCTTCATCCTCCAGCTTGACGGAGACCAGCTTGGACACGCCGCCTTCCTCCATCGTCACGCCGTAGAGCACATCCGCTTCTTCCATCGTGCCTTTGCGGTGCGTAACGACGATGAACTGGGTCACCTCCGCAAATTCGCGCAAATACTGGGCAAACCGCGTCACATTGGCTTCATCGAGCGCGGCCTCGACCTCGTCCAACACGCAGAACGGCACCGGCTTCACATGCAGGATGGCGAATAAGAGCGCCATGGCCGTCAGCGCGCGTTCCCCGCCGGATAACAGTTGCAGATTTTGTAGCTTCTTGCCGGGAGGCTGCGCTACGATATCGATGCCGGTCTCCAAAATGTTGTCCGGCTCAAGCAGCACCAGATCGGCGCGTCCACCGCCGAACAGCTTGGCGAAGACGACAACGAACCGCCGACGAATCTCATCAAAGGTCGTTTTGAACCGCTTCGACATCTCGTCTTCCATCTCGCGGATGACTTGGTATAGCGCCGTTTTCGCTTCGATCAGATCGTCTTTTTGCTCGTTCAAATATTGATATCTTTCATTGATTCGTTCGTATTCTTCAATCGCTCCGAGATTGACTTCTCCGAGCGCAGCGATCTGGCGCTTCAGGCCGCGCACTTCCTGCTGGGCCGTCTCGATATCGTCGAGCATAGCATAGCGATGCTTCGCCAGCTCGAAGCTAATCTCGTATTCGTCGCTCAGCTTGCGCAGCAGATTGTCGAGCTCGACATCCAACCGATTCGCCTGGATCTCGGTCTGACGCATCGCCTCTTCCACCTGCTTCAACTCGGTGCGCTGCTCCTTCGTATCGCTCTCGGCAAGCTCCAGCCGCTCCAGGGAAGCGGCGCGATCCGTGCGCTTGAACTCGATCTGCTTCCCGGCCTCCTGCTTCTTCACGCCAAAATGATTCAGATCCTCCATCTGCTTCATCGCTTCGCGCTCGGCCGTCTCGAGATCGATCTGCACTTGAATCAGGCTCTGGGTGAGCTGCGTATATTCCTGCTCATAGCCCTGGGCCTCTTCCTCTACCCGCTTCAAGCGCTCCTGAAGGGAGAACGTCTCTTGCTCCAGCTTGCCCTGGCGAACCTTCATGTCGGTCAGTTGGGTTTGCAGTTCCTCCTTGGCCGATTCGTTCGCCTTGCGCGCCGATTCGGCCCTCTCGATGGCGACGTGAAGACGATCCTCCTCGATCTTCAGTTCAGACAGCCGCAGCTCCGCCGTTCTGCGCCCGGACTCCAGCGTCGTCATTTCCTCGGCTGCATGGGCCAGCTCCTGACCTTCCATCTCCAGCAACTGAGCTAGCTGCAGCTCTTCCTTCTCCAGTTGGATCTGTTCGCTCGCCAGTTGCTGCTCGCTGATTCGCTTGCTCTCGCCCTGCTCGCGCAGATCATCCAGCCGCTTGACGGCCGCAGCCGTCCGCTTCTTCAACTCGGCAACCGACTCGTTCAGCTTCGCTAACTGCTTGTCCGTCGCTTTGATATCGGCGTCGAGCTGTTCGAGCTGGCGCTTGCGTCCGAGCAGATTGGCATTCTTCTTGTTCAGACTGCCCCCGGTCATGGAACCGCCGGCATTGACGACGTCGCCTTCGCGGGTCACGATGCGATAGCGGTATTGCAGGCGGGCCGCAATCCGGTTCGCATCCTCCAGCGTCTCCGCCAGCACGACATTACCGAGCAGGCTTCCGACCACATTCGCATAGGCTTTGTCGCTGCGTACCAGATCGGCAGCGATTCCAATATATCCTCCGGCACCTTCCACGGCCCGGCGGTCCGACTCATTCATCGACCGGTTCCGGATGACATCGAGCGGGAGGAATGTGGCCCGTCCCAGCTGCCGCTGCTTCAGGAACGTGATGGCCGCCCTGGATACGACTTCATTTTCCATGACGATGTGTTGCAGCGCCGCGCCGAGTGCGGTCTCGACCGCAGTCTCCAGCTCTTCCGGCACCCGGATTAGCTCGGCTACCGCGCCGTGAACGCCCTGTAGGCTGTTGCGCCGGGCCGCCTTGAGGACCTCCCGGACCCCAAGCATGAACCCGTCGTAATCATTCGCCAACTCCTTCATCGTGTCGCGACGTGAGACGAGCGCATCGGCTTGCTGCTGCCATTTGCGAGCCGCTTGCTCGGTCTCGCCAAGCAGCGCTTCATCCTTCTTCAACTGCTCGCTCTCCTGCAAATATCGGTTCCGTATGTAGGCGAGATCCTCGGTCATCGTCTCCATGCGCCGCTTCGCATCTTCCATCCGCTTGCGCAGATCCGCCTGCTCCTGCTCCCGCTTCGTACGGCCCTGCTTCATCTTGTACAGCCGCTTGTCCAGCGCTTCCTTCTGCTGGTCGTAATAACGGATATCGTTGCGCTGTTGGGCCATCTGGTTCATCATGTCGAGCAGTTCGCCCTTCAAGCTCTCCTCCGCATCGGAGCTCGTCTTGCCGGTTACGCCGACAAGCCGCGCCTCCTCCGCATGAATAAGCCCCTTCGTCTCGACGAGCTCGCTTTCCAGCGACAGCAGCTTCTCGCGGACAGCCTGAACCTCCAGTTGCTTCGTCCGCATTCGCTCCGATGTCGTCGCCAAGCTGGCTCGCATCTGCTGCTCATTTGCGATCAGGTTGCGCTTCCGCTCGCGGAGCACCTCGCCCTGGCCCTCGCACTTCTCATACTCCTCGCTGTAATGCAGCAGGGTTGCCTGCAGCCGCTCCAGTTCTTCCTCCAGCTTGCGCAGTTCGACCCGGTGCACTTCCAGCTTCGAATCATGCTCGCTTACGACCGTGGACAACGCCAGCTCCCGTTCCTTGAGCTCGGACAACTTCGCATTGGCGTGCTGCCAGGAAGTGTGCAATTGCTCGATCTGATGAACGTAGACGGCGATTTCCTTCGTCTTCAACCATTCCTTGAGTTGCTTGAAGTGGCGCGCCTTCTCGGCCTGCTCCTTGAGCGGTCCAACCTGATCCTCCAGCTCCACAACCAGATCGTGAATGCGCAGCAGATTCTGCTCGGTATCGTCCAGCTTCTTCTTCGCATCCCGCTTGCGGGACTTGTACTTTACAATGCCGGACGCTTCCTCGAAAATACCGCGTCGATCTTCCGAACGTGTACTCAGAATCTCTTCGATCCGGCCTTGCCCGATAATGGAGTAGGCTTCCTTCCCGATGCCGGTATCCATGAACAATTCCGTAATATCCTTCAAGCGGCAGGGCTGTTTGTTGATAAAATATTCGCTGTCCCCTGGGCGATGAACCCGCCGTGTGACCGTTACTTCATGGAAGTCCAGGCCGAGCGTCTCGTCACTATTGTCCAACGTCAGCGAAACTTCCCCGAAATTCACCGCCTTCCGCGCATCGCTGCCTGCAAAGATAATGTCCTCCATCTTGCCGCCTCGCAGCGATTTGGCGCTCTGTTCGCCGAGCACCCAGCGGATAGCGTCTGAAATATTGCTTTTGCCGCTGCCGTTCGGGCCGACGACACCGGTAATTCCCTGAACGAACTCCAACTCCGTTCGGTCCGCGAAGGACTTAAAGCCCGTCAGTTCTAGCCGTTTTAAGAACATCGTTCCTCATTCACCTCAATGTTTATTGTACCATATCGCGATCCGAATCAGCCCTCTCCATCCGGTTGTCCATGCAGTCAGACCAAGCCCCTGCTCTAGACAAAGAAAGAGCAAAAACCAGCTTGTCACGGAATGGCATCCGTGCCGTCTCGCGCGCTGCTCTTTGCTCTTTCTGCGAAACCGGCCGGCAGCGCCCCGCCGGCCTAACAGTACCTTATGATTTCGGAATAACCAAGTGCTCGAGGGATTCAGCCGCAGCCTGCTGCTCCGCTTCTTTCTTGGAGCGGCCGACTCCGCGGCCCAGACAGGTCTCTCCCATGTGAACCTCGGACACGAACTCCCGTTCATGCGCTGGTCCGCGTTCCTCCACGATACGATACTCAAGCGCCCCCAGGTTATGGTGCTGCGTGAGCTCCTGCAACTGCGTCTTGTAATCATTCGTCTGCAGCTTGCCGTCAAGCGAGATTTGTGGAAAAATATGCTTCCGCAAAAACTCCCGCACAGGCTCCAGTCCTTGATCGAGATACAGTGCACCGATAAACGATTCGAACACATCGGCCAGCAGCGCTGGGCGTGTCCGCCCTCCCGTCAGTTCTTCGCCTTTGCCGAGCAGCACATACTTGCCGAATTGCAGCTGATTGGCAAATTTGACGAGGGAAGGCTCACAGACGATCGATGCGCGCATCTTGGTCAGTTCTCCTTCGGGCCGTGTCGGACAGTGATGGAACAGAAATTCGGACACGGTCAGCTCCAACACGGCATCGCCCAAAAATTCAAGGCGTTCATTGTCTTGATGCTGACCGAAGCGATGTTCGTTTACGTAGGAAGCATGGGTAAACGCCTGCTTTAACAGCTGCCTGTTTCGGAAATGAACGTTCAGTTTCTGCTGTAACTGCTTCAATTCTACACTCAACAGTCTGACTCCTTACGCTTCGTATTTCGTTAATACAACGGTCGCGTTATGCCCTCCGAAGCCGAATGAGTTCGACATGGCGGTGCGGACGTCCGCCTTGCGCGGCACATTCGGCACGTAATCCAGGTCGCATTCCGGATCTTGATTCTCTAAGTTGATTGTTGGCGGAATCATGCCGTGCTGCAGCGTCAAGGCGCAGATAACGGCTTCGACTCCGCCGGCTGCACCAAGCAAGTGTCCTGTCATCGACTTCGTCGAACTAATCGCTACATTCCTTGCATAGTCACCCAACGCGGCCTTGATGGCCCGGGTTTCCGATCGGTCCCCGACCGGGGTCGACGTTCCGTGCGCGTTGATATAATCGATCTGCTCCGGCTGGAATCCCGCATCCTGAATCCCTCTCGTCATGCAGAGGGCAGGACCTTCCGGATCCGGATCCGTAATATGATGCGCATCTGCGCTCATGCCGTAACCGGCCACCTCCGCATAGATGCGGGCTCCACGCTGCAGCGCGTGTTCCAGCGACTCGAGGATGAGCACGCCGGCGCCCTCGCCCATAACGAAGCCGTCGCGGTCGGCATCGAATGGCCGGCTTGCGCGTTCCGGTGCGTCATTGCGAGTGGACATGGCGCGCATCGCGCAGAATCCGGCCATCCCAGAAGGGAGGATCGGCGCTTCGGCACCGCCGCAGATCATGACGTCGGCGTCGCCGCGCTGAATGATCTTGAACGCATCGCCGATCGAGTGGGTCCCTGTCGCGCATGCGGATACGGCAGCCGTATTCGGGCCACGCGCGCCGATCATCATCGAGATATGGCCTGATGCCATGTTCGCGATCATCATCGGAATGAAGAAGGGACTGACTCGTTTAACCCCTTTTTCAAGCAAAACCCGATGCTGCTCTTCCCAAGTCCCCAGTCCGCCGATACCCGAACCGACGATGACGCCAACCCGATCGCGGTTCGTCTGGTCCATGTCCAGCTTAGCATCCTCCAGCGCCTTCTTGCTCGCAGCGACGCCGAATTGAACGTAACGGTCCATACGGCGCGCTTCCTTCTTATCTATATATTCTTCCGGATTGAAATCCTTCACGGAAGCAGCGATCTTAGTCGGGTAATCCGTCGTATCGAACGTCTCGATCTGCGAAATGCCTGACTTGCCTTCCATCAGGCTCCTCCACAGGGTATCAAGGTCCGAACCGAGAGCCGTTACCACACCCATCCCGGTTACTACAACCCTCTGTTTCAACACATATCACCTCTATCATCAGTTCCGAATTCTATACATCAAGCGCATCTCAGGCAGTCAACGCGCTACATACAACGCAAATGAGGAGAAGTCCCGTTACTGCTTGAACGGGACTCACTACCTGCTTACTTATGAGATTGTATGTAATTTACTACTTCTCCTACCGAAGTAATCTTCTCTGCGTCTTCATCAGAGATTTCCATATCAAACTCATCTTCCAATTCCATAACCAATTCCACAACATCGAGGGAATCAGCGCCAAGATCATCTTTAAAAGATGCTTCCAGTGTTACTTCCGCTTCATCCACGCCAAGGCGCTCAACGATGATGCGCTTCACTCGCTCCAACACTTCTGCTGACATCCGGTTCACCTCCTCCTTGGTATTATACGAAAAAACGTTTTAAATTACCATATCAAAACCTCTTACAAAATAATGCTTAAAGTCCATGAATTCATAGACTGAGAAGCCCTACATATACATGCCGCCATCGACGTGAATCGTTTGGCCGGTCATGTACTCCGCATCCTCCGAAGCGAGGAAGCGAACCGTCTTGGCGATATGCGACGGCTGGCCGAACCTGCCCAGCGGGATCTGGCCGAGCAGCTGCGCCTTCATGTCTTCCGGCAGCACGCCTGTCATATCGGTCTCGATGAACCCCGGCGCGACGCAGTTGACGGTAATGCCCCGGGAAGCAAGCTCGCGAGCCGACGCCTTCGTCAAGCCGATGACTCCCGCTTTGGCTGCTACATAGTTGGCTTGTCCGGGATTGCCCAGCACGCCGACGACGGACGAAATGTTGATAATGCGGCCAGAACGCTGCTTCATCATCGGGCGCGTCACGGCTTTGATGCAGTTGAAGACACCCTTCAGGTTCGTCTCGATCACCTGATCGAATTCTTCTTCTTTCATCCGCATAATTAAATTATCTCTTGTAATGCCGGCGTTATTCACCAAAATGTCAATTTTACCGAATTGTTCCAATGCAGTCTTGACAAGCTGCTCGGCTTCCTCCATCTTGCCGACGTTGGCCTTCACCGTGACAGCTTTGCGTCCAATGGCCGCAATCGCTACCGCTGTCTCGGCCGCCGCCGCTTCACTGCCGGCATAATTGACGACGACATCGGCCCCGGCTTCCGCCAAATGAATGGCAATTGCCCGGCCGATACCGCGGGACGCTCCTGTGACAAGCGCCGTTTTCCCTTCCAATCTGGACATCGGTATTCCCCTTTCTCAAAATCTTCGATACGAGTCATCAATACGCTTGTATGCTAATCGGCATGGACACGAGATGATGTCAGACCGGCATAGCACGTTCCGTACGGTTCCGCATAGCCGTGGACGTCCAAGCCATCACTCGTATGCTTCGATCGCCTCGAGACTGTTGATGGAAACGATGCGCACCGAGCGGTCGATTTTTTTGATGAGACCGGCCAGCACCGTGCCCGCCCCAATCTCGACGAAGGTGTCCACGCCTTGATCGATCAAATAGCGGACGCTGTCCTCCCACAGGACAGGCGAACATACCTGTTCAACCAGCATGCCGCGAATCTGCTCGGCCTCGGCGACCGGTCGGGCGGTCACATTCGCGATGATAGGAATGCGCGCATCCTGCATCTCTACGCGCCGCAGCGCCTCGCCGAGCCGCTCGGCCGCCGGCTTCATCAACGCGGAATGGAACGGTCCGCTCACTTCAAGCGGAATGACCCGCTTCGCTCCGGCTTCCTTGCCGCGCGCGATCACCGCGTCGATCCCTCCGCGGGATCCGGACACGACGATCTGGCCTGGGCAGTTCAGATTCGCCATCTCGACTGGAGTCCCAGCAACGGAGATGTCGTCGCACAGGGCGCCCAGCGGCTCACGCTCAGCGCCAAGCACCGCCGCCATGGCGCCCTGGCCGTTCGGAAGCGCCTGCTCCATGAACTGGCCGCGCTGGCGCACGATGGCGAGCGCGTCCTCGAAGCGGAGCACGCCTGCCGCCACGAGCGCCCCGTACTCCCCCAGGCTGTGTCCGGCCACATAATCCGGCCGGATATGATGGCCCTCCAGCGCCTGATAGAGCGCCCAACTCGTCGCCAGCAGCGCCGGCTGCGTGTTCGACGTCCGCTTCAATTCGCTGTCGGGACCTTCGAATATCATCTTGGTCAACAGGAATCCCAATACCCGGTCGGCTGTCTCGAACGCTTCCCGTGCAGCCAAAACGGCATCATACACATCCTTGCCCATGCCGACCTCTTGCGAGCCTTGTCCAGGAAAGACAAATGCCAATTTGCCCATAGGGCACACTCCTTCCAAATGACTGATGTCTATAACGTATTACGGTAAGGCCCTGTTCAATATTTCGCTAGGATTGCGCCCGATTACCATTGAATAACCGAAGCCGACCAGGTCAAGCCTCCCCCGAACCCGACGAGAAGAAGCGTGTCGCCTTCCCTGACCCGGCCTTCCTCCACCGCTTCCGCCAAGGCGAGCGGTATCGATGCCGCCGACGTGTTCGCATACTTCGGCAGATTGATGACGCATTTCTCCTCTGGCAGATTCAAGCGCTCGATCGCGGCTTGAATAATCCGGGTATTCGCTTGATGCGGGATAAGCAGGTCGATATCTTCTTTCGTCTTGCCCGCTTTTTTGAGCGCTTCATCGGCGGCATTGCCCATGACGCGCACCGCGAACTTGAATACTTCCCTGCCGTTCATATAGATGTAATGGAGCTTGTCGTCCACGGTCTGATGCGATGACGGGTGGCGGGAACCTCCGCCTTCCAGCTTCAGCAGATTCTTGCCACTGCCGTCCGCGCCCAGTTCGAATGACTGGAAACCGCGTCCTTCCGGAACCGGACCGAGCACGGCGGCTCCGGCGCCGTCCCCGAACAGGATGCATGTATTCCGGTCCGTGTAATCCGTAATCCGGGACAGGCACTCCGCCCCGACGACGAGCGCATATTGATAGGTACCCATCGCGATGAAGTTGCTCGCATTCGCCAGCCCGTAAATGAAGCCCGCACAGGCCGCCGACAGGTCGAACGCCGCGGCGCGCTTGGCGCCGAGCCGTTCCTGAAGCAGACAGGCCGTGGACGGGAAAGCCATGTCCGGCGTAATCGTCGTGACGATGATAAGATCCAGCTGCTCGGCCGTTATACCAGCCGCCTTCAGCGCCTCCTGGGCGGCATGATACGCCAAATCCGACGTCGCTTCATGCTCGGCCGCGATCCGCCGCTCTTTAATCCCGGTCCGGGTTATAATCCATTCATCACTTGTATCGACCATTTTTTCCAGATCTTCATTGGTCAATACCCGTTCAGGCACGTATTTCCCTGTACCGATAATGCCTACCGAACGCAAATTCATTATCGCACCACTCACTTCCCACTTGTATTCCCTCCGATTTCTGTTGCAATCGTATGGATAAGATCATGCTGCAGCGCCGTGCGTGCTTGACGGACCGCATTCTCAATCGCCCGCGCGTCCGAAGAACCGTGGGCTTTCAGCACCAGCCCGTTCAGCCCGAGCAGCGGCGCACCGCCGTGCTCCTTATAATCCATCATTTTCTTCAGACGCTTCAAGCCCGGCATCAGTACTGCAGCTGCTAGCTTCGTATACCATGAACGGGTAAATTCCTGCTTCAGCACACTGAACAAGGAGCCGGCCGTGCCTTCCAGCGACTTGAGAAACACATTGCCGACGAACCCGTCGCACACGAGCACGTCGCAGTTGCCTTCCAGCACATCGCGCGCCTCCACATTGCCGACGAAATGAATCGGCATCGGCTCCAGCATCGGATATACCTGCTTCGTCAAATCGTTGCCCTTCATCGCTTCGGTGCCGACGTTGAGCAGCCCGACGCGGGGCTTCGGAATGCCATGCACTTTCTCCCGGTACATGCTGCCCATCAGCGCATACTGTACGAGATGCTCCGGCTTCGCGTCCATGTTCGCCCCCAGATCGAGCGCCAGCACGCCGCGCCCGTCCATTGTCGGAATCATCGGCGATAGCGCTGGCCGCTCGACGCCAGGCATCCGGCCAACGACCAGCAGGCCCGTCGTCATGAGCGCGCCGGTGTTCCCGGCCGAGATCATGCAGTCCGCTTCCCCTTCCCGCACCATTCGTCCGCTGACAACCATTGAAGCGTCCTTCTTGCGTCTGACCGCCTTGACGGGCTCGTCATCCGCTTCGATCGTGCTCGCCGCATGAACGATGCGGACATTCGTGGGGCGGGATGTCAGCATCGGCTCCAGCCTCGCCTCGTCCCCCACCAGCAGCAGTTCGATATCAGACCAGACTTCCGCTGCGGCCAGAACTCCCTGAACATTGCATGCCGGAGCGTGGTCTCCGCCCATGGCGTCAATGGCGATTCTCATGCTCGTCTCCTCCTTCGCTGCCGTTCATTGCGCCTGAACGGAATATGGTAAAGTTGCCCTGGAACACCAATTCCTCGCCGACATAGGTGAATACTTCCACCCTCGCCTTGCTTCGTTCCCCCGAGCCGGATAGGACAAATGCCTTGGCGATGCATTTCTCTCCGAGGCGGACCGGCCGGATGAAGCGGATATCCGCCGTTGCCGTCAGCGCGATCTCATCGTTGATGACGGCGACGGCCAGCGAGTTGGCTTGCGCAAACAAATGATGGCCCCGCGCGATATGCGTCCGCGAGAAGACGTGCTCCTCGCGTATCTCGAAATACGAGATGCCGCTATGATCCAACTGCAGATCGACAATGTCTCCGATCACTTCGTGCAGCGGCAGCGACCGCACCTGATCGTAGGTCTGCTCCGCCATCATCTTCAAGCGCTCCCGCAGCTCCGGGATGGCCAACTCCATCCGGTCGAGGCGAATGGTCTGGATACTGACCTTCAGCATGCGGGTCAGTTCCTGATCGGTTACAAACGGATTTTCCTTTATGATTTTCGCCAACTGCTGTTGACGTTGTCGCTTTGGCAAACGTTCGATGACCCGCACCACCTTCTTGTCCTGTTGTCCGGATCGTCATATCGACTTCGGCGCCTCGGAATTTAATTGCAATCATTACTTTATCTTTATCTTATAATCTTTACACAATTTATCTTCACAATCACATAATGAAGTGGCCGTGAATAGGAGCCATTAGAACCTGGTACTAATCCAGTATATATAAAATCGCCGGCAAAGAAAAGCAGAAGTTATGAAATCGGCTTCGATTTATAAAAAAACAGCGCCCCACCGTTGGCGAAGCACTGTCTTTTCCCATGAGTCATTATGATTTGATGATCTCTCTTGCTTTGTATGTTCCGCACACTTTGCACACATGGTGAGCCAATTTCAACTCTCCACATTGTGCGCACTTCACCATGCCAGGCACAGATAATTTAAAGTGCGTACGGCGCTTGTCACGACGCGTCTTCGACGTTCTTCTTTGAGGTACTGCCATGTTCTACACCTCCTTACCCAAGTTACGTGCTCTTCCAGGGCTGTCCAAAAAGCGCGGCTAGCGCTCTTCTTGAACAGAATACTTCTACTGTCGCTATTTATTTCTTGAAGAAATCTTGTAACCCCGCCAGTCTCGGGTCAATGCGCTCGTTCGAACAGCCACAGGACTGCTCGTTGCGGTTCGTGCCGCAGGTCGGGCACAAGCCCTTGCACGCTTCGCTGCACAGCGGCGCGAACGGCAAGGCCAGCAGAAGCACTACTTCCACATAAGGCTGCAGGTCGATAAGGTCTTCCGTCACTTGAGTGACGTCGTCCTCCTCTTCCTCCGGGGAAAGATCAGTAGAGACTGTCAGCTTGAATTGCTCATTGAACGGAATGACGTATGTCTCGGTAAACGACGTCAAACAACGTGAACATACCAGTTCCAACCGCGCAGTCAGTTGGCCATGTACGCCAATCTGTCCTTCGCCTTCTGCCCTGACCGTCAAATCCACGGTCACCGGGGCGGGGATGGAAATATCTTTGCGATCCCGAACCACATCGTTAGCAGAAAATGCCGATTGAATACGTGTTTCCTGGACCTTTGCGGCAATGTCCCGAAAATAAATGTTCATCACATCACTCCAAACAAACAAAATTAATTATAGCGATTAACGTCATGCTTTGTCAACCAAATTCGTTTGACAGATTGCTGGGACATCCTCTGCCTCTCCGCCAAACATTCGCCGTTCGTTCCCGGTTCATGGTATGATCGGATGAGAAATTCAGAAGTGCCGCGGCGGGTCCGACAGCCCTCCAGACGGACAGCCGAGGCCCCTTTCTGTCCATGAATCATCATCTTACCTTATTCTGTGTTCGAAAGGAAGAGTGATATGAAAACGGTCGGAATCGTTGTTGAATATAACCCGCTTCATAACGGGCATCTGTATCACTTGAAGCAATCGAAGCTGGCGGCCGAGGCGGAAGCCGCGGTCGGAGTCATGAGCGGCCATTTCCTGCAGCGGGGCGAGCCGGCGCTGGCCGACAAATGGGCACGTACGGAAATGGCGCTGGCCTCCGGCGTCGACCTCGTGCTGGAGCTGCCGGTCGCGTACGCCGTCCAGCCAGCCGAATGGTTCGCCTACGGCGCGATAGCGACGCTGCAGGCAACCGGCGTTGTCGACGCGCTGTGCTTCGGCAGCGAATCCGGCGACCTCAAGCGGCTGCACGGTGCCGCCAAGGCGCTGGCGTGCGAGCCGGACGAATTCACCGGTCGGCTGCGCGCCGAGCTGAAGGCCGGGAGCAGCTATCCGGCCGCCTACGCCGCCGCGGCCGGGCAGGTACTGGACAGCGGCGGGGCGGCGCATTGGCTGACGCAGCCGAACAATTCGCTCGGGCTGCATTATTTGCTGGCGATGTGGCGGCTGAACAGCGACATGAAGCCACTGACGATTCCCCGCCGCGAAGCCGGCTATCATGATGCGAAGGCGCCGGAAGGCACGATCGCCAGCGCCACCGCTGTCCGGCGCCTCTGGTGTGACTCCGGGGATCTGGCTGCGGCAGCCCGCTATGTGCCGGATAGCACACTTCGCATTCTGGAACGGGAACATGCTTCCGGCAGGGCCCCGCTCGATTGGGAAGCGTTCCGCCGCGAGCTATTCTACCGCCTGTATCTGCTTCCGCCCGAGGAGCTGGCACGGTATCTAGAGGTTACGGAGGGGCTGGAGCACCGCATCAAGCAAGCGCTTCAGACGCTGGAGAAGCCCGGCATCGAGCCGCTTATCGCCAAGCTAAAGACGAAGCGTTATACTCGGACCAAATTGATGCGGACCTTAGCCCATATCATGCTGCACCATGATAAATTCCATTTCGGGCCGGACGCCCTTGCCACGGGTCCCGCTTACGTACGGGTGCTCGGCTTCACCGAGCGCGGACGCCATCTGTTGAAGCGAATGAAGCGCTGCGCGGAGCTTCCCATCGTCCTCACCATGACGCGCGATAACAGCCATTTAGGCGGCCGCGCCGGCCTCGAAGCGGACGCACGCGCCACCGCCGTCTATGCCAACGCATTCCTTGGTTGGAACGCGAGGGCGGCCTTTCGTGACTATTATGAGCCGCCCCGCCGGTTCTAATCCCCATAACGGCGGCAACGGCTGGCATGCGCCAACCGTTGTCTGCCTGAAGTCCGGTGCTGAAGCCGGTACCATCTACGAAGCCAACTGGAACTGCTTCACCGCCTCCAGCGCATCCTCCAGCGTATCTACTTCCACCAGCTTCATCTTCGTGTTCATCTTGTCTATCTTCGCCTTCGCTTCCTTATAGTTGCCGGAAGGTACCAGGAACAAGACCGCGCCTTCCCTATCTGCCGCCACGACTTTATGCTTCACGCCGCCGATCGGGCCGATCTTCCCTGACGGATCGATCGTGCCGGTACCGGCGATCCGGCAGCCCTTCGTCAGATCCGCCGACGTCAGGCGGTTGATCAGCTCGAGCGTGAACATCAAGCCCGCCGAAGGCCCGCCGATATCGGATTCGTGGAAGGTCACGTTATGCTTGTTATCCGTGGGAACGACCTTCTTTTTCTCCCCGTAAGTAAGACCGAAGCCAATCCGCTTCTTGCCGCTGCCGGTCTGATCCGGGAGTTCAACAAGCTTCGCCTTGACCTGCACCCGCTTGCCTTCCCGCTCGACGACAGCCTGAATCGTCTCCCCGGCGGTACGCCCCTTCAAGGCAGCCTGCAAATCGTCAAAGCCGGTCACCTTCTGGCCTTCCACTTCCATTATCCGGTCGTTCGTAATAAATTCATTATCCGCCAGTTGCTTATTGTTAAACAGAACATAAATGCCTTCGGACTCCATCGTGTATGGAATGCCGATCTGGTTATAGGCTGCCAATATCGCGGCCATCTGCGAGTTGCTCATGTTGAACAACTGTTCATTGATATATTCCTGTTCGGTTCTCCCTTGAAGCGCATCTTCCTTCTTGCTGAATTCGGCATTCGGATCAAAGGCCCGCCACGCAATCAGCGCCAGATTGGCATACGTTCTTCTCACCGTCGTCAGAAGGAACGTGCCCTTCTCTGTCGCGTCGCCGCCCTGCACATTGATGAACGGCTTCACTTCCTCAGCGCTTCCTGGCGTATAAATCACATACGGCGTCGGGATATACACAACGACATAGAATAGCACGATCACCGCGAAGATCCACTTCCATCCGCGGAAGCGGGGAGAATTCCGCTGCCGCCCGTACGATCTGAACTCCTCTTCCATTCTCCTACCTCCCTATGCCCTCGGACGCCTCGCGATATTTGGTCTAAAGCCCGTCCCTGTTGCGTACACATAAGATCGTAATGCGCTTGAAGCCTTACTTCTTCATTTACGGCCAAAGGGGTGACCGCCATGTTCTCGTGTCGCACATCGCCCGCTTTCCAGCGGCTGTCCACGCTCATCATAGGGGGCTGTGCGGTACTATTGGTGCTGTGCATCATTGCTTATCCCGATAAATCATTTCAAGCCTCTTTGCAAGGGCTGAAGGTATGGTGGACCATTATATTCCCGGCCCTGCTGCCGTTCCTCATTCTGTCTGAAATGTTGAAGGCCTACGGCTGGGTACATGGCATCGGCATTCTGTTGGATTCGTTCATGCGAACGCTGTTCCGGCTTCCCGGGATCGGCGGCTGGGCCTGGTCCGTTGGTTGGACGGCCGGGTATCCTGCCGGCGCCGAAGCCGTCGTCCGCCTGCGGAGAGACAATGAATTGTCCCGCCTGGAAGCGGAGCGGCTGCTCGACCTGACGCATGCCGCCAGTCCGATTTTCATGATCGCCGTCGTCGGAGTCGGCTTCCTGCAGCAGGCCGAATTGGGGCTTGTTATCGCTGTCGTGCACTGGGTTTCTTCCCTTAGTATGATGGTTATTGTGCGTTGGGCGGGAGCTTTTCATCCCGCTGCCGAGCGCCTCCCCATACGGCGAACGGCGCCCGATGCGCCCAAGCCGCTATGGAAACGGATGCTGCAGGCGATGGAACTGGCCCACCGCCAGGACGGTCGTGCATTTGGCCGACTGCTCGGCGATTCCGTCACTTCTTCCGTCCAGACGCTGATGATGATCGGCGGCTATATCATGATGTTCTCTGTCATTGTCCAGGTGCTGCGCCTTGCCGTCCCCCAGGAATTCGGCACTTATGTTCTGAACGGCCTGTTCGAAGTAAACCTTGGCGCGTATTCGCTTGGATCGGCAGCCTTCCATTCCCCTCTCTTCCAGACCGCCCTTATCGGCGCCGTCATTGCATGGAGCGGAATCAGCACGCATCTGCAGGTCCATAGCTTGACCCGAGGAACCGATTTGCGGTACAGCCGCTTTTTCCTGATGAGGCTTCTCCATGCCGGGTCTGCTTTCCTGCTCACATTCGTCCTGTGGCATCCGCTTCACAGCCTTTTGCGGCTTGCGCCGCTGGAGCAGGCAGCGTTCCGGCTGCTGAACGCCAAGAACCGGCTCGAGGAGGCGCCTTCCTCCTGGATTCAGTCCATTGCCGGGCTGGCTTCAGCGCCAGCATGGCTGCAATCGTTGACGCTTGTCCCGATTCTATGTATCCTCCTGCTCATCGGTATGGCGGTCTCGCTCTTTATCGGACGATGGAAGCGCATCTGAGCGCCGGCTTCGCACCGTTCGCTGCTCAACGCTTATATATATCCCGCAGCGCCGCCTCGACCTCCGGGGCGACCAGCTCGCTAATATCGCCGCCATATTTCGCGATTTCCTTCACGATGCTGGAGCTGAGATAGGAATACTTCGGATTTGTCATCATGAAAATCGTCTCTACCCGGGGGTTCAGCTTCCGGTTCGTCGAAGCCAACTGCAGCTCGTATTCGAAATCCGTGACCGACCGAATACCACGGACAATGACATCGCCGTTTTTCGCGTCCATATAATTGACGGTCAAATCACTGAAGTTGTCCACCTCTACATTGGGCCACGGCTTCGTTACCGTACAGAGCAGCATAAGCCGTTCTTCAATGGAGAAGAGCGGCTTCTTACTTGAATTGTTCAGCACGGCGACAATCAGCTTGTCGAATTGCTTCGCAGCCCGCTCGATAATATCCAGGTGTCCGAGCGTCACCGGATCGAAGCTACCCGGATAGACTGCGGTCCGGGGTCGGCATGCGTGCTTGTCGTTGTATGTCATCATCGTAAACCTCCTTGGAAGACGCATGGCACCTATAGAAACCATAGGCAGGCGCCTCGTTGTTCTGTCCATTTGCAACAGAAGAATCGCTTCCTTATTCTGTGGAAGCTTCCGCATCTACGAGGTATATCGATACAGCGATATCCCCATAATCCGCCTTCTTCCATATCGAGAGCGGACCAATGCGCTCGGAATACGAATGGGATGCATCATGCTCGACGACGATGATGGCGTCATTACTTAGCAAGCCGTTATCCCACATCTCCATCAACAGTTCGTCCGCATCCTTCAACCGGTACGGCGGATCAAGTAATATATAATGAAAGGAAAGATTCCGCTTGGCCAGCGCCTTGAGCGCCCGTCTCGCATCATTGCGGTACACTTCGGCCTTGTTAGCCAACCCCGTAGCCGCCAGATTGTCGCGCACCACCTCGACGGCTCTCGCATCCTTATCGATGAAGACCGCTCCTTCCGCTCCTCGGCTCAAGGCTTCAATACCCAAGCCTCCCGTTCCGGCGAACAGATCGAGCGCACGCCCTCCTTCGAAATAAGGACCAATCATGCTAAAAAGCGCTTCCTTTACTTTATCCGTCGTCGGCCTTGTCCCTATACCAGGCACAGGCTTCAGCGTACGGCCTCTGGCCGTTCCCGATATCACTCTCAGCTGTCTCACCTTCTCTTCGTTCCGCCAACTTCTATCAGCGCGATAATACTGTATATTCGATGTTAATCGTAACATACATTTCCCCGTTTTGAAAAATGAAATCCGCACTGTCCCCCCAACTACGTGCAACAGAAAAAAAGTTATCCGGGCGATGTATATATTTCTGCCGGGTGGCAATCCTTAAAGTATCGACATCATTGAATGTCGTAGACAACCGCGGAGAAGACTTACGTTTCCCCATAAGCTCTTCGTCCGGTTTCTCCTCTCCCATGAGGGCGTCCTAGAAATAGGGCGCCCGTTTTATTTTTTATAAAACCTTATGCATCAAGGATCACCTAGATTTCCTTTGCCTAGATTTTACTCAAATTTTTATAATTGGGACCCAATTGGGGCCCATTTTTTTAAATGCATTGCTGTCTTTCGGTTATAAGGTCTCCGAAAGCTTCATTCATTAACTCTTCAAGTTTAAGACAAACAGGAAACAATTCAGGGTTAACACGCTTTACTTCGTGACAAAAAATATTGAACAGCATGAAAAACTTCTCTCGTTCTTCCTCACGGTGGCGAATTTTCTCTTTAAGCACTTCATTGTATGCAGTTTCCCATTCTATCAACATAACAAACATCCCCCTGAGCATTTTATGTACACGTTTAACATAATGCGAATTCCGCTACAGCTATTTTCATTTTCATCATCCCCCCTTAAGCAGCCAGTCGTCGGAAGTTCACCGGTGACTGGTTATTTCGTTTCGTTTGAATCCGAATTGAGTTATAGTAGGTAATGTAATCTCGAACGGTCTGCTCAACGATGGCTGTCGTTGTACAGGTGAGCCCTTCGAGATAGAACGTTTCAGACTTTAGCGTCGAATGAAACGATTCGATGGGAGCATGATCAGCGGGCGTTCCCTTACGGGACATGCTCATGGTAATGCCCTTTTCTTTTACGGCTTCCTGGTATGCCCAGGACGTATACACGCTACCTTGATCGCTATGGAGCATCATTCCCGGTAAATCGGGCAATGGATTCAGCGTGTCAAACGAATTAAGCTTTTCCTCTATTTCCAACAACCCGGAAACAATGTCTGGGTTAATATGCCTTACTTCCTGATAAAAAATTGTATAAAGTGAATAGAACTCTTTCTTGTCTTTACAGCAATCGTTTGTGACTTCTTCCACTCTCTTTTGAATATACACTTCCAACCATTTTGTCAACAAAAGTACCTCCCTCTTATGATGAATAAATAAGACTGCTATCAAGCCCATTAAACTAGATTGTATAACTCTCCAATACATTCACCCCCAAAAAGAAAGCACATTTTTACTCTATCATCCAACTTTAATATTTTTTGTAGAAAATCGTCGGGTACGTTTGAAAATCGATACTAGTATCGATTTTTCTTTACATATACATAACAAAGAGTTATAATTAAATTTTTTGTAAAAATAAAAAGAAGACCTGACTAGGCCTTCTTTTGAAACAGATGCTCAACGTATTTCCGCTTTGCCCTTGCCACATTGCAAGTTGCAGCGTTGTTGTCAAAATGGGCGGTTATCGCATAATTTGTTTCCGTTACCATCTTGATTCGTTTTAAGTTTACTAAGTTCCCATTATCAAGCTGCTTGAATTCTGGAAAAGCAAATTTACATGATTCCAAGGTAAGTAAAACAGTGAACACTCCGACAGCGGTATGAAATCGAGGGACAAAATAATTTTTTTTAGGTTGGAATACGTCTATAAAGAATATCTCCCTAATTTTGAATGAATCATACTCCCCGGTTATTCGGTCATCTACCAACCTGGCTCCTAACAATTCAATGTCTTCATTCATATCGATCCTACTTACTTTATTTCTTAAGTTCCGCCGGAAGCTTCGGGGATCCGATAAATGTCTTGAGATTTCTAGCGGATAACTTCGCGCTAGTCTCTAATATCTTGGACAATCTTCTAGCTGTAGCCTTTTTCATGGCTTCCTCCTCCTCTCATTGGCAATATAAGCATTGCCTGAATTAAAAATACCAATATAAGTGTTGATGATTGCAAATAAAAATTTGTCAATACAATCAAAACCGACACAGCCTTCAAGGCGCTATTTGGTAGTGTGGGGTTGATTGTATCCTCGCATATATTCGGCGAGAACAGGATCATTATAATGGTTGCAATCCCAGTAAATATTACCACTAAAGAACTGTTAATAGCAATATAAGGAACAATTGAGAAAATTGCTGTGGATATAATAGTGCATGCAGTTAATGATTTCATGTGTTCGCCGCCTGAAAAATATCTAAGTGTCCCGAAGCCGACAACTGCGATCATTGTATCTATTAATTTCCCTGTCATCCAACCAATCAAACAACTAAGAAATACGGTAAATATCAAATTAAATATTACCCCAAGTGCATACTCCATTACTTCAATACTTGTAGACCCTTCAGGATCGGCTTCTTTAATTCTAAGGGCGATTTTATTCGCTAGTCCTTCTATCATTAATCTTCGATATCCCTCCTACACGACTGTAAATACAGTGCAGCTAATGATATTAATATGAATGGAACAACATATTTCATCTTCATACTTAATAGTGCAGGGAGTGAAATAAAAAGCACCACTAATGTAGTAATAGACCAGAATAATAATGCTTTGTTCCGGGGTTTTGTATAATCTTCCTTTATACTAAAATCGTGTGGCGGGCGGATTACGAATGAAAACCCGAGATTAAATTTTTTTAGAACATATCCAATAGTTAACGCAAGCGTAATTGATGACGCCTGGACAAAATTAACCTCAACTCCTGCGCTCTGTAAAACAATATGCTCGTTCAGCAAGCCAATACTTAATAAGATAATATAAATAATCAATTGGAATATTAAGTACGCACCGAGTCCAGCCCCGGTAATTATCGCACCGTAAAAAATCTTGATCCCCATTACGAACCTGATAAACAGTGTGAAAAGCAATACTTGCAATGGTAAATCTATTGTTGGGACATTTAGGAGAATCCTTAACACAAAGGATACTATAGAAATAATAACAGACATGGTACCAATATCTAGTATATACTCCTTGATTGGCAACCTGTAGAGTTTAAGTATAAGTACAAACACTGCAAATGCATCCAGCGAACCAAGGGGTATATAAATCGCTGTTGAGTTCAAATCACAACACCTCGTTTTTTATCTAAGACACTCATTTTACAATATTATACTATTAGGTTGAGCAAAAGCAAAAGCCCCGGAGCGATCCGGGGCTTTAATGGTACTTTATGACATTCGACAAACTTGATGATTGCGGTCAAACCAAACTAAATGAAACACACCGCCAATTATGTATCCGAAAATCCTTGCTCTTTGTGAAACGCGCAATTCATAAAGCGTCACATCTGGTGAAATACTCTCTGGAATTGATGGGTTGTGATAAAATGGATTTCAAGGAGGTAGTTATGAAAAAACATTTATACATACTTTGGCTTGTTTTGGTACTGCTGTTGACGGCCTGCTCTCCAACAAACCTACCAATGCAGCAGGCAGAAGACAGCACGTTGCAGGTTTACTTTTTGGATGTTGGCCAAGGAGATTCAACACTGATCCAGACTCCAAAAGGGCAGCATATCCTCATTGACGGCGGAGACAACCATCAGGGACAGAATGTCGTCGATTACCTGAATCAACTTGACGTGAAGCAGTTGGACGCAGTTATTGCGACACATCCAGACGCTGACCATATCGGCGGACTGGACACGGTGATCGATGCGATACCGGTTCAGTCCGTCTATGGCCCCAAAGTTAGTCACACCACTAATACATACCATGACTTTCTGCTGGCAGTTAAAAACCGGGGCTTGAAAATCAGGTCAGCAAAGGCCGGGTTGGCTTTACCGCTCGAAGGCGTCACGGCCGAATTCGTTGCTCCCGGAGCGGAATACGCTAAGGATCTGAACGAATGGAGCGCAGTTCTGAAGGTTACGTACCAAGATACGTCATTCTTATTCACAGGCGATGCCGAAAAGCGAAGCGAAACGGATATGCTAAAGCACCCGGAGCGGCTTCGTGCCGACGTGCTGAAGGTAGGGCATCACGGCTCAGATACATCCACTTCCCAGGCGTTTCTGGACGCCGTACAACCAACCTACGCCGTGATTAGCGTGGGAACAGACAACAAGTATGGTCATCCTAAGAAAGCGGTTTTGGACAGGCTGAAGAAAGCCAATGTGCAAATTTTTCGATCAGACAAACAAGGAGCGATTACCGCAATCAGTGACGGCAATACAATAACATGGAAGACAATGAAATAGCACGGGACTCATCTTTGGAGATTCATAAGGACGAATAGGTTACATAAATGTAATCAACCTAGAACTAGGACCATGGAACTGAAATATATACAAAAATATACACAATATATCCAAATACTACAAGAGACGTAGGATTCTTTCCTCAACGGCTCTTTTTGCATCGATAAATTATCTACTACAATTATTCAATTCCTCCATTTTCCTCAAATTTCATTCATGCCGAAAATCTACCAGTCAGGTAATTACTACAATATTTTAACACATAAATCACCATTTTTGTTATACTCAACAACGGTATTTTTTTACAATACTAAACCGTTATATAGGGACTGGGGGTAAAGAAGTGGTTATTGATCGAATCATGTTCACGAAATCCATGGACGACAGCATTCCTTAGCAGCGATTATGAACGCTGTATTGATTGAATTTCTTTTATGAGAAGGAGAAGAATATGAAAAAATTTATAGCCTTGATATTATTGATTGCTCTTTCGTTTACAAGCCTTCCTCTTGCGTATGCAGATTTCGCGAATGGCACCTTGGTTCAGACTGAATCAGGATTCAAGCCGATTGAACAAATCCGGGTCGGGGATCTCGTTCCGGCAAAAGATGAAACAACGGGAAAAACAGAGTATCATAGAGTTGTTCAGTTATTCCAGAGACAGGCGGATGAGACGTATCACATTACCGTCAAAGGAACTCCAATTACGACAACCGGGGAGCATCCGTTCTGGGTGCATGGCCAAGGATGGGTGGAAGCAAGCCATCTGAAGGCGGGAGATCTGCTTCAAAATGCGGAAGGCAAGTCCTATCCGATCGACCGGATCGAGATGAAGAACAACAGTACGCCTGTATATAACTTCGAAGTTGGAGGAGTACATAATTACTTCGTTACGGAGTCGGAAATATGGACGCATAACATCGGAGCGATTGTAAGAGCGATAGTAAAAGGCGTTGCGAAAAACGCTGCGAAAAACGCTGGAAAAAGCGCTGTGAAAAACGCTAAGAATGTAACTAGGGGGACGGGGAATGTAGGTAGATCTTCTGTTAAGCTGAAGGTAGATAAAGCATTGGATCCCGCTAATAGTTGGGCGTTTAAAAAAATCAATGCTGAGATCGCTAGAAAAAAAGCGCTGGGGAAAACACCGGCAAAAACTGACGGGAAAAATTCCGGGAAAAGCGCCGGGAAGGCATCTAAGGGGACGGGTAAAGTCTCATCTAAAAGTAACTACAGAGGTTTATATTTAGACAAAAACCCAGGTTTACCTAAAGGGTGGCAAGTACATCATACTCTTCCTCAGAAATATGTAGGAATAATGAAGAGTGCTGGAATTAATATCCATGAAGTAAAGTATTTAAGAGGAGTTGACCCAAAGGTACATTCAAAAATTACTAACGAATGGACTAAGTGGGATAAGTCGTTAGGGAGAACCCCAACAGCACAAGAAATAAGAAACTTTGCAAAACAAATAGACCAAAAGTACAATAAATATTGGCGTTAAAATAAGAGGAGTGATAGTATGGATAGACAAAAATTGTTATTTGAGCGATTAACAGAAATAAAAGCTTATTGGGTTAATACTACAAGTGAAAGTTTAGATGATAAAGCAGACTTGATATGGTCAGAAGTAGAAGATGAATATGAAATACTTCAAAAGAAACTTACAAGTCAAGAAGAAAGGGAAGCATATCAAAAAGTAGTTGATGAAGTTATTAAAGGTGTAATGCACTCAATTTTAGTAATGATTGACGGTGGGGACGAATTAGCTGATAAAATATTACTTGATTTAACTGAACGTGACACTAATAAGTCTCTCTCGAAGCAAACAGCTTTACATGAAGAATTTTATAGTTACTTATTAGAAAAGGAAGATGAGTAAAAAAATTGAATAACCTTTAGAGTTATCTAGAGGTTCTTTATGAATTAGCCGAGAACACTCGTGACTTCAGTCATGAGATGAATCGGCCTCGGACAAGGGGGGGACGGGTAATGTAGGTAGATCTTCTGTTAAGCTGAAGCGACCTAAGGAATTGGACTTCACTTATAGAAGGTTGGATGAAAAAGAGAATAAGCAGGGTAATGTTAAAGGTGGAAGTTTTAAAGAAGTAAATGCTTCAAAGGGTCAGAATGAGGTAGGTCATCATATTGCACAAAATGCTTATAATAAACGTAACGGAATAAGTAGAAATGATGGACCTGCAGTTCTAATGAGCAAATATGATCATTCAATGACTAGAACCTTTGCTGGAAAAGGCAAAGCATCAATGAGAGCAGACGATGCACTTCGATTAAATGGACGGCAACGTATGGCTAAAGATGTTTGGGATGTAAGAAAGCATTTTGGTAGGAACTATAACGAGGGTCTAAGACAAGCTGTTCGCTATGGTCAACAAGTTTATAAAAAAATAAAATAAGGAGCACCTACTATCCTATGAGAATACAAGGTTATAAAGTTACCAGAGGTATTGATGTTCATAACCATTCCTTTGGTGGTGAATCATGGCGAACGCCAATTTGTCCTAATTGTGGTACTAACCTACACTTAATTTTTAATTTTGATCTTAATGATAACAAGTTAAAAAAATTGGAGAATGGAAAAATAGATAGTATTCCACTGATCTCTTGTTTAAATTGCTCTTCATATTGGTCCGCTCAAGTTTTTAAAATCGAACCTCAAACCAGAATCATTTCGATTCTCAAACAAAGTGATAAGGAAAACTGGATTAGCGAAGAAGAAGACCGGCTTCCTTATCCATTGCCGTTCTCCAAAATGAAAATAGAAGAATTACAAGTGATTGACATGCCAACCATAGATGGAGATACAGACAGGGCGTTCGAAGCCTTAGGCTTGGAATATGTTTGTAGAATCTTGGATGAGCCACTTTTTGTAACAGAACCTATTCATAAAAAATGTTATGGATGTAATGAAATCATGGAATATGTAGCAACAATTTGTAGCGAAGATTATGACTCAGAGGGGTTGGTTCACGAAGGTTTTACTTTTAATTTTGGAGAGTCATTTCTTTACTTCTATTTTTGTAAATCATGTAATATCCTAGAAACGGAAATGCAAAGTACGTGATATTTAACAAAGTAAGAACCTTGATTGTTTTTTGCCTTTCAAGGTTTCTTTTTATAGGTGTACACGCTCTCATTTACATGCTAATAATTTCTCTTTTTCAAGGTAAGAGCCGCAGGAGCGATCCGAGGCCACTGAAAAAGTCCTTCTCATGAAAAAAGGTACGGCTCCTCAAGAAAATTGAGGAGCCGTACCTTTTTTCGTTTATAATTAATGCATC
>NZ_BALG01000465.1 GCF_000315235.1 Paenibacillus popilliae ATCC 14706 | reverse complement strand
GGAATGTAAGGGGCTGACAAGTGCCTTTTTTTTGCATCTGATCTAAGCACTTTTACGCTGCAATTCTAGGCATTTTTAGTATGCAATAAACAGTACTATCGCTCTTACAATCACTCCGATGACATTATGCGTCCATATTTCCGACTCCGTAACGAAATAATTATGTACTTCTTCGACTTCGAAATTATACACAGGTAAACTGTTGTTCTTTATCTCGATCCGGTCGATCAGATAGGGCATGCCTTCTGGACTTTGAAGCAGATCTCCAACCTTCAAATGCCTTGCTTCCACCCATCCTTGGCCGTGCACCCAGAACGGATGCT
>NZ_BALG01000466.1 GCF_000315235.1 Paenibacillus popilliae ATCC 14706 | reverse complement strand
TCTTCATCAATTCCCATAAAGATTTTTGTTTCAAGGGATAATAATTTTGTGCCTATTTGTGTTGTGCCACCTGACATATATACTTGATCATCTGAATTAAGTATAAGATTACAGCCATGTCTATAAGGCCTGTTAATATTTTTGTAAAAAGATATTTTCTCATCGGGGGAATCAAGGGTAAGCAGTTTTTTCATTCCTTCTTGATCACGAAAAATATAAACGGTAACGACAGTATGAAAATCTGCATAAGGGTCTTTAGGGAAACTAGGGTCATAACATTCAATAAATTTATGTTTGCTTATTTGTGTTGCCGCGTATTGTTTTATTAATCTTTCGCCGATTTGTGCTAAC
>NZ_BALG01000467.1 GCF_000315235.1 Paenibacillus popilliae ATCC 14706 | reverse complement strand
ATCTCCAGAAGCGCATTCGTGATCTGGAAGAGGAGAACGACATCTTAAAAAAGGCGATGCACTACTTCGCCAAAGACCGGCACTGATCTATCCATTGGACAACCCGAAAGGCCAGCAAGCGTGAAGAATGTCGCCGCAAGCTAAAGCGGCGTATCCGCCGTATTTTCCTGGAGTCCCGCCGATTATACGGAAGTCCCAAAATCACCAAAGAGCTTTATAAGGAGGGCGTACATGTCTCCGAGAAAACAGTGGCTCGGATCATGAAGGAACTGGGTTTGCGCTCGCGTACGGTAAAGAAATACAAGGCAACAACGAACTCGAAGCACAACCTGCCTGTCCATGAGAACGTATTGAACC
>NZ_BALG01000468.1 GCF_000315235.1 Paenibacillus popilliae ATCC 14706 | reverse complement strand
TGGAACGGATTCCTTTTTAAGCTTTGGAGGGTTGGCAGGTGCCTCGGTACTTTTGGCTGCAAAATTGAGCATTTTTCACTTGCAAAAAACAAACGCGGCGGTTCCTATGAGAGATTTATGCAATTGCGTTATGATGGCGCCTTTGAATTGAAACATAGGAAAAAGCGAGTGGCACCGGTAGTGGTTGCTGCGGTACGTGCTGCTCCCGTCGTGGTAAGCGCTGCGCGTGCGGCGGCTCCCGCAATAGTTAAGACCGCGAGAACAGCTTCAACCGCTGTCGCGAATGCGACAAAGGCGACCGTTTCCTATGTAAAGGACGTCGGAAAATCAGCTTCATCCTATATCAATAACGCTGCCAAATCAACAAAAGAGTTTTTTACGGGTCCCTCGCAGCCAGCTCCATCGGCGGTTCGCGTAACTTCTTCCATTAAGAAGAGTAATCACCTTGTGAACCATGCTGAAAAATTATCGAAAAGACATGATGAACAAAGACAAATTAATCATTTAACGAAAGAACTGTTTAAAGGAAATTCAAATCCAGGGTTACATAATAAATATATAGGCTTTGGAAGAATCCACGAAGCTCGAACTAGTAATGGGGCTAGACTTTATTTTCAAAATACAAGACATGGATTTGATATTGTAGCAAAGTCAACAAAGAAGAATCAAAAAGAAGTTATTAAGGAACTTCGTAGAATGTACGGAAATTAAGGGGCTTCTTCGCTATACTTCGTGGTAAAAGATACGGTTGCTTGGCTAATCGTGCGATTGACAGGGAGCCTCTGCGGGCATGAGTACTCGCAAAAGCCGGAAACATAAGGACTTCTCGTTGCTAACCAGCTTATCATGCCCGCCTCTCCATATAAAATCTCTGTTCCTTTGCCCACGTGTTCCATGTATGGATGGATATCGTAGCAAAGTCGACAAGAAGAAGCAAAAAGAAGTTATTAAGGAACTACGTAGAATGTATAGTGATTAGGGGAAGGATGATATGGCCTAGATGAAGATTATAGAAATTTGTTATCCTCCTTATTATGAGGATACCAATATCAATAATGATTGTATCGATGTGTTTATTGATATGGAGGATGGAGTTACCTATACAATAACATTTTGGACACCAAATAACTATTATTGGTGTATGGATAAAGAAAAACTAGATTATTTCCCCTTTGGATGTCCTGACATCCATGTAAAGTCATTAACTAAAGAGAACATTACGAAAGCAATTGAGGATTATGCACAAGATGAAGCGTATTTTTTAAAGTTAAGTTTTTTGGGGGGCTGTGATAGGAATGGCGCGCTGAGCATAGATGAAATGAATCACATCATAAGAACAATAAATAACCGTACATTTTTATGGGAAAAAGAATTATATAGCGAATTGCACAAACTGGAGATTATCGATATTGAATATCCGTTATATTATGGATATGTGAACAAGGATGATGGTTGTATCCCGGTTATCGTTACGGTGAATGATGGGATGACCTATAAAATTACCGTGATTACACCGAATTATTATTACGGGTATATGCACAAAAACAAAATGGGGTATATGCCGCCATCTCCCCCCCATCTGAAGGTGCGTTCCTTAACCAAACAATATATTCAACAAGCCCTTGAAAGTTGCCTTGAAGATAACGGATATGCTCTAAAGTTTTATTTTGTCGCCCAAAACGGTCGTTTTGATATCAAGAAACTGAATAAAATGCTGGCTGAAATTAAAGAAGACCAAGATGAATTCAATCAAGATGAGTAAACGTTCGTTACTTATTTTTATTTATCGCTTGGGTGTAATTAAATGGAATGTATGGTCCTTAGGGGAAGGATGATATGGACTAGATGAAGATTATGGAGATTAGGTATCCTCCTTATTATGAGGATACCAATATCAATAATGATTGTATTGATGTGTTTATTGATATGGAGGATGGAATTACCTATACGATAACATTTTGGACACCGAACGATTATTATTGGTATATGGATAAAGAAAAACTAGATTATGTACCCTTTGGATGTCCTGACATCCATGTAACATCGTTAACCAAAGAGAACATTACGAAAGCAATTGAGGATTACGCCCGGGATGAAGCGTATTTCT
>NZ_BALG01000469.1 GCF_000315235.1 Paenibacillus popilliae ATCC 14706 | reverse complement strand
TCGTGATGCTCGTCTTCCTTCAAACGCATGGCAACGACAGCAGCAACCAGAACGTATCGTTGTTTGGTCACTTGCTTTCCTTTCCGATCAACAGTGGAATAAGGGCGCTTCATATCGATTTCCGGAATGGAAATGGAACGTAAACCGGATGTCGCTTGACGTGTCAGTTCCTTAAAAACTTCACGAATCAGCATGACCGGAGTCAACGGCACATAGCGTTCCCTGCGGGTGCCAGGTTCAATGACCTTGCGGAACAAAGCCGTATTTCGCTTGGCCTTGG
>NZ_BALG01000470.1 GCF_000315235.1 Paenibacillus popilliae ATCC 14706 | reverse complement strand
TTTTTACGTCCGATCACAAACGGCTTGATCGAACGTTCCCCCCGATTGTTGTCCAGCTCTAGCCGACCGTCCTTCATAAACGCCGTCAGCTTGTTCCACTGGTTCAGGCTGTAGCCAATCGCTTGACCCAGCAAGTCTTGGGCATCGTCCGGGATTTCTGCTGGCACAGCCAGGCATAGTAGGCATAGTAGGCATAGTAGGCATCCAGCACCGGGTGGCTTTGTTCCTCGCGTGCGGCAAGCCGCTCCTCGGTCGTCACTTCTTTAAGCTCCCGTTCGATGGCAAACAGTTGGTTGCACCAGGCAAGGCCTTGCGCCGCCACGCTGTGCGGATTCGTTCTGGCCTCTGGCGCTGCCTTCAGTGCCTCATCGTATTTGCGCCGTGCATGCGCCCAGCAGCCCACCAGCGTCACCTCTTTGACCTTGTGGTATCCGGGATAACCATCCACATGCAAGTAGCCCTTGAACCCCTCCAAAAAGTTCCGCGGATGCTCCCCGCCTCTCGTGCGCTGCCGGCGGAACCTGAGCATGCGCCTGGCGCTGGGTAAGCGTCAGGCCGTCGAGCAGCCAGCGCAGCTCACGCTGCGTCAGACATAGTGGAGCTGTGCCGCCAGCGGGCCACTGAAACGAGCCGCGTTCGAGCCTGCGGTAGTAGAGCCAGAAGCCAGCATGATCCCAATGCAGAATTTTGAGCTTGTCCCGTCTGCGATTACAAAACACGAACAGCGCCGAGGAAAACGGATTGAGCCCAAATTGTTCCTGTACCATAGCGGCCAGCCCATCAATGGATT
>NZ_BALG01000471.1 GCF_000315235.1 Paenibacillus popilliae ATCC 14706 | reverse complement strand
ACCGTTTTGTGCGACAAAATAAAACTTCAGAGCATATCCGTTATCTTCAAGGCAACTTTCAAGGGCTTGTTGAATATATTGTTTGGTTAAGGAACGCACCATCAGATAGGGGGGAGATGGCGGCATATACCCCATTTTGTTTTTTTGCATATACCAGTAATAATAATTCGGTGTAATCACGGTAATTTTATAAGACATCCCATCATTCACCTTAACAACAACCGGGATACAACCATCATCTTTATTCACATATTCATAATATAGCGGATATTCAATATCGATAATCTCCAACTTATGCAATTCGCTATATAATTCTTTTTCCCATAAAAATGTGCGATTATTTATTGTTCTTATGATCCTATTCATTTCATCTATGCCCAGTGCGCTATGCCTATTTCCCCCCCCTAGAAAACTTAGCTTCAAGAAATACGCTTCATCCCGGGCGTAATCCTCAATTGCTTTCGTAATGTTCTCTTTGGTTAACGATGTTACATGGATGTCAGGACATCCAAAGGG
>NZ_BALG01000472.1 GCF_000315235.1 Paenibacillus popilliae ATCC 14706 | reverse complement strand
CGCTAACGCCTGTGGCTCTTGCAGATTGGCAAGCTGCGGCAATTGCTCGAACAAGTGCGTGAGATACCGAAACGGGTGCAGCCCATTTTCCTTGTACCATGGCCGTCTCGATCACACTGTAGATCGCTGCGCTCGCCTTGGCTCCGCGCGGAGTATAGGCAAAGAGCCCGTTTTTACGTCCGATCACAAACGG
>NZ_BALG01000473.1 GCF_000315235.1 Paenibacillus popilliae ATCC 14706 | reverse complement strand
ACCGGCATACGATCTTCCGATCGCCTAATGAGAAGCTAACCATTGAACAAGAGCTCGCTGGCGAAACCAAGCCGCTCTCCCATTTCGGTAAAGCAATGGCCGACTTGAACATCGAGCATATTAAGGCCGTCACGCCTCAAGCCAAAGGCCGTATTGAACGCCTTTGGCTGACCCTTCAGGATCGTCTGG
>NZ_BALG01000474.1 GCF_000315235.1 Paenibacillus popilliae ATCC 14706 | reverse complement strand
CCACCATGAGCTACACTCATCTTAGCATAATCGAGCGAAGCAAGCTAGAAATCCTCCATCAGCAAGGGAAAAGTGCCCGAGCCATCGCCAAGGACATGCCACCATTAGCCGGGAACTGCGCCGAAACGCAGCCCAAGAGACTTACCATGCGGGATCATTTCAGGAGAGCTATGTCCATCGTCGTCAGGCCTCCATTCCCGCAGGAAAGTGGACG
>NZ_BALG01000475.1 GCF_000315235.1 Paenibacillus popilliae ATCC 14706 | reverse complement strand
ATTTCATCGCTTCACCTGTTTATCTGGCTTGCGGCGCAACAGACATGCGCAAATCCATTGATGGGCTGGCCGCTATGGTACAGGAACAATTTGGACTCAATCCGTTTTCCTCGGCGCTGTTCTTGTTTTGTAATCGCAGACGGGACAAGCTCAAAATTCTGCATTGGGATCATGCTGGCTTCTGGCTCTACTACCGCAGGCTCGAACGCGGCTCGTTTCAGTGGCCCGCTGGCGGCACAGCTCCACTATGTCTGACGCAGCGTGAGCTGCGCTGGCTGCTCGACGGCCTGACGCTTACCCAGCGCCAGGCGCATGCTCAGGTCTCGCCGGAAGTGGCGATCTAAACATGGGCAGCAGGATTTTTCCGTTCTCCTGACGAATCTCTCTTTTATGAAAAAAGAATCGGAATCCCTCACCCTGGAACAACTCCAGCAGCAAAATGCCAAGCTGGAACAACAAAATACCGAACTGTCGGCCAAACTCAAATGGTACGAGGAACAGTTCCGGCTTGCACAGCAGAAGCGCTTCGGGGCTTCCAGCGAGAAGACGCATCCGGATCAATTGGAACTGAATCTGTTTAATGAGGCCGAAGTGCTGGCAGTGCCTAACGCAGAGCCGGAAAAGGAACAGATTGCTTACGAGCGCCGCAAATCGAGCGGTAAACGTGAAGCAGATCTCTCCAAACTGCCGCTGGAAACGGTGACGTATACCCTTGCCGAAGGCGAGCAAATCTGCGCCTGCTGCGGTGGATCGCTGCACGAGATGGCCACGCAGACCCGTCGCGAGATAGCGGTGGTGCCGCCTCAGGTCAAGGTAGTGCAGCATGTGCGGCAGGTGTATGCCTGCCGGCACTGTGAGCGCCATGAGCTACATACGCCGATTGTGACGGCTCCAATGCCTCGGCCCGCCTATCCGGGCAGCCTGGCCTCGCCATCGGCGATGGCGCATGTGATGTGCCAAA
>NZ_BALG01000476.1 GCF_000315235.1 Paenibacillus popilliae ATCC 14706 | reverse complement strand
TCTTCATCAATTCCCATAAAGATTTTTGTTTCAAGGGATAATAATTTTGTGCCTATTTGTGTTGTGCCACCTGACATATATACTTGATCATCTGTTTGTTGCAGGGTAGATGTGCTCAGTTTTGCAGCAATTGCTTATGCAGTAAAAGTAGCCTGGTTTGATATGGAGTGATGGGCATGATAGGCTTACTGGTCTCTGCGAAGCCTGTGGCTTCGCCCCTTCGCAGGGAATCATGCCCATAGAGGCTCCATGTCAAACCTATGCATAAACCTTACTTGTTGCTGTATATTGATAAAATTGCTTGGCTGCAAAACTCGGCACTTTTCGATTGCCAAAAACAATCATCTGAATTAAGTATAAGATTACAGCCATGTCTATAAGGCCTGTTAATATTTTTGTAAAAAGATATTTTCTCATCGGGGGAATCAAGGGTAAGCAGTTTTTTCATTCCTTCTTGATCACGAAAAATATAAACGGTAACGACAGTATGAAAATCTGCATAAGGGTCTTTAGGGAAACTAGGGTCATAACATTCAATAAATTTATGTTTGGTTATTTGTTTTGCCGCATATTGTTTTATTAATCTTGCGCCGATTTGTGCTAGCGTAAACGGATTAGGGATATGTAGAGTCAGGTACTTTTCATACAGTTTATTTATATCAAGCTGCATATAAAATCATCTCCATCTTCTTTTTTTATCATGTAACATAAAAACTTCGAACCCATTTTACAGAAATTTTGTATTGTTACCGGTTTGAGTCCCAAACCTTTGTAACCGGTAACCTTCCCTATATCGTTGACGAGCTTTTTCAATGAGTGGATCATTTTCAAATTGTATATATCCAACTAAGTATAATGCTTTTAAGTAGCTTTCAAATCTTACGTTTCCTAGAACTGCCTCTTCCTCATCCACTCCCCAAAAGATATCTGTTTCAAGACATAATAATTTTGTTCCTATTTGTGTGGTTCCACCTGACACATAGACTTGATCTTCTGAATTAAGTATAAGATTACAGCTATGATAAATGTTAATATCTTCGTAAAATGATTTTTTTTCATCGGGGGAGTCAAGGGTAAGCAGTTTTTTCATTCCTTCTTCATCACGAAAAATATAGACGGTAGCGACAGTATGAAAATCTGCATAGGGATCTTTAGGGAAACTAGGGTCATATAATTCAATAAATTTTTCTTTGGTTATTTGTGTTGCCGCGTATTGTTTTATTAATCTTTCGCCGATTTGTGCTAACGTAAACGGATTAGGGATATGTAAATCCAGGTATGTTTCATACAGTTTATTTATATCAAGCTGCATCTACAATCATCTCCTTCTTATTTTTAAACTAGGAAACTAGAGCCAATAAGTAATTTGAACTAGCCCATCATTTTACGGGCAACCCTTTGTAAGAAAGGTGAACATAAACGCTTACTTTCTGTTTATTTGCCCTTACTATCCTTGAGATCTCCAATGTGGGTTCCTTTTTTTTCCTTCTTTACGTTCTGTGCCATAAAAAATGTGACCGGTTGCTCTTCCCGGAGCATGATAATGCCAATAATAATACGTTCCCCTATACCCTGACTCATAATGATTTTCAGGTTTATCGGGTTCCCCACCAAATGATGCTGCTAATTGTTTTGCCGCTTCTTTACTTGGGGACCACACCGAAGTATGTTTGTTTTTACTTAACCACTGCTTAGCTTCACTAAATGTTAATGGACCCCCAACATACAATTCGTATTGAACTGCAGCTCTAAAGTATTGCGGTTTTTCTTCCTTATCGCTATTGCTCAATGCATCTGCTATATCTGTAGCTAATGTAAAAGCTTCGTTAGCTAAAGTTGTAAGCACAGCCGTTGCACCAAGCCATTTTAACAGTTCTGCAGCTCCTAATCCTATCCAAGGAATTGCCGGTACAACTCTTTTCTCTCTCTTTGACAAATCATTACTATTAGTATCATCAAAAGTTTGTTGATGATACATTTGTTGCGCATGTTGCATTTGTGTGTCATTGTCTATGTAGGCGTTCGAAGCATAGGTATGTGATGCTGTGAGGAAAAACATCAAAAATGCAAGAAATATTGAGGCAGTACGCCTATTTTTTTTCATTTTCTATTTCTCCCTTTTCATCAAATTTTGGCTCTAGTTTCCATGTTTAAATATACCATGACTAAGATAGATTGTAAAATGAAATGCGACACCATCTGGAAATAAAAAACAAATGGCTCATGGCTGGATTCGTGTAGAATGAAAGTTCTCACACCCCATTCACACAAGGAGAATCCATCATGAGCTATACTCATCTTAGCATACTCGAGCGAAGCAAGCTGGAAATCCTCCAGCAGCATCCGTCACTCAGAAAAATACCGTCCGGATCGGTGCCGGACGGTACGTGATGGTGTGATCGTCTATATTCGACTATTCATCAATCAGGATAAATAGGCGTTCATCGCTAACTAACTTTGTGCTCCAGCAAGGCATGCTGCAGCACTTCATCCATGTGCGCCGCTGGTATGAATGTCATCTCCTGGCGGACACTCTCCGGTATATCGTTTAAGTCCCGCTTATTTTCGGCGGGATAAATAACGGTCTTAATGCCGGCACGCAAAGCGGCAAGCGACTTCTCCTTCAAGCCGCCGATCGGGAGAACCCGGCCGCGGAGCGTAATCTCCCCGGTCATCGCTACATCCTTCGAGACATAGCGGTTCGTCAGCGCCGAGACGAGAGCCGTTGCCATCGTAATCCCCGCCGACGGGCCGTCCTTCGGAATCGCTCCTTCGGGCACGTGAATATGAATGTCGGCCTTCTCATGGAAATCGGATTCCAGATGAAATTCAGCGGCTCTGGAACGGATGTAGCTGAACGCCGCCTGGGCAGATTCCTTCATCACGTCACCCAACTTGCCGGTCAGCAGCAGCTTGCCGGTGCCTGGCACGACGCTCACTTCGACATGAAGCGTGTCACCGCCAACCTCGGTCCAGGCGAGTCCGGTGACCGTCCCCACCTGATTATACTGCTCCGCCAGGCCATAACGATATTTGGGAACGCCCAAGTAGTCGGTTAGCTCATGGGCTTGAATCGTCACTTCCGTGATGCCGTCCGATACGATCATCCGCGCCGCTTTACGGCACAGCGCGGCTAACTGCTGCTCCAGCTGCCTTACGCCCGCTTCCCGGGTATATTCCCGGATGACCTGGCGCACGCCCCCTTCTTCAACATGCAACTGCCCGTCCTCTAACCCATGCTCCCGCTTCTGCTTCGGCAGCAGATGGCGGGACGCTATCTCGAGTTTCTCCAGTTCAGTATATCCCGAAAGCGAAATCATCTCCATCCGATCCAGCAGCGGACGCGGAATATTATGTACGGCATTGGCCGTCGTTACGAACATGACATGAGACAAATCGACCGGCAGTTCGACAAAGTGATCGCTGAACGCATTGTTCTGCTCCGGATCCAGTACTTCCAGCAGCGCGGAAGCCGGATCTCCGCGGAAATCGGAAGCCATCTTGTCGATCTCGTCCAGCAGCAGGACCGGGTTCATCGTCCCTGCATTCTTCATTGCCTGCACGATGCGTCCCGGCATCGCGCCCACATAGGTGCGCCGATGGCCGCGGATTTCCGCTTCATCGCGCACACCGCCCAGCGAGATGCGAATGAACTGGCGCCCGAGCGACTTGGCGATGGAGCGGGCAAGCGAGGTCTTCCCGACACCCGGAGGGCCGACCAGACACAAGATCGGACCCTTCATCCGCTTCACCATCTTCTGCACGGCCAAATACTCCAGCACCCGCTCCTTCGGCTTGTCGAGCCCGTAATGATCTTCATCCAAGATGGATTCCGCCTTGTGGAGATCAAGATCGTCTTCCGTGCGCTTGGACCATGGAATAAGGAATAACCAGTCAATATAGTTGCGGATTACCGATCCTTCCGCCGAAGTGGAAGGCATCTTCTCCAGTCGATCGATTTCCTTCTGGATTTTGTCCTTCACCTTATCGGGAGCTTCCAGTTCAGCCAACTGCGAACGCAACTCCTCGATCTCGCCGGCACGCCCTTCCTTGTCGCCGAGCTCCTTCTGAATCGCCTTCATCTGCTCCCGCAAATAATATTCCTTCTGTGTCTTCTCCATCTGCTTCTTTACGCGCTGGTTGATCTTTTTTTCCAGTTCAAGCACTTCGCTCTCGTTGTTCAGCATGTGGAGCAGCTTGTTCAACCTCTCGGCGGCAGAGACGGTCTCAAGCAGTTCCTGCTTATCCTTCATCTTCAACGGGAGATGACTGGCGATGACATCGGCCAGACGCCCCGGCTCCGCGATATCGGTCACGGCCGACAGCGTCTCCGGCGTTACTTTCTTCGACATGTGGACATAGTCCTCGAACTGCGTCAATACCATCCGCATCAAGGCTTCCGTCTCGGATGAAGGATCATGATCTTCATCATGCAGCGGAATCGCGTTGACCTCGTAATATTCGTCATTCGGCACATATTCTGCGATTTCCGCACGCTCCACGCCTTCGACCAGCACCCGGATGGTGCTGTTCGGCAGACGCAGCATTTGGCGCACCTTGGCTATCGTTCCAATGCGAAAGATGTCTTCCTGAGACGGCTCTTCGATGCTCACCTCGGCCTGGGAGCACAGCAGCAGCATCTGATCCTCCATCATGGCCTGCTCTAGCGCCTTGACCGATTTGTCACGCCCGACATCAAGATGAAGCACCATGCTCGGGTATACGAGCAATCCTCTCAACGGCAGAAGAGGCAGACGCCGACTTTTTATAGGTTTGAGCCCCATCGATCGCACCCCCATGGTTATACTTGTTGTAAATTCACATGTAACCAATATTTTATCAAATGTTCAAGCAAAACTCCAACTTCCTGTCCTCATCCCTTCGATTCAGGATGGGCTCCTTTCTCGGACGCTTCCGCATGAAGCAGCGGCATCGCCGCCCCCGCTGCCCGTTCATAAGGCTTCGCCACGGCATGCGTCCCTTCTTCCATCACATGGCCGAAGGTGTGAGCGAATGCTTCGTCCACATGCTCGATCGGAACGACCTGCAGCCCCCCCTCCAGCTTGGTGAATATTTCCATCCAATTCTCCTTCGGGATAAGCACGCGTGTCGCCCCTGCCTGGAAGGCTGCTTCCACCTTCGCCAGTACGCCGCCAACCGGCTTGACCCGGCCATGGATGCTAATCTCCCCGGTCATCGCCAATTTGTTGTCTACCGGCCACTGGTTCATCGAGGACGCGATAGCGACGACCATCGCTACCCCGGCCGACGGGCCGTCAACCGGCGATCCTCCTGGGAAATTGATATGCAAATTGTAATTGGACGGTTCGTAGCCAAGGCTGCACAGCACCGTAAGCACATTTTCCACCGAGCCTTTGGCCATGCTTTTGCGGCGCAGGGTTCGGCTTCCGCCACCCAGCTCCTCTTCATCGACAACGCCGGTAATCGTATAGGTGCCGGCGCCGTTTTTGACCCGAATCGCATTCACCTCGATCTCCAGCAGCGCGCCCATGCTCGGCCCGTAGACGGCCAACCCATTCACCAGGCCAATCTGCGGCTCAGAAGGCACCTTCCGGTCCGGACGCGGCGGAATCTGGCTGCTGTTCGCGACCCATTCCACATCGGCGCCTTCAATGGCCGAGCGTCCCTCCGATATCGCCAGTCCCGCTGCGAGCTGGATCATGTTAACCGCTTCCCGACCGTTCGTGGCATAGCGCTTCACCATATTGACCGCAGCTTCGGACGGCGGAAATCCGATTTTGCGCATCGCATGCTCGGCAATCGATTCAATTTCCGCAGGCAACAGCGGGCGGAAATAGACCTCCATGCAACGCGAACGCAGCGCAGGAGGCAGCTCCTGCGGTGAACGCGTCGTTGCGCCGACGAGGCGGAAATCGGCCGGAAGGCCGTTTTGAAATATATCATGGATATAAGTCGGAATATTGGAATCCTCCGAATGATAATAGGCGCTTTCCAGAAACACTTTCCGATCCTCCAGCACCTTCAGCAGCTTGTTCATCTGAATGGGATGCAGCTCGCCGATCTCATCGATGAACAGCATGCCCCCATGCGCCTTCGTAACCGCGCCCGGCTTCGGCTGGGGAATGCCGGCGACGCCCATCGCTCCAGCTCCCTGATAGATCGGGTCATGAACGGAACCGATCAGCGGATCGGCGATTCCCCGCTCGTCGAACCGGGCGGTCGTCGCATCGATCTCCGTGAATTTGGCTTCCTTCGTAAATGGAGAGCTTGGATTCTTTTTTGCCTCCTCCAGCACGACGCGGGCCGCCGCCGTCTTCCCGACGCCGGGCGGGCCGTACACGATGACATGCTGGGGATTGGAGCTGCACAGCGCGGCTTTGAGCGCCTTCAATCCGTCACGCTGTCCGACGATATCGTTCAGCGAGGTCGGTCTCGTCTTCTCCGTCAACGGCTTGGTCAGCGAAATGGAGCGCAGCTTATTCAGCTTATCCATCTCCTTTTTCGATTCGCGGTCGACAGCCGTCCGGTTGCCCTTCTGGTTCCGCAGCAGATTCCAGAAATATATCCCGATTACAACGGCAAAAAACGCGTTAATCAACATCAAAATAATACTTACGTTCATCGTTTCATCCTCCCGTAGCGGCCCCATGGCGCAAGAAATCCGGTAAAGTTCAATACTTGGTAGTATTACCCTTTGCCGGGTGCATTATAAGTGGCCGCTGAAGAGGGAATGAGAAATGATAAGCGCCCTGAAAGACAAATATTCGTATATATCGTGAACAATCATGAAAATTTTCCAAGAAGTTGGTTACTTTTTACTACGCCTCATGTACAATAGGAGTGTTATATGGAGAGCGTTCCGTTTTCCCGATTTTCTATATCCATCTCAGGAGGCTATGGCAATATGGCTATGAAGCGCAGCAAGCGTTGGACATGGATGCTGATTCGCGGGGCTGACCGACCGGCAGTTCAGTTCAGTATTCCAGCGCTGCTCATCACGGTTGCCGGCATCGCGATCATGGTATCGATCACGGCAGCGATAACTCTTGTCATCGCCCAGACGGCGTCGTTGAACACCATACGCGCGCAGCAGGCGAAGCTGGAATCGGAGATAACGGAGAAGCAGGAGCAGCTTGCAACCTCCCGCCGCCAATTATCGGCACTGATGACCGAATCGAACCAGATGAAGGATCGAATGGATCAAGTGGCGCAGTGGGAACTGCAGCTGCAGCACTACTTGCGCGCCTCGGGTGAAGCGATACCGTCCGCGGAAGGCTCTTCCTCCGGCAAGACCTACTCGCTGGGCGAAGCCGGCCGACTTCCCGTCGGCGGTGAATATATTCAGGCGCTGTCCGATGACGCACCTCCCGATCTTCGCCTTCATCCGCTAACGGCGCCATCGAATACCGTGGCTGATACGCATCAGCAGCTACGCCGGATGGAAGCGACATGGAAAGGCTGGATGACGACGATGCCCGCTCTGTTGGCGCAAGCGGAGACATTCAAGCAGCGGCTCAATTCTACCCCTACCTTCTGGCCGACGGACAGCACCTATATTACGTCCCGATTCGGCGGCCGCTCCGACCCATTCCATGGAAGCAGCGCGTTCCATGCCGGGCTTGATATCGGAGGGGACATGGGGGATCCCGTCTACGCCGCAGCAGACGGCAAAGTTATCGCCTCGAATTACGACATGATGAAGGGCAACTACCTTATCATCGATCACGGTTCATCGCTAACGACCCGCTACCTCCATCTCAGCGAACGCAGCATTCGTACCGGAGAGCTGGTCAGTAAAGGTCAGGTGATCGGCAAGATGGGCTCGACCGGCAGAAGCACCGGCGCTCACTTGCATTTCGAGGTCCGCCAAGGCGAAGAGGCGGTCGATCCCGCCATCTATGTCGGTTCTGGAGAAAAGTAAAGAAAAATAAAAAAAAGCGAAGAGAGGAGCAGAGACATGTTTTCCAGAAATGAAAAAAGACCGCCTGGCACAGATACGTTAATCGGTCAGGCGACCACATTGGAAGGAACGGTAGATTGCGAGACCGATCTACGGATAGAGGGCACTATTCGCGGCTCGATCCGCTGCAGCCGCAATGTTACGATCGGAGAGTCGGGCGTTGTATACGCTGACGTGGAAGGAGGGAGCGTCATGATCGCCGGCTCACTGACGGGCGATGTAACCGCCTCCGGCTCCCTTGTTATCGAATCGACCGGGCAACTGAACGGCAATGCAACGTGCACCGCATTCATTATTAAGGACGGCGGGCAATTCAATGGCACGAGCTCTATGGGCGAAGCGAAGAAGAACTCCGCTTCCGTTCCACACGACAGCAGCGCAGCGGTGCCTGCCAGCGAGAACGGCGTCTAGTCCTTACATACGAATAAGAAGCCGGCGCAACAATGCCCCGGCTTCTCTATCCATAGATTTGCTTAATGCTTGCGCCCCGGAATCTGACCGGTCCGCTCGTACTCTGCGACAATTTGATCGATTTCCTTTTTCAATTCCGCGACCATTTCCGATTCAGGCACTTTGCGGATCATCTCACCGTACCGGAATAACAATCCCTCGCCGCGCGCGCCGGCAATGCCGATATCCGCCTCGCGAGCCTCACCCGGCCCGTTGACGGCGCATCCAAGCACCGATACTTTGATCGGTACCTTAATCTTCGATATATATTCTTCGACTTCATTGGCAATCGAGAACAGATCGATGTCCAGACGTCCACAGGTCGGACAAGAGACCAGCGTCGCCGCATTCGAGATAAGTCCGAACGATTTAAGCAATTCGCGGACAACCTTCACTTCCTCAACCGGATCAGCGCTGAGGCTGACGCGAACGGTAGAGCCGATGCCCAGCGAGAGCAGCGCGCCGAGACCGGCAGCGCTCTTGATCGTTCCGGAGAAGAGTGTTCCAGCTTCCGTAATTCCCAGATGAAGGGGATAAGGAATGACTTCCGCAGCCTTCGTGTAAGCGGCAATAGCCAACGGCACATCCGAAGCCTTGAGCGATACGATAATATCGTGAAAATCCAGTTCTTCCAAAATTCCGATATGAAACAGTGCGCTCTCGACCATCGCTTCAGGCGTTGGATACCCGTATTTCTCCAACAAATGATGTTCCAATGAACCAGCATTGACGCCAATCCGGATCGGAATTCCCCGTTCTTTGCATGCTTTGACGACGGCTTCGACTTTGTGACGTCGGCCGATATTGCCCGGATTGATGCGGACCTTGTCGATCCCGTTCTCAATCGCCTTCAACGCCAGACGATAGTCGAAGTGAATATCGGCGACAAGCGGAATCGAGATCTGCTTCTTGATCTCCTTAATCGCTTCCGCCGCTTCTTCATTGTTCACCGTGACGCGCACGAGCTGACATCCCGCTTCTTCCAGCCGGTGAATCTCGGCTGCGGTTGCCTCAACATCCGCCGTCTTCGTGGTGCACATGCTTTGGATGATGACGTCATTGCTACCGCCAATCGTTACGTTGCCTACTTGTACAGGTCTTGTCTGATATCGCAAATACATATCATTCTCTCCCATGCCGGAAACGGACGGAAAAGCGCCGATTAGGCGCTTTCCTCCTGCTTCTTATCCGTCGACAGTTCCGGAATCATTCGTTCGCGCACGACTTGCTCTGTAATGACGCAGGTCGTAATATCATCCCGCGACGGCACTTCGTACATGACGTCGAGCATGATGCCTTCGATAATGGCACGGAGTCCGCGTGCCCCCGTTTTCCGCTTGATCGCTTCCAGAGCAATCGCTTCCAGCGCGCTCGGCTCGAATTCGAGCTTCACGTTGTCCATCTCCAGCAACTTCTGATACTGCTTCGTCAACGCATTCTTCGGCTCGCTCAAGATGCGGACCAGTGTATTCTCATCCAATGGCTCCAAGGTCGAGATGACCGGCAAGCGGCCGACGAATTCCGGAATGAGACCGAATTTGAGCAGATCTTCCGGAAGCGTCAACGTCAAGTATTCGCCCGCCTTCAGATCCTTCTGAATGCCGTCTGCATTGAAGCCAATAATCTTCTTGCCGACACGGCGCTTAATAATTTGCTCCAGCCCGTCAAACGCGCCGCCGCAAATGAACAGAATATTCGTCGTGTCGATCTGGATGAACTCTTGATGCGGATGCTTGCGTCCGCCTTGAGGAGGCACTGAGGCAACCGTTCCTTCCAAAATCTTGAGGAGCGCCTGCTGTACGCCTTCCCCGGACACATCTCTCGTGATCGAAGGGTTCTCGGACTTGCGCGCCACCTTGTCAATCTCGTCGATATAAATGATGCCCCGCTCCGCCTTCTCAACATCATAGTCCGCAGCCTGAATCAGCTTCAGTAAAATGTTCTCGACATCTTCGCCGACATAACCGGCTTCGGTCAGCGACGTCGCATCCGCAATCGCAAACGGCACATTCAAAATTTTGGCCATCGTCTGCGCAAGCAGGGTCTTCCCGGATCCGGTTGGTCCGACTAGCAGTATGTTGCTCTTCTGTAGCTCCACATCCTCGGTTTTGTTCTGGCTGTTGATTCGTTTGTAGTGATTGTACACAGCAACCGATAACGATTTCTTCGCCTGATCCTGGCCAATGACATATTGATCCAGAATCGCGCGGATCTCCTTCGGCTTCGGAATGTCTTTCAGATCGACCTCTTCCTCGTGACCGAGCTCTTCCTCCACGATCTCCGTGCACAGCTCGATGCACTCGTCACATATATATACGCCTGGTCCCGCGACCAGCTTGCGCACTTGCTCCTGAGACTTGCCACAAAAAGAACACTTCAATTGGCCCTTCTCCTCGTTAAATTTGAACATTCCTATCCCCCTTTACTTCAAACCCGGAGTACCCGGATGCAGAACGCTGTCTACAAGACCATATGCCTTCGCTTCATCCGCACTCATGAAGTAGTCGCGGTCGGTATCTCGTTCGATTTTTTTATACGGTTGCCCGGTTCGATCTACATAGATCTGGTTCAGCTTCTGCCTGGTCTTAATAATCCAGTCGGCATGGATCTTGATGTCGGACGCTTGCCCGCGGACGCCTCCCAGAGGCTGGTGAATCATAATCTCGCTATTCGGCAGCGCGATGCGCTTGCCTGGCGCTCCTGCCGTCAGCAGTAGCGAGCCCATGCTGGCCGCCAAACCGACGCAGATGGTGGATATATCCGGCTTAATGTGCTGCATCGTATCGTAAATCGCCATTCCCGCCGTAACGGAACCGCCCGGAGAATTGATATAGAGATGAATATCCTTCTCTGGATCGTCTGCCTGGAGGAAAAGCATCTGCGCGATGACACTATTGGCCACATCATCGTCAATGGCGCTTCCCAGAAAAATAATGCGATCCTTCAACAGGCGCGAGTAAATATCGTAAGAGCGTTCGCCGCGATTTGTCTGTTCGATGACCATCGGGATTAAATTCATGGTACCGCCTCTTTTCTTTACAAAGCTACACATTTCTATATTATCATTTTCTGAACAAGATGTCATTTCCACAGCAGTTACCACTAGTGTATGTATGGCAGCGGGGCCTATTCCCGGCAACCGTATATGTACCCGCACAGCTTATGTTCATCATGCGTCAGACTGCCTCTAAATATGTACCACTCGATAAGGAACAGTGGAACGTTACGTGCATGCCAAGAAGCGATGATGGGAGAGACAGAGAGACAGAGCGACAGTAGAAAAAATAAGGCACGCTAAAAATAAACATGCGTGCCTTATCCTGTTAGCAGCAAATTGCTGCGCCATCGTATATGATTCGTTTATTTGCTGTTTTGTTCCAAAAATGCAACCGTCTTGCGGATCAATGCTTCTTCACGCAGGTTGTCGAGCGTACCGTTCTTGGTAAGGATGTCGCGAATTTCTTCAGCAGTACGCTTGTAAGTTCCGGCCATCTTATCCAATTCAGCAGACAGTTCTTCGTCCGAGATGGACAGGTTCTCTTCCTTGGCGATTTGCTCCAGAACGAGATTGTTCTTTACACGCTTGTCTGCTTCCTTTTGCATTTGCTCGCGCAGATCCGCAATCGTCTGACCGGACAGCGTCAGAAACATATCGATGTCCATGCCCTGCATCCGCAGGCGGTTGTCCAGATCCTTCACCATATGCTGGATTTCGCTCTCGATCATCGCGCGCGGAATGTCCACTTCAGCGTTCCCTGCCGCTTTTTCCACGACAGCCGCTTCGCGTGCGCCTTCCACTTCTTTTTCCTTGCGGGATAGAAGCTGCTGCTTCAGATCAGCCTTATATTCATCAAGCGTGTCGAACTCACTTACGTCTTTAGCGAACTCATCGTCAAGTGCAGGCAACTGCTTGCGCTTGATTTCATGCACTTTTACTTTGAATACGGCTGGCTTGCCGGCCAGGTTCTCTGCATGGTAGTCCTCAGGGAATGTCACTTCGACATCCTTGAAATCGCCTGTTCCCATGCCGATCAGTTGCTCCTCGAAGCCTGGAATGAAGCTGCTGGAGCCCAACTCAAGCGTGTAACGCTCCGCCTTGCCGCCTTCGAATGCTTCCCCGTCTACAAAGCCTTCAAAGTCAATAACGACGCTGTCGCCTTTGGCGGCAACATCCTCATCAACGATGATCAGCTCTGCTTGGCGTTCCTGCATGCGCTTCAACTCAGCGTCAAGTTCTTCTTCTGTCACTTCTACCGATTGTTTTTCCACTTCAAGGCCTTTGTACTCGCCAAGCTGTACTTCCGGCTTCACGGTTACTTTCGCTTTGAATTTGAACGTTTGCCCTTTGCCGATTTGCTCCACTTCGATTTCCGGCTGATCGACCGGCTTGATGTCGGTTTCTTTTACCGCTTGGGTATACGCCTCTGAAAGCATAATGTCAATGGCGTCCTGGTACAGGCTTTCCACGCCAAATTTCGCTTCAAAAATCGGACGAGGAACTCTTCCTTTACGGAAACCAGGAACGCTCACTCGCTTGGACACTTTTCTAAACGCTTGGTCCAGCGCTGCCGTCACGCGCTCCGCGTCGACCTCCACTTCCAATACTCCAACGTTCTTCTCTATTTTTTCCCAGGTTGCTTTCATTTTATGCCTTCCCCTCCAAAAAAAATCACATGGCTAGAGTGTACCATTATACGTCCAGAATAACCACTATAGTATAGCCGACTACAAAAAGTTTTTCAAGGCGATGCTTACAGCCATTTCCTATGTACCACGATATGTTTCCCAAGCTTCTTATAAAAACGCAGCCGCCACATGAAATTCTCCGCCGAATCGCCGAATCAGGTGTCTTATTCCCCGCTCAGTGATCGCGTAATCGCCCGCAGCGCCCGCTCGTAGCTTATCCGCAGCTCCCCGGTCAGTCCGTAGATCGTCTTGACCTCCGCTTCCTCCTCTTCGATATGGAGCAGCCGGGCGACGATCCGGTGCAGCGCGGCCGCCCACGCATCCGCTTCCCGTTCATCCCCTTCGCAGAGGCTGCGGTACATCGAAGTGCCGTATATCAGCTTAAGGAATTGCTGCCACATCTCGGATGCGAAATAGGCGAGCGACGGCTCCCGCACCGCCGCGGATTCGTTCACCCGCTCCGCCGGGGCAACCGCATTCGGAGGGTATGACTCCAGATCGAGCGGTGTTGCTTCAATATCGACGACGACGCGCTCCTGGCCGCGGGTAAAAAACACCTCCCCTTCGATACCCCGCCGCCTCAGCGTCTGCAAAATGCTGAATTGCAAGAGCGGATGAAGCGGATCATGCTCCAGCATCCGAAGTAGCGAAGGATCAATAGAATCATCCTCGGCTGCCGCCAGATGCTCCAGGACAAGAAGCTTGCGATCATCCATATCGCCTTCGGTCAGCGAGGCAAGGAGCCTTGCGATATACTGACTGTCTGCTCGAAGCTTCTGCTGGATCTGCTGCTTAAGCATTTCCCGTTCCGTCTCTCCGCTGTCCTCGACTTTCTCGGCCCAAGGCCCCGACTCTGGGAAGCCTTCTTCAGCAACCCGCTCTGCTTCCGGAAACGCCGTTATTAACCAGTGCATCAGCGCGCTCCATTCCGTTCTAATCTGATCATCCTCTCCTTCGCATTGCAACAGGAAGCGGAGCAGCGCGATCGCTTCTCCGTAACGCTCGGACTCCAGCATGCGTGTCAATTCGATTTGGTAATAATCATGCGTTTTCGGAAACAGAACGACATTGTTTTTTTCCGGCAGGATCTGATCGTCCGTCATGCAAGCACCTTCTTTCTATATCAAGCCGACTACTATCGCCATCCATCGATCTTATGTATGAGTTATCCGGGATTACGGGAGCGGCGGCATCCGTCATGCCGATAAGCTATTATACCATATCTCCGTGCAGTTCTCCCCCTACCGGGAATCAACGGGCATTCCGGATACCGCCGGATACTCTATTCAGACTTCCCCTTCCCGTTTCCCTTTATGAACAGCCTGTGCAAATCGGCTGGCGCCAAAACATACTGGGAGTAAACATCGGCACAGATATGGCGCATGTGAAGACTTCTCCAAATGTTCTGTCTACTTATATACGTATCATGTGGCTAAATCGTTACGGATTTTAGTTAGTTATCGCATATGCCTTCATTCATATTTTTTTCTCAATTTTTCAGTTTGATGGTTGCAAGGTAAGAGAATTTTTGTTAGAATCATAAATGTTGCAAAATCAGTTTATTTTCTTTTGTCCCAGTAGCTCAGCTGGATAGAGCAACGGCCTTCTAAGCCGTCGGTCGGGGGTTCGAATCCCTCCTGGGACGCCAGTTTACGAAAAAAACCGTTATATCAACGATTGTCAGACATTGAATGTAACGGTTGGCATAGCGATAGACCAACGGTCTGCGCCACTAACAAGAGGTGAACGTTGAACCTCTTCGATTAGGCACCGTCGGTCACCACGCGGTATATAACGAGCCTCCTACAGATGAAGTAGGAGGTTTTTTCGTGTGTCTGGTCCGAGAAGTAGAAAACAAACGATAAGAGGAAAACGCGCAACCGCCGCACGCCGCTGGATTACGATATGGAGAGCGCCCTCGATTTATTACATCGTCAAACCATCTCTATGGATATGAAATCAAACACTCACCGTTGGAAGGACAAATTTTGCGCCAACGTTTGTGCCATGCGCTATCTCTTATTTTAGTTTTTTGAGTACCTTGTGAATGAGATAAATAAATAAATAAATAACATAGCCAATGAAGGCTAATCCTAGAAACGGTAAGATGAGAGTAATTAAATTCATAATATTCCCTCTTTTTTTGAAATTTTTGTTGGCAATCCTAGAGACTTAATGTTATATTTTAGGTGTTAATTCCTAAAAAAACCATATGAGAGGAGAAATTCAGAAGATGAGGAGCAAAAAAATGATGTCCTTGTTGCTTGCAACTACGCTTTGTTTTTCGTTATCAGCTTCCGTATTTGCCGAACATGCATCTATGCCAAACACGAAATATTCTTTGGAAAGTGTTGTTCCTTCAACTTATCTTACAAGATATAAAGGGAAATTTCAAACATTTGATCAAGTATATGCTGTATTTGGAAAGAAGGTTAGACCTATGACAAGTGAAGAAAAAGCGAACGAATATGTTTATTATGTGCAAACGCCAGACGAACTTGCCGCTTTATTGGCGTTCTTGAACGATCAAAAACAATCGGCACAGAATAGAACGGTTGAAATACATCATGGCGGCATACATACGTTGGCTGCCCAAGCAGCCGGGCAATCATCCCGTATATCAAAGAGAAGTACTGATTTAGCAACAGAGACATTTGAAAAGACTATTTATGACAATAAGATTTTTTGGATTAAAGGATATGTTACCATTGACTACGTACCAAGAGTAGGGACAATCACAAAGACCACGGCTAGAAGCGCTTTATTGGGCGTTACAGTTGGACATACCTGGAAACCGGTTCCTCCAAGAATAACTGTACTATCCAAGGTCAAACGAAAAGTGATATTCGCAGGCGAACTTACGACTGAAATATTTGTTCGTGGAGTTGGTAAAGTTATGACGGAAAATATTGAGGGTACCATGCTTGTTCAGAGTATCCCGTTAATTGAGGGCCCTTGTAAAACGTGTTCCTAAACAATTCAAGGAGAATAAGCCCGCCACCGCTCAGGACGACATAACGATCTACTGGTATCGGGAGCATGTTTGCTGCTGGGAGCGATCACTCTTGGAAAATGAACGCCCGGGTCCACACGTCTTGCATGCTGGGGTCCCGGGCGCACATGATCTTTATTCGTAGCCGGATTTTCTGCCGCTGTCATCCCACGGGTTTTTCTGAGCCGGATGCTTCGGGTTGGCATTGATTACCGCATCGGCATGATTCGGCTGCTGATTATACTTATTGCCTTTGTTATCCTTGGAACCTGCCATCTTCTTGTCACCTCCCTCTCCAGTTCTCGCCCTCGAACCGGATGTTCCTGTTCGCCCGCTCCGTAAATGGGTTCGGTTACTCCATCTGGAACAGATGGTCGACGGCATCCCTGACCTCCGCTGAGCCGAGGGCGGCATCCAGCAGCAACTCCTTGCCGTTCACTGCCGCGCCCAGCGTATCGGTCCCGAAATCCTCGGCCGCGAATTCTTCAGAGGCAGTATGCATCGGATTGTCATACCCATCCGTCTTATCGTCCGCATCGCTCTGCACGGCCCGGACCAGCTCATAGCCCCCGTTGCGCACGGGCGCGATATAAGCAAGCACCGGTGTGGCGTTCTCATCCGCCGGAATCATGCCGATCTCGGCGCACAGGCGGCCGTCAATTTCGACCGGACGCCGGAATTTGGTCGCTTTCCATGTCATCGTGCTTCCTCCTGTCGTTTCTAAACTGAATCAAGTAGCTGCTCGATGAACCGCTTCGTATCCACCGTTTCTAATCCATCAAGCCCTGAAGCTGCTGAATCTCCTCCTCATTGGCATCCACCTGGATAGCTTTCGGCTTCCGGGTCTGAGCTATGGTGCGCCGCTGGACCGACACGTACATTGTGCGTCGTTCCACCGCTATCCCCCTTTCTTGCTCCAGCTCCTCCTGCCGCAATGACCGCCAGCAATGTTCTGGAGTTTTTCTTTATCTTCTCCCGATGGACATACATCTTATGCTGTTTTTCGCATAACCATGTTATTATCTCAATCTTCCGATGAACCCGGTTCATCATTCTTCCGGGGAGAGATTGATGCGGAGAGGATGAACGTTACATGTGTGGAATTACTGGATGGATCGATTGGAAAAGGGACTTGACGCAGTATTCAGGCATCCTGGAGCATATGACGGAAACGTTATCCGCACGCGGACCGGATGCCAAGGGAACATGGATCTCCGGTCCATGTGCGCTTGGCCACTGCAGATTGTCCGTCATTGATCCGGAAAATGGCGCTCAGCCGATGATTCGCTACACCGAACAAGGGACCTATGCCATTACGTATAACGGGGAATTATACAATTCGAAGGAACTGAGAGAAGAACTGGCCAGCCGCGGCTACCGCTTCCGGACCCAATGCGATACGGAAGTGCTGCTTGTCGCTTATCAGGAATGGAAGGACAGCTGCGTAGAGCGGATGAACGGCATTTTCGCGTTCGCGATATGGGATGAGGCGGAGCAGCGTCTGTTCATGGCCCGGGATCGGCTCGGGGTGAAGCCGCTGTTCTACGCTCGGGGGAATGGATTCCTCCTGTTCGGGTCGGAGCCTAAGACGATGCTCGCCCACCCGGATATTGAGGCCGTGCTCAGCACGGAAGGCGTCGCTGAAGTATGGATGATTGGCCCTGCCCGGACACCCGGACACGGGGTATATCGTGATCTGGCAGAGCTTCGCCCGGGGCATGCGCTCTGCTATGACCGCGACGGCGTCCGCATTCAGGCGTACTGGACGCTGCAGAGCATGCCGCATGAAGGAACCGCCGAGGAGACGGCGCAGCGGGTCCGCGAGCTGCTGGAGGACATCGTGGAACGCCAGCTCGTCTCCGACGTGCCTGTCTGCACCTTCCTCTCTGGAGGCCTGGATTCCAGCGCGCTGACGGCCTTGACCGTCCGCCACTATGAACGCCACGGATTAGGCCGACTTCATACGTATTCCGTCGATTATGTAGATAATGATAAATTTTTCAAAGCTCATGCGTTTCAACCCAATGCCGACGCACCATGGATTGAACGCATGGTCGAGTCGCTCGGCACGGCCCACCATTGGATACAGTTCGATACACCGGAGCTGTTCAACTCGCTGCAGCAAGCGATGCGGGTACGCGATATGCCCGGAATGGCCGAAATCGACGGCTCCCTGCTGCTCTTCTGTGAGGAGATTAAGAAAGGCGCCACCGTAGCCTTGTCCGGTGAAGCGGCGGATGAAGTGTTCGGCGGCTATCCGTGGTTCCACAGGGAAGATGCATTGAACGCCGATACCTTCCCTTGGGCGCTGGCGACTCCGTTCCGCGCCAGCCTCCTTCATCCAGAGGTCGCGAAGCAGATTCACGCCGAAGAATATGTCGCGGACCGATATGCCGACGCAGTGCGGGAAGCGCCCCCCCTGCCGGGAGAAGTGGCGCAGGCTGCCAAGATGCGGGTGATGTCTTATCTCAATATTACCCGCTTCATGCCGACCCTGCTCGACCGCAAGGACCGGATGAGCATGGGAGTGGGGCTGGAGGTGCGCGTCCCGTATACGGATCATCGGCTTGTAGAGTACGTCTACAATATTCCATGGAGCATCAAGATGTATGGCGGCCGGGAAAAAGGGCTCCTCCGCAAAGCGCTGGAGGGGGTTCTGCCGGACGATGTGCTGTACCGGAAAAAAAGTCCGTTTCCGAAAACACATAATCCGAATTACTTACAGACGGTGCGTCACCAAGCACTGGCGCGGCTCGACGATCCGGCATCGCCGCTACATCAGTTTATTCAAGCGGACCGAATCCGCGAAATCGCCGCATCCGAAGAAGCAAGCTCTCATCTTCCTTGGTTCGGACAGCTGATGTCTGGCCCGCAATTGTTTGCTTATTTGCTTCAAGTGGACAGTTGGCTGCGCGAATACAACATAAGGGTCGCCTGGTAACGGCACGTCTATCGTCAGCCTTCTCGCTCCCCGGCAACATACAAAGACACACGCCGAACGGGCTCGCGCCCGCGGCGTGTGTCTTTATATCGCCCGAATCCAGCTTATTCGGATTGGCTTTGCCGATGCTCTCGGCGAATAACGCCTTCGTCTTGTCGGTAATCGCCTTGCGGAAATGATCCGGAGCGCTCGGATCGACGAAGCGGACGTGAATACCGAGCTTCTTCAGCGTCGTCGAGAACAGATTGTACGTTCCGCCAGCATCGCAGCAAGCGATGCGATCCGAAATATCCGCTGGTCCCTAGCTGCAAACGTCAGGCTATCCCGTAGCGCAGCTTATCCAGCATCAGGCGGATGGCTGCGCCGCGATGGCTGATGCGCTCCTTCTCCTCCGGTATCAGCTCGGCCATCGTGCGCCCCAGCTCCGGGAGATAGAAGAGGGGATCATAGCCGAATCCATGATTGCCCCGAGGCTGGTCGATAATATAGCCGTCAACGGTGCCGGCGACCTCGGCGAAGGACTGCCGCGCCGGATCATACAAGACGAGGACGCATACGAACCGGGCCGGACTCAGAATGCGGCATCCGGCCGGAGCATCCGCTTCCAGCGAAGGAAGCTTCCCGAGCTCCGCCAGCAGCTTCGCATTGTTGGCTTGGTCATCCCCATGCCTACCCGCGTATCGGGCGGAGTAGACGCCCGGCGCCCCGTCCAGCCGCTCGACACACAGGCCGGAATCATCGGCCAGCACCGGCAGATTCAGCGCCTCGGCCATCGTCTTCGCCTTCTTCAGCGCATTGGCCGTAAACGTGTCGCCATTTTCCTCGATGTCGGGAAGATGCGGGTAATCGGCCATGCTTAACACACGCTTGCCGATCGATTGGAAGGCAAGCCGAAATTCCTTCAGCTTGCCTTGGTTCTGTGTCGCGATAATCATCGTATCTTGCTGCGGTATCATTGCTTCCCCTGTACTCATGCCTTCGCTGTCTCTCCTCCGGCTGCTTGCGCTTGAGCGGTAATTTTATTGGCGATCGGTCCAAGCGCTTCTTTCTGCAGCTTGACGATATCCAATATGCCCTTTTCCGCCACAGCAAGCAGATCATTCAGCTCTTGACGCGAGAATGGGCTATCCTCGCCTGTGCCCTGCACCTCCACGAACTTGCCGCTGCCGGTCATGACCACGTTCATATCGACCTTGGCCGTCGAATCCTCATCATAGTTCAAGTCGAGAAGCGTCTTCCCTTGCAGGATGCCTACGCTGACCGAGCCCAAAAAATCGGTAATCGGGAACTTGGACAGATTGTGCTGGGTTGCAATCTTGTTGACCGCCATCGTCATTGCAACGAACGATCCGGTAATCGACGTCGTACGCGTGCCTCCGTCCGCCTGCAGCACATCGCAATCGAGCGTGATGGTGCGTTCGCCCAACGCATGCAGATCGACGACCGAGCGGAGTGCGCGCCCAATCAGCCGCTGTATCTCCATCGTGCGTCCCGTCAGCTTGCCGCGGGCCGATTCCCGCTGATTGCGGACCTGTGTCGCCCGGGGCAACATCGAGTATTCGGCCGTAATCCAGCCCTTCCCCTGCCCTTTCATGAACGGGGGAACCTTCTCGTCAATCGACGCCGTGCACATGACCCTCGTGTCGCCAACTTCGATGAGGACCGAGCCCTCCGCGAATTTATTCATATTCGTCCGAATCGTAATCGGGCGGAGCTCATCCGCCTGTCGTCCGTTGCTTCTCATGAATTTATGCCTCCTGACATTGCTCTGTCGCCCGATAGGGAACATTTTCTTATTTTATCAAAGACCTTGGCGAAAATCACCTGTTCTACCCTTTCCAGGCCGGATTAATGACCGGGCGCGCCACTGGCTCCGAATAGTTTTTCTTATCGGTCCCCTGAATATCCGCGTTGCCGTTCATCTTGATTCTCACCTTGGCAATGCCCTCCCGCTCGGTCAGCGACAGAACAACGGCCTTCAACAACTCAGCCGGCACCGGCTCGCCCGCCTCGAACATCGTATCGGCCAGATCGACGGTCAGCGTATCGCCTTCCTGGGCAATCACGCTGACGGTCGTCTCCTCTGAAGCAACCCGCTCCAGCGTCTTCGGATTGAGCGGCCCGGCGATCATTTGCTCCAGTGTCGCTTCGATCGGATTGTCCGACGGTTCAACAAGGCGGGTGACGGGCACGAAGTAGGACTTGCCCCCCTCGCTGTAGCTTGAGAAATATAGGGTCACCGGCATGGAGCGCAAATAATTGACCGAATCCGATTTCTCTACATTGATTCCGAGCTGCCGGTTCAACGGGATATCCAGTGGCATGCCGTTTTTCGGCATTTCGTTCAATTTATGCGAATCCATCCACAGTTGAACGTTCTCTACGTCCGGCAGCGAGGTCAGCGTCCACGTTATCGCTTCCAGTATCCCCCGTTCCTCTGCCGGGTCATAATTGGTGAACTCCTTCGACAGTTCCACAATCGCCAGCTTCTGATCCGGCTTCAACGTCACATTTGTAATGCCTGTCCCTTGGGGCAGTACCGCTTCGAATCCGGCAGGAAGCTTGGCGCTGTGCAGACCCTGCTTCACGAGCAACTCAAGCGAGGCTTGCGCGAGACCCTTCGTATCCTCCGCCTCCCATTGGTAAGAGATGGGAGCCAGATATCCGTTCCGATCCCACAGATAAACCATCAGGTTGGCGTCCGTCTGCGCATCCTCCTGCCCAGTCAGACCAGTGCCGGGGGAACCCGCTCTGCCTTCCGCTTCCGCCATCATCTTCGCTTCAATATCAGGCGGAGGCCTGTCAATGGCCCCGTCGCCGCCTCCACAGGCACTCAATAGAAAAGGGAGTGTCAGTATTACAGCCAGACTTCCTTGCCGCCAACCACTTGTCCGCCTCATGAGCGATACAACCTCCTTCAAGATCTTGCAGGAGACGGTGAAGTCTCCCCCCCGTTTGTCTTATGTATACGAGCAGGCTGTCCGCTTCATGACAAGTTATTGCGCCTGAATTCGCTGGCAGGCATTTGCCGGTGTTATTCATGGTGAAAAAGAAGGTTATGGATGAACAGTGTCGAATACATAAGTGTTGTGTCGAATCTGCACGCTATGGAAATGAACAAAAAAAGAGGTGCTCAGCGATGGATCAACCGAAAGATGTGAACATGCCCGCCGAGGCAAAAAAGCCTTATAGTCTGGACAGTGAGAAAGTCGAGAACGCCACTCGCGAATGGCTCGAGAAGCGGGGGATTACGGTAGACCAGATTGCCGAACTGGTCATGTTTTTGCAGCAGCAGTACTACCCGGAACTGACGATAGAATATTCCAAATATAATGTCGAGCAGGTGCTTCTGAAGCGGGAAGTGCAGAATGCCGTGCTGACCGGCATCCAACTCGATATTTTGGCGGAGGAGGGCAAGCTCATTCCGGCCCTGCAGGAAATGATAGAGAATGACGAGGGCCTGTACGGCGTCGATGAAGTACTGGCCTTGTCTATCGTGAACGTGTACGGCAGCATCGGATTCACCAATTTCGGATATGTAGACAAAATGAAGCCGGGCATTCTGAAAAAGCTGAACGACAAAAGCGATGGCGAGATCCATACCTATCTGGATGATATCGTCGGAGCCATCGCCGCTGCGGCCAGCAGCCGCATTGCGCACCGCAAGCAGGCTGAGCGTGAAGAAGAGATGAAGGCGCTGCAATAGCCCACTGTTTTCAGGCGTACGAGCCTTTTAGGAGCGCTGCGCACGCGAACGGAGCCCGGTTGTCAGAACCGGGCTTAACGGCAGCCCCCCGTTCTCGGTATATCCCGGAACGGGGGGCTATTTTGTCAGCGAGAGTGGAAGCGGATGGGCGCCGATGCGGACGGCGGAGTTCGCCGCGCCTGTCCCCGCCGCTCCAGCTCCAACAGATGCGCGAGCGCTTCTCCCATCGCGAAGCGGAATTGATGGATGGTAAGGCGATCCGGATTGCCGAAGTATCCTGTGCATACGTCGTAAGCGGAGCGCGCTTCCTTCGCAAGCAGCGCTGCAATGGCTGCCAGCCGCTCCTCATGGTGGCTCAGCAGTTCATTGATGCGGGCCGCATAATGGCGGAACGGATGGCGGTGCCCCGGCAGTGCCAGATCCACCTGGAAGCTCCTCAGCCTCGCAAGGCCCCGCAAATAGGATTGGAGCGGCTCCGGGTCGCTCCCCGGCAAATAGCTCACATTCGGCGAAATCTGCGGCAGCACATGATCCCCTGCCAGCATCAAGCCGCTGGCGGCATGATAGAAGCTGAGATGCCCCGGGGCATGCCCGTCCGTCTCCAGCACGTCCCAGATCCGGCCGCCGAACGCGGCCTGCTCACCGTCGCGGAGGAACTCCACCTCAGGCAGCGGCGCGACGAGCGGAAGAAAGCTATCCATATGCGGCCCGGTGGCCGCGACGATCGAGGCCGGAACACCATGCTGCGCAAATAAAGCCATCATCGCTTCGGACATCCGCTGGCCCGGCCTCCACATGCGCAGCGCATGCTCCCAGCCGGTCTCCGAGATCGAGACCGGGATGTCCATCTGCCGCTGCAGCCGGCCGGCCATCCCGAGATGATCCGGATGGTAATGGGTCAAGACAATGCGGGCGACAGGCCCGTCCAGCTTACTCAGCAGAGCTGCCCAGCAGGCTTCCGCCTCCCTGGTTCCCAAGCCAGGGTCCACAATCGTATACCCTTCGGGCCCTGTCAATATATAGCTGTTCACCCAGCGAAGAGAGAAAGGAACCGGAATACGTGCCTGCAGCACGCCCTCAGCCGGTCGGTAAATCTGGATCGGACGAGCCGCTTCCTTCTGCGACTGACGGATATCGTTCATTTATGTATCCCTCGCTTTCCTACCCGGAGACTGCTTCTGGCAGCGCGCTGCGGAAACATACAGCAGAAGCCCCTATCCAAAGGGACCATTGCCATCGGCAAGACGCCGGGCGCGGCCGAGCGGCTCGCTATGGCCGGTGTCCAACCACAATCATGCGCTTGGACCGTCCTTCGTCATAGGCGGCGCCGTCATAGCCGCCATGGACCTGATCGATGACAAGCCCGGCCTTATCCATCATATTCCGGAATTCCGCCAATTCATATAGCCGGATACGTTCTTCATATTGACGCGGCTCCCCGCCGGACTCATCCGTGAGCGTTATCGCCTTCTTGACGAAGCCTTTCTCGATACGGCGGCGCTCCTCGATACGCGTCCCGCTGTCCACCCGTTCCGAATGCGGCACCAGATGCTGCCGGACATAGGACGGATTCAGGAAATCGACGATAAAGCGGCCCTCCGGCTTCAAGACGCGATGGATCTCCTGGAAGACGCGGGCATTGTCCTCATTGTCTGTAAAATAGCCGAAAGACGTAAATAAATTCACGACCACATCAAACGGCCCGTCTACAGGCAGCTCTCTCATATCGCCGTAGAGAAACTTCACCTGGCCGCTAGTGTCGTGGGCCTTAGCCTCTTCCAGCAGCACTTCGGACAAATCGACCCCGGTTACCCGGTATCCCGCTTCCGCTAGAGCGAGCGCATGCCTGCCCATGCCACAGCACAAATCGAGTATCGATGCGGACGTCGGCAACTGAAGCCACTCCATCATTCCGTGCACTTCCTGCACCGCACCCTGAAAATCCCGGTGGCGGTATACGCGCAAATAATCGCGACCGAAGCTTCGTTCATACCATTCTATCACTACAATCACCTCATCTATTCTCTACCTCATTGTAACGGCTGCAACCGCTTTTGCATAGGTGTGGCAGCCACTCGCCCGAATCAGCAAAAAGCCTTGGGCCGAAAGAACGGAACTCGTTCTTCTCTTTGCCCAAGGCATTCATTGGCGTACCAAAATGGTCTCGTCCTGTGATTCAGTCCATCGGTTCCAGCGGCTTCGCATTGCCGTTATTCGGATAAGCCCTCTTCGTAGGCGCCTGTTCCCATCAGCATTTTAAAGATTTTGGAAAAATGGCCCGAGTGCAGAACGATAAGCCCCATGCCGTGCAGCACCCGCTGATGCACGTGCGCCACGATGGCGTCATCCACCTCGTGGTGGGCCATATGCCCCCACCAGATTAGAACAGCGGGTAAACTTCGCCGACTTTGGGGTTGTTCTGCTCATGCCGGTATTCATTCCAAATCGTTACTTTGCGTCGCTGTGTCATCGTTGTATGCTCCTTTCACGTCCCACAACGCCCGCCATGCGTCGGGTTAATGAGGGGCTTCTCGGATCGCGTCTTCCAACTTGTATGTTAGGAGTACTTCGTTGCGCTGCCTGCTTCGGCGGCTTACACCCACCACATCTCGCCTAGCGGCTCTTTCATCAACAGTGGCTGTAGGTTTTGCACCGCTTTGGTGAAGCCTTCGTCGATGGACATTAAGCCGTCTTCATGCTCGATGCTGACGACATCATCGTAACCGACGAGACGAAGCGCGCTGACGATATCCGCCCACGTCTTCACATCATGCCCATAACCTACGGTACGGAACTGCCATGCCCGATCGAGCATCATCGTATACGACTGCATATCCGTAACCCCATGCTTGTTGACATTGATCGGATCGATGGTCGTATCCTTCGCATGGAAGTGATGAATCGCATTTTCCTTGCCGAGAATGCGGACCGCCTGCACTGGATCAATGCCCTGCCACCACATATGGCTCGGATCCAGGTTGGCGCCAATCGCTTCGCAGGTCGCTTCGCGCAGGCGAAGCATCGTCCCTGGGGAATGCACGGAGAACCCGCCATGCAGCTCTAATCCGATCTTGACGCCCAGATCCTGGGCATAATTGCCAACTTCTTTCCAGTAAGGAATGATCTTCTCATTCCATTGCCACTCCAGAATCTCCTGGTAATCATTCGGCCAGGGCGCTACCGGCCAGTTCGGATACTTTGCACCCTCGTGATCGCCCGGACATCCGGAGAAGCCGTTGACGACCGGCACGCCCAGCTCTGCCGCCAGATCGATCGTCGCCATGAAATCGTCATGATTTGCCTGGGCGATATCCTTCTGCGGGTGGAGCGGGTTGCCGTGGCAGCTCAGCGCGCTGATAATCAACCCCCGAGACTCGACCGCTTCCTTGAATGCCCGCCGCTTCGCTTCGTCAGCCAGCAGCTCGTGCGGATTGCAATGCTTGTTGCCTGGGTAGCCTCCTGTTCCGATTTCTACCGCTTCGACCCCTTTGACCGCTACCGTATCAAGCGCCTCTTCCAGTGATAATTGTCCATACAGTACCAAAAATACGCCTAGTTTCACGTCGCTGCCTCCTTCAGGATTCGGATCCTCATGAATGTCTCGGCTGTCCAATCTATGGCTTACTCGAAATAGATAGCTTTGCCCGTACGGGAAGATTCGTAAATGGCCTCCAAAATTTCCGAGACAACACAGGCCTGCTCCGGCGTAACGACAGGCGTCTTGTCCTGCTCGATCGCCTCGATCCAGAGACGCATCTCCAGTTCTGGAGCGTTCTCGGCCTCTCCATCATAGAAGTCGACGCCGCCGGCGGTCAATTCGATCGTTTGGTCATACAGACGGCCGTACTTCTCGCCGTTGATGTTGAGACCGTTCCACATGTCGGCTCCGGCTTCAGTGCCGCACAGCGTGCACTTCGCTTCTCCGGACTGCGCAACGTTCAGTGCCCAGCTCGATTCCAGTACGATCGTGGCGCCATTTTTCATGACGATCATGCCGAAGGCGGAATCTTCGACCTTGAATTTCTCCGGATCCCAGGAGCCCCAAGCGTTGGCTGCGTTCAGACGGCTTCCGAGCTTGTGGAAGGAAGAGCCGAGCACAATTTTGGGCTCGTAGTTGTTCATCATCCACAGCGTCAAATCAAGCGCATGCGTGCCAATATCGATGAGCGGGCCTCCGCCTTGCTTCTCTTCGTCGAGGAACACGCCCCAGGTTGGAACGGCGCGGCGGCGAATCGCATGAGCTTTGGCATAATAAATGTCGCCCAACGTTCCGTCCTCGCACAGCTTCTTCAAATATTGACTGTCCGAGCGGAAGCGGTTATTGTAGCCGACCGTCAGCTTCTTGCCCGTGCGCTTCACAGCCTCCACCATACGGCGCGCATCCGCCGCCGTCTTCGCCATCGGCTTCTCGCTCATAACGTGCTTGCCGCTCTCCAGAGCGGCAATCGTAATCTCCGCGTGGGAGTCGTTCGGCGTACAGACGTGAACGATGTCGATGCTGCCGTCCTTCAGCAGCTCCTTGTAGTCGGTGTATACTAGCGCGTCTTCCGTGCCGTATTTCGCCTTGGCTTCTTCCGCACGCACCGGAATAAGATCGCAGAAGGCCACCATCTGCACATTATCCAGCTTCTTGAGGCTTGGCATATGCTTGCCGTTCGCGATTCCCCCGCAGCCGATCATTGCGATCTTGTAGATGTTAGACATATTCATTCTCCTCCTCTAGATATGTTCAATTTAATGCAGGTATGTTCGGTTTACGTTCGTCGGCATTGCCATTTGCATAGATGATTGAACTTTGTATACGATAGTCTTAGTAGCCCAGATTGTTCTTGATCCATTGTCTGCTGTTGCGGATGCTCTCCAGGCTCGGACGCTGGCATTCATCCTGCTCGACAATAAGCCACTCCGCGCCGGCTTCCTTCGATGCGCCAGCGATGGAGACCAGATCGAGCTCGCCTTCTCCCAATTCGACGGTAAGCGGGCGTCCCTGGTCATCACGCCGCAGATCTTTGTAATGGATCAACGGAATTCGTCCCTTGTAACTTGCGATGACGCTAAGCGGGTCGTACCCGGCATACTGCACCCAGCAGACATCGATCTCCGTGAAGAGCTTCTCCGCAGGAACTAGCCGGAACAATGTGTCGAATACCGTATCGTTTCCAAGTTTCCTCGTAAACTCGAAATCATGGTTATGATAGCCGAGCTTAATTCCATGCTCGGCGAGCCGGCCGGATGCATTCGCCAGTTGCTCTGCCGTATGCAGCAGCGCTTCGAGAGAGTTGTACCGTGATTCCTGAATCCCAGGGCATGCCATGTACCGATTGCCAATCGCCGTGCTCATCTCGATCTGCTCGTCGAGATGGTCGACCAGTTGCTCGATGCTGACATGGGAACCAGCGGCAGCAAGATTCAGCCGCTTAAGCGCGTCCGCCAGTTCTTGCGGCTTCAATCCCCCATAGCCGGCAAATTCAACGCCTTCGTAGCCCATCTCCACAATTTTTTCCAGCGTGCCGATGAAGTTCCTTTCGGCCTCGTCTCTCACCGTGTAAAGCTGCACTCCGATTTTCATGGACCAAGCACCTCTTTTATATTCATTATTGAACGGGCTGCCTTATTGTATTCGCCAAGCATTCCTCTGAAAAGGTTTACATCGGACTTCATTCATTGTGGCACATTGTATCCTTCCTGTGAATGAAGGATATCATCTTTATATGAACAATCTTGCTATTGTCTGATATAATCAATGTACGACAACATGCAAATAGGGGGATTCACATGTCTCAGTCCAGTGAGCCGCAGCGGGACATCTCCTTACTGTTCGCCGGACATGCCCGGCACAGTAAAGCGATGACGCTCGTCATTCCCGAGCTGAAGCACTACCTGGTCCGCATCCAACTGGAGGGCAGCGGCCACGCCTGGCTGGATGGAGGGTACCGGGAGTTGAAGCCCGGCGATCTCCTGATGCTCGCCCCGGGCGAGTATTATGATCTGAAGATTGGCTATCGCAATCCAGACGCATCCGATCCGCTTCGCAAAGTGCACAGTCTGGACTATTATATGATTCTTAACGGCCCCTGGGTCGAACAATGGTGGGCGAAGCTGGAACGACCCGGGAAGTCCGCCATCGGCATCGACGATCATCTGTTGTCGCTCTGGCGCGCGATTATGCAGGAGCAGCGCCTCTTCGGCTCGATTAGGGTGAACGATATTGTCAAGCATCTCACCTTCGCCTTCTTCGGCATGCTCGGGCGGACACTGACGGAACGGACACATCCGTCCTTCCTGAACATGAACCGGACGGCGCAGCTTGCCCACAGCATCAAGCAATATGTCGAAGTGCATGCGACCGAGCCGTTCTCGCTCCAGGACGCCGCCGATTCCATTCAACTGAGCGTATCGCGGGCGTCCCATGTATTCAAGGAGGTCTTCCAGCAATCAATTATGGATTACGCGATCCAGGTTCGGATTACGCTCGCCTGCGAACAAATACTGCACGGCTATATGCCGCTGGAGCAAATTGCCGAGATATGCGGCTTCCAGAGCTACACCTATTTCTACCGCACCTTCAAGAACCGGATGGGCTTGTCCCCGCGCCAATTCCGGGATCAGCGCCAGCTCACCCCCGAATCTTAGGGACGATATATTTGTGTATTTCCTTTCGCTCGCTTGTAATCCCCACGCCGATTGACTATGATAATAGAGAAAAAATTTTCATGTCAGATCATAAATCTATAAAAATTTTTTTCATTCTATCTGACCGTAAAAGGATGATTGGTTTGTCCACCATATTGCAGGCGATCCGACAAAAATTCGAAGAATATCACCCACAGGAGCGGAAGGTAGCCGATTACATTTTGCAATTTCCGGGAAATGTAGTGACGATGGGCATTACGGATCTGGCCGAACAATCAGGCACCTCGCCCGCGACGGTAACAAGATTCTGCAAATCGCTCCTCTTCCGGGGATATCCCGATTTCAAGACAAAGCTCGCTGCCGACCTGGCTCAACAGAGCGTTCCGTTCACCTATCAAGACATCATTGCAGGTAATCCGCTGCCAGACATCATTGCTGCTATCGAGACCAACCATATCCGTTCGATCTCCGATACGACCGGATTATTGGATCTGGAGACGTTAGGGCAGACCCTACAGGCGCTTCTTCACGCCCGACAAACTGATCTTTACGGCATGGCCACTTCCGGAATCGTGGCGTTGGATTTTTATCAGAAGCTCATTCGCATCGGCAAACAGGCATCCTGCTTCTCCGACCCGCATATGCAGATTACTTCGGCTTCCCGGCTCGGACCGGGGGATGTCGCCTTCGCCATCTCCTATTCCGGCGAGACGCCGGAGACGATTGAGGCGTTGCTATGCGCGAAGGAGCAGGGAGCGATCACCATTTCCTTGACGAAGGTCGGAGCGAACCGTCTCGCCTCGCTGGCAGACATTCGTCTTTTCTCCTCCTCACTGGAGGAGGGCATCCGCCGCGGCGATATGGCCTCGCGCATCGCGCAGCTCCATATCATCGACATTCTGTTCGCGGGCATGACGAGCGAACAGTTCCACGGGCGCATTCCGATGCTGGAACACTCGTACCGGATGGTTCGGAAGTATCGTAAAGCTAAAGGGAGGTAACAACAACAGAATGAACATTTTGACGTTCGAGACCAATGAAGAATTGAACCAGAACGGGGCCGGCATTATTGCGAGCCTCGTACAGACGAAGCCTCATGCCGTGCTCGGCCTGGCTACGGGAAGCACGCCGATCGGCATCTACAAAGAGCTGATCCGGCTCTGCAGGAGAAGATATGTCAGCTTCAAGCAGGTCACCTCGTACAATCTGGATGAATATGTCGGTCTGCCTTCCGATCATTCGGAGACATACCGCACGTTCATGAACAAGCAATTATTTGATCACATTGACATTGAAAAGGCGAACACCCATGTGCCCGACGGCAACGTAGCCGATCTGCAGGCGGAGAGCAAGCGCTACGACGAGATGCTCTCCAACGCCTCCATCGACCTGCAGTTGCTGGGCCTGGGACATAACGGCCATATCGGCTTCAACGAGCCTGATCACCACCTGCATAGCGGAACCCATGTCGTCACGCTTAAGGAAGAGACGCGCCAGGCGAACAAGCGTTTTTTCAACTCAATTGACGAGGTTCCTACGCAGGCGATTACGATGGGCGTTGGCTCCATCCTGAAGGCGAAGATGATTATGCTCGTCGTCCGCGGCGCGGACAAGGCGGATATCGTTCACCGCGCGCTGACCGGCCCAATTACGACGGATATTCCGGCTTCTCTGCTTCAAACCCACCCGAACGTCGTCGTATTACTCAACAAGGAGGCGGCAAAACATTTCCATGAATAAGTCAACGTTTACGGTGAAGCAAGCTTGCGTCGTGACGCCGAACGGCATCCTGGTGGATGGCGTCGTCCACGTAGAGGAAGGATGCATTGTCTTCATCGGGACACCCGGACAACTGTTGGACAAAAATAGCGTATGGCTTGACGAGGCCATTGATGCCGAAGGCGGGTATTTGCTGCCAGGATTTATCGATGTGCACGTGCACGGCGGCTTCGGCGCCGACTTCATGGACGCGACAGCGGAAGCATATGATACGATTACGCGCTTCCATATGGAGCATGGCACGACGGCGATGCTCGGCACATCCATGACGCAGTCCCGCGAAGCGTTGGACAAGGTCGTCGCAGCCGTCGACGCCTATATGAAGCAGGACATGCCTTATGCGCAGCTGGCGGGCCTCCACCTCGAAGGGCCGTTCGTCAATCCGAAGTACAAAGGGGCCCAGAACGAAGCCTACATGCTCGATCCGCAAATCGAATGGCTGGAAACATGGGATAAGAACCATCCGGGCGTCATAAAGCAGTTGAGCCTCGCTCCGGAGCGGCAGCATGCCATCGAAGCGATCCGCTGGTCGCGGGCTCACGGTATCAACGTGGCGGCCGCCCATACTGACGCGACGTTCGAGCAGGTGACCGAGGCGGTCAATGCCGGCCTGAATCAAGCGGTGCATACATTCAATGCGATGACCCCAGTCCACCACCGCAATCCGGGCGTCGCCGGTGCGGCCCTGACCGACGATCGCATTACGGCCGAAGTCATTGCGGACGGCCATCACGTGCATCCTGCATGCATCAAGCTGCTCGCTCGCTCCAAAGCGCCAGGCAAGCTCGTGCTCATCACCGACGCGATGTCTGCCGCAGGCATGCCGAACGGGGTTTACGAACTGGGGGGCCTTCCGGTTACTATGAAGGACGGAGTGGCCCGACTGACGGAAGGCAATTCGCTGGCAGGCAGCACACTGACGATGATCGGCGCCGTTCGCTTCGTCATCGAGCAGGTAGGCCTGTCCATCGTGGAAGCGTCCCGTCTCGCGAGCATCAATCCGGCGAAGCAGCTTCGCATTGATGACGTTACCGGCAGCATCGAGGTCGGCAAGCAGGCCGATCTCATCTGGACCGACCGCGATCTGAATATCCGGCGAGTCTGGATCAAGGGACGCGGTCATATGCAGCAAGCCTAACCCTGCATCAAATTCACGCTATTATCAAGGCCCGGGCTCCTAGAGCATGGGTCTTCCTGCTCGTTGTGCTGAGCGAAAACGAAGCGGAATAGGTATCCGGAGTCGGAGTTAGTAAGAATCGTCGAATGTCAAGAACAACTGCTCGAAAATGGGATATGGAAAAAAAATTAGCGTCTAACTGCCAGACCCTGTATGCGGGCAGCCGGCAGACGACGCTGTGATCTATTGAATGCAAGCCATAACGACTTGCTCATTCAAGAACTTCTGTCCTTGGGTTGCGTTCTGCCGCGGGAGCAGAAGTTTACAATGGTCAGGGCGATGGACTTATCATCAGATTTTTAACTCCCCAAGCTTGATCAGTTCGACGACCGCTTGCGACCGACCTTTCACATTTAATTTTTGCATCACGTTGGAGATGTGGTTTCGGACTGTCTTCTCGCTAATGAACAGCAGTTGCGCGATATCACGGGTCGTTTTGTCTTGAACAAGCAATTCAAAGACTTCGCGTTCACGGTTTGTTAACAGGAATTTGCTTTTGTGATCGCTACCCTTCAAGTGTCACCCCTCCTTGCCCGAATTTTTGTTATTTAACAAGGTTAAGGGATACAGTCAAAGTTATATTATGAAGGGCGTTCTCACTTGGTGCGGTGCTGCGTAAAAATGGGCCTATCCTCTGCGTTACTCGTCATTTTTGCATAGATTCGGACCAAATGCTGCACGATAATCCGTATGTAGCGAAAAGGACCGCGTCTCTCTGCCAATAGCACAGAACGCGGTTCCTTCCCGTTGGTTATCTCAAGCCTGGAGCCATTTTGTGCAATTGCTTCGGATGGCTGACGTTCATTTGAGTTGTTCTTCCTGCTTCTTGAGTTGGAAAAATACGATGAACCATGTCTTCGAATTCCCGGGAAAATCCAGATAACGGATGGCCTGCTGCCGAGCTCTTCATGAATTCATTCATCCGTTGGACGAAATCAGGGTTGGATGACACATATACTTGTTGACATTGCGGAGCGTCTTTCTTGACAATCTCGGCAATGCGTTGCTTCAGGTCCGAAGACACATCACTGCTTGTGTCCATATTATGCGCATAGGTCTTCGATCGTGCACTCAGATTTCCGGTTCCGCGGTGATGGGTTGCCTTGGTTTTTAGGTGATGAGCTCCCTTTCCCGTTCCTTTTGTCTTCATATGTCCGTCAGTCGATACGGCCACATACGCATTATTGTTAGTCAACATGACGTTCGCCGATTTGACTCCCTTCATGCGGGCAATTTGATTAGAGATCTTCTTGTTCATCTGCATATTGGTCATGGAGTGAGTACCGGTGCCGTAACCGTGCAGACGAGTGCCGTCAACTCCATAGCCCGTCATGCCATAATTATGTGTTCCATAGCCATGGGTGCCATAGCCATGCGTGAGTCCGTCAATTCCATAGCCGCGCATGCCATCTACGCCGTAGCCACGAGTACCGATGCCATCAACACCATAGCTGTGAGTGCCGGTCCCACCTACGCCATAACCGTGAGTGCCGGTCCCGCCTACGCCATAACCGTGAGTACCGGTGCCGCCTACGCCATAGCCACGAGTACCGGTGCCGCCTACTCCATAACCGCGAGTACCGGTGCCGCCTACTCCATAACCGCGAGTACCGATGCCGTCTACTCCATAGCCGCGAACTCCATCTACTCCATAGCCTCGTGTGCCGTAGCGGTAGCCGTGATATTTGTTCGCGTTCGTATCCAAATTCCGGTTCATGCCAAGCGGATTGATTCCATCTTGAGCGGTACGGGTACGCATGTTGTTTTTGGCGCCTCTCGTTGTCACGTTATCGGTATTCGTCGTGCACCCTGTTAACCCCATAGACATAACCAATGCCGCTGTCAGCGTAAGCAAGACCATCTTTTTACGCATCGCTTTTCCTCCTTGTGTAGATGATTTCAATTGGATTATCACCACACTTAGCATGCGCCGAGGAAGGGATGTTATCCCGATAGGTTTTACCGCCCCTGCCACTCCTTTCTGTACTTTGCAAAATTCCGCAGCAAGACCGGATCGCATCATTCACAGCGGCAAAATGGCCTTTTCGTGCTTTTTCCCGAATACCAGCGGCTCTAAGTTCAATAAGAAGACACGGCTGCCCGCGAACGGCTGCCGTGTCCGATTTTACTTCTGATTGGATTGCGATTCATCCTGTATGCCACCATCATCCTGCCACGTCTGAATGGCTTCATTGAAGGATGACTCATCTACCGGATAGGCCCATGTCTCCCCTTCCGACATTAACCATATATACTCCTCTTTCATGTAGCCGCCATATCGCTTCTTCACCGCTTTCTCTTCCGGCTGTCCTGGGTCAATTGCCTCCGGCTGCAGCGTAATCGTCAGCGACCAGGCCTGCTTCGCTCCGAATTCCGATAAGGCGTCTGCCCGTTCCGGCTCGCGATCAATAATCAGGAAGCGGAAAGCATTGATAAGCGAAGCCGCTTTTTCTTGCGTCACCTTGTTGCCGTTCAGGCTCCAATTCTCCGCTTCATCGGCCGAATTTCCCTCTGTTGGTTCCTTTTTCAGATCATAGGTCCGTCCTTCCCATGACCACTCGAATTCCCGAACTTCCTCCAGCGCGAACGTCAACGGTTCCTTCCGGGCAAAGTCAAAGGCAGAGCGCTTTAGGCCCGATAAGTCGGATTCAGACACTTGATAGACCGTCTTCCCTTCATCTGCCCGAGCATAGACCGTACCGGGAACCGGGGTATTCCCTCCGATCTCAATCCGGCGGACGTTCCCGCCTTCCCTAATGGAGTATACCGCAAGGGGATGATCAAGGCCGTACTTGGCCATATCCGCTGCCTCCTCTTCCACCACGGACTGTCCCGCAACGCCGGTAAATGTCGTAATCCAATCGGACACCGCATAAGAGCTTAGCGGATAATCCTCGTTCCCCTGCACCTTCCAATCTTCCTTACCTTTAACCAGCTTCAACGGCTTGCCTTCGATATCCAATTCAATAGCGTCCACTTGTTCGGCTGCCGCCTTTACGAGGACAGGCGCAGCTTCCGCTTCCTTGTCCGTATCGATAAAGAAATGATTCGACGATGCATACCAGTACAGAATGCCGAAGACCATAAGCAGCAGAGCAGCCGGCATCAGCTTCTTCATGACGCATGTCTCCTTCTCCACCACAGTCCAGCTCCAATGAGAAGCAGCATGGCCGGGAATCCGATGACGGTCACCCACAAAATCGTTTTTCCCTGAACCGGGGTTAAATACGCAAGCTGGTAGGCGGCCTTCTCGCGCGGCCGGATCGTAACCTCATCCTGATTTTCCTCCAGCCAGTGGATGCTGTTCAACGCGAAGTCGCGATTGCCTTGGGTATAAATATAAGCATCTGCCATATAGCTGGAACCGCCGATTACGACAGCTTTCGGCTGTCCGTCCTTCGACTGGACGACCGCTCCGAGTGTCAGCGGACCTGCGATATCCAAGTCATCCCGTTCGCTTCCTTCTTGAACCAAGCGCGGGATATCCGTCTCACCATACGCTTGTTCCGTCGTGTGCAGAATTTCTTGCGCTTCAAACGCCTCATTCTCGCTAATCTTAAGCGGAATGCTTAACGACAGGGTCATCATCATCCGGTACTGGATAAGCTTCTCTGTCATCTCATGCTCGTTGTAATCGGGCATCATCGTGAACGGATCGTACAGCAAGCCTTCGGACGAATCTACGGCGACCGAGTTCGTGCTTTCGACGCCAAGAGACTTCAGCAGCCCCTGTATATTCGGCCATTCCGTGGCCATCTTTTCATTGAACCCGAGCGCAAGGTACAGCTTTCCTTTGCCTTCCACATACTTTTGCAACAGTTCCGCTTCCTTCTCGCTCAAATCCTGCTTAATGCCGATAAGCATAATGAGATCCGCATCCTCAGGAATGCTGCCCTTCTGTAACAGATTCAGCTCCTCAAGCTCCACATTGTCTTCTTCCAAGCTTGTCTGCAGCACATTCATTTGCGCCAGCGCCATTTCCTGATGGCCGCTTAGAACGTACGCCTTTGACTTTTTATCTGACGCCAGGCTTCGCAGCGCCTGTGTCATGTTTTCTTCGCCGCTGAACTGATACGAATACTCCTGTCCGGCTTGAAACATTTCAATTAAGCCAACCGTTTTCCGCTGGGTTCCCTGCTCGAATACAATCGAGCTTGCCGTCAGCTTGTACTGCTCCGCAAGCGAAGGCTCCTTCAGTAGATCATACCGCTTAAAGGAAATATTCCGGTTGCGCTTCGCATATTCTTCCGCCATGTCGGCAACCTCGCGCACCAGCACTTCACTATCGTTCGGGGTCGTGAACAGCTTGATGGCGATCGGATTCTCGATGGAAGCCAGCACCGATAACGTCTGCTCCGACAGTGTGAAGGATTTGTTCTTCGTCACGTCCCATTGCCATCCCGAGAAAGATTGGAAAATATAAGTAATCAGCACAAAAATCCCTACTGCCGCGGCCGAGATCATTGCCGCATTTCCACGACGCAGCCATGTTTTCATCATCATGTTACCTCCACCGCTTTCTATCCAGCACTTGAAGACTTAGCACGATAAATACAGCGGATAGCGTCACAAAAAAGAGTACGTCCGCCCCGCTGATCACACCCTTAATGAATGATTCCAGACGCAGATTCATGGCAAAAGGCGCAATCCAGCTTCCCCATTCCGAGGAGGTGGATGCGGGCAAATCGAGCAGCCAGAAGGCAAGCAGCATGACCACGCCCGCAATCGCCCCCATCATCTGGTGCTGCGACAGACTGGAGGCGAACAAGCCGACGGCGGCCATTGTTGCGCTTAACAGCAGCATCCCGAGAACCGAAGTAAGCAGCACCGACCAATCCAGCGGACCGAAAAACGACATGATAAGCGGGTACAGCAGGCTGAGACAGACCAGCAGCACCATGACGACAAGCGCCGCCGCGTATTTGCCGAGCACAATGTGGCTCAACCGGGCCGGTGAGGTCAACAGCAGCTCATCCGTGCCTTGGCGGAATTCGTCCGCCAGCAGCCGCATTGTCAACAGCGGAATGACGAAGATATACATGAACACCGCGTTGCCCGAGACGAGCCGGAAATCGATAATACTAGGCTGAAACATCACGAAATTCAAATAAAACATCATGCTGGAAATAAGCACATAGACGGCAAACGCTACATAAGAGGCAGGCGAGGTGAAATATGCTTGCATTTCCTTGCGAAAGATCGCTCGAAATTTACGCATCTTGCACCTCCTCCTCGGTCGTAAGCCGAATAAACACGTCCTCAAGGCTGGTCGCATCGCGATTCATCTCTAGAATCGGATATCCCGCCTTCGCAAGTGCGAAAAAAATAGACTCCCGCGCATCCGTCTGTTCCGCCGAAATGACCCGAAGTGCAACGATCTGGACGCCGGGATCCAACTGAGGCGCTCCGGTCCGCTCTTTCTCTGCTTCTATTGCGTCGCCAGCATCATCCGCGCCCACATGTTCCGACGCAATGCCGGGTGCTGCCCCCGCCTTCGCGGCTGGACTGCCGGAGAATTGGCCGGCACGGAATTCAGTCTCTTCATCGTCAGACTCTCTCTCCTGCTCCGTCCCGTTCCCGGCTGCAAGCTCTGTGGCCTCAGCAAGGACATCAACGGACGCTACCTCAGGAAGGGCTGTCAAAATGGAGATGATCTCGGACTCCCGTCCCTTCACTTCCAGTTGCAGCGACGAGGCCTGCCCCATCACTAACCCAAGTCGATCCTGTTGTTCATCCAGCACAAGGCGGCCCTGATGGATGATGAGGACCCGATTGCACAACGTATTCACCTCAGGCAAAATATGAGTGCTGAGCAGAACGGTATGCTGCTCTCCCAATTCGCGGATCAGCTCGCGTATCTCGATAATCTGGTTCGGATCCAGCCCGGACGTCGGCTCGTCGAGCACAAGCAGATCGGGCTTATGCATAATTGCTTGCGCCAAGCCGAGCCGCTGCTTGTATCCTTTGGACAGGCTGCGAATCATCTGCTTTTCTCTTCCGCGCAGCCCCAGCTTGTCCAGCATTTCCGCGATGCGCTGTTTCTGCTCCCGTACAGGGACTCCCCGCAGATCGGCGATAAACGATAAATACGCCTTCACCGACATCTCAGGGTAGAGGGGCGGCGTTTCGGGCAAGTAGCCGATTTTGCTTCTTGCCTGGGCACCATGCTCCTCCATCGTCAAGCCTCCGATCGAGATGCTCCCGCGAGTCGGGTTCAAATATCCGGTAATCATGCGCATCGTCGTCGTCTTGCCTGCCCCGTTGGACCCCAGGAAGCCGACTATCTCGCCCTGCTCGATAGCGAATTGAAGATCCTCCACGCCCCGGCGGTTATCATACCATTTGCTGACGTTGTTCACTTCTAACATCGTAGACCTCCCGTTTCATTTGCGATAACGGACGCACCGCCTGCCGGCGGCGCGCCGCAGTCTCTCTTCGATTATAAGCCACTATATCTAAAGTAAGATTAAACGGAAATGAAGCAATACTTAAAATAATATGTCCATCTTGTGAACGATTATCGTTTTTTTCGAAGCCGCTTACTACGGCGCATCCGGGAGCGACGGATCCCCTTCTTCTTCCGTCTCCGTGCTCGAATCGCCCAGCGCCAATGGCTCTTCCGGCGGCGCAGGCGCCGGCCCCGCTTCGTCCTCCTCCTGCCGCACAGATGCCGGTGGCGGGATAAGCGCCTCCGCAAGTTGTCATCCGGAGAGCCTTCAGAAGTGACGCCATGCAGGATGTCGGCGGGAATCCGCCGAGCCTGGGGCAGCAGCGATGCATGTTCCGGCATGCTGGGAGAAATGCGGCGGTACATACCGCTATCCGGATCGGCGACGAACACATCGGGCGCATCCCCTTGGATGACTTGGTACTGTGGCCGATGGTGAAGGACATGGCTAATAAGCAACTTCTTCAGCCGATCGCGGAACACGGCATGACCATACACCCGAACGGCGTTCTTCCCATTGCGAATGCCCGCCTTTTTCCAAACCGAAGGGCTGCGGGTCGCGTCAAGAAGGACCTGGATTAATCGCTCCTCGTTCCCGGTCTCTATCGAATAAGCGGAGTTCCCCACCGACGCTTGTATCTCCGCCAATCCGCCCGACGCATACGCAATCACCGCCTTGCCGAATATCATTCCTTCCAGCGCCGTTAATCCGAAGCCTTCCGGCAGCAAGCTAGGCACCACGACAATATCCAGCGCCGGATAAACATGCTGCACCGATGCCTCGAATGGAATGAACCGGAACCGGTCGGCATAAGGAGAATTCGTAATTATGCCGAGACAGTCTTCATAGTAACCGTGGTCCGACGTTTCCCCGAGGATGACGAAGCGGGCGAACGGCCGCTGAGCCGCCACTTGAAGGGCCATCCGGACAAAATGGTCCAGCCCTTTTTCGGGATAGATGGCAGCCGCTATATATCCGATCAGCACATTTCCCGCCCCTATACCCAGTTCTTTTCTTTTGCTGCGGCGGAAGCGGGGCCAGGATCGAGGCCGAAGCGCGTTCGGGTGCCAGGATGGAGGCAGCAAATAGAGCGGGGTATCTCCCGCCTCGGGGCGGATGGGTTGAAGCGTCGTCTCGGACGTGCCGATTATGCCGTCGGCATGCGAGCTGATAAGTGCCGCCGCGAGGGCAGTATACGGGTTGTCGTCGATGGTCTCATTAATGATCCACAGGGTAGGAATCCCCAGGGATACGGCTGCGGCTGCGGGAAGCGGGTGGACCGCCGTATTCGTCAAGACGATATCCGGCTGCGTATGCCCCAGCAGGTTGACGATAGCCCCGAATTCGGGAGTCTGCTTCCATCGTTCCAGTTCTTCCGGGAGATCAGCGGATGGCCGGACGATAGAGTACATGAGCGGGCAGGCCACAATCTCACTGCGGATGCCGGCAGCCCAGGCCAACACGGATAAACGCCCTTCCTGCGGTACGACCAAAATGCATTCATACCAGGTGCTTAGCTCTTGAGCGAGAAAAAAAAGATGCTTCTCTGCTCCGGTAATATAATCTTGGTTGCATATATGCGAAAACAACATCATAGTCGGTCTCATTGTGCGGCCCGTTCCTCTAAGAAGATACGGATGCCTTCACCTCCAGAAGCAATGGAATTGCATACTCCGATCGTGCCGCACTAGCCGAATATGGTCACAAGCACCTGGTTCAAGCGGTGCGCATACGTATGTTCGCGCATCGTCCGGGCCAAAGCGCGGAGCGCAATTTCCCGCCGATCTTGTTCATGGCTTAAAAAATAGTCGATTTTGGACAGCATCTCTTCTGTAGAGGCATAGGTCTCTATCTCCACGCCGGGCGTATAGAATTTGGAGAGGTCCGATCGCACGTCGGTCAGCTGCAGCGTTGCGCAGGCACAGATTTCGAACGTGCGGGGGTTCGGGGAAGCAGCCGTAATATTGATCTGGTTCTGGTTGACCGACTCGTCGTTATGACTGCGGTGCAGATTAATTACGATCTTGCTGCCATTGTACGTATCCGACGTCTCGTATGGGTCCATCCAGCGGTTCAATTCGATCTGATGGGCGTATTGATGATATTGAGGCAGCCGATCCCACCATAAGCCGGATAAGACTAAACCTCGCTTCATCAGCTCAGGCAGAATCGACTCTATCACCCGCACCCGGTTCCAATAGGCGGATCCGATGAAGCTGATCTCCCTCCGCACCTTGGCTGGGCTTCGAATGGGCCGGAATTGGCCGGGAAAGACGCCGAACGGTAAAAAATATACGTTGGCCCCAAGCGACCGGTAATACTCGACGTTGTTCGCTTCCAAGGTGAAAACATAGTCATAATGCATCACGATGGAACTCATCATGTCAGTATAATAGGGATCATCCGTAATCCATAAGGCGGTCGGGATCCCAAGTGCCCGTAAGGCATCGACTTGCTCCAACGGAAGTTCCATGCCGTCCAGGGCAAAAACCAAATCGGGCCGCTGCTGGCCGGCCACAGCAGCAACACCATCTCGCGGCCCGAATACAGACACTTGGCTGACCAGTTCCTGCCATGTGGTACGCATGCCTTCATCCAGCGGAGAATAAGGATATCCTTTACCGGTTGTCACATAGTAGATATGGAGCGGCCGCATCGGTATCGGATCCCTCGGCGTGTTCATAATGACATCCGCCCGTCCGCGTAAATAGCCTTCCTGGAATCCATTATTGAACCCTGCGATGCGTCCTTGATGACGGGCGTTGTCTCGGAATTGATGATTCATATGAATTCGGGCTTGCTGCCTGCGTGAGCGTGATGTACGCATGGAATCGCTCCTTTTTTACATTCGTTCTTGTTGGAGTACTGCGATCCGGTAGACATGGCCTCGCAAATGCTCCATCGATGGTCTAGCATCCATTCATCATATGCCGCTCCGTCAGGTGCATCATGGACGGTTATCCATCCATAGTTAAAAAGGGCTTCCGGACAGACAAAAACAGCCAGCGGCCGCCGCTTGCGGCAAGCATCTGACTGTTCTAAGCCTTATCCAGTTTGTTCAGAATATGCCAACTGGTGACCATCCTCGAAGCCTTTGGCAAAGCCGGCACTGAACCCTGCTTGATAAGATTCGTCATAGGCCTGCTTAATGGATTGTGGAGAGGCTCTTCTTCTCTGGCGGACGATTCGCAGCCCCCGTCTCCGCAGCTTGCGGGAGCGCCGGGATAGACCCCGATGCGATCCTTTGCGGGCACGAATGGGTCCGCTGCGTACGCTCTTGCGCCTCAGTCTACTTGTGCGTGAACTCTTTTTCAATAGATTCACCCTCCTGTACTCCTCGGATCAAGTATGGCTCTGTCGAAATAAGCTGGATTGAACCAGGGCGTTGCAGGAGTTCCGGTTGTCTTATGACGGGAACACCAGCCGGTGATCATGCCGCATAGCGCCAGCTGATAGTTCGACAGCAGCCGGATATCCTCTTTGATTCCTTTGACGGATCCTTCCGCGTGCTCGGTCACATCCGCAAGGTGATCCAACATCCGGGCCAGGGCAGACTGGCTGCGGACGATGGCCTGGATCATTTCAAGCTTGACTTCATCCTCCTGCGATCTATGCATCATGACAGTTTATCTCCCCAAATCAAATTCTCCGCTGAAAGATCCGTCTCCTAGCCCGTCTTCTAGCCCACCTCCCATCGAGCCCGATTCTCCTCGGTAAAGGATGGCTTTCATGTTCCGGGCAAGACTGAGCTGGATTTTGGTCAATCCGTCAAGGACTTCAACAATTTGGTCATGAATCTCCAACGGATCGCTGATTTGCTCCTTATGGTTGATAAAGGCGGCCTCCGTTAAATGATTCAGCATCCAATTTCGCGTTTTTTCTGCTTCTACTGCTTTTGCTTCTAAAATCATGGCAACATTCCACTGCATCTTGGCTATAGCATCTAATATTAGATGATAGGAGTGCTCTCTGCTCAACCCGTCTCCCCCCTATCCATTCATTCTTCGCCATCATCGTTCAATTCTTTGATAACATGCTCAAGCTGCTCGGCTAACGCCTCCTCCAACTCCGCGATTCCGTTCAGGTAAGAGACGATATTTTTCGTTAACGCAGCGGATTGCTCCTTCAGTCCGCTCAGGCCGGCAAAATCGGGATTAACGTCCGGCAGGGCGTGAATGAGCTGTGCCATACGAACCGCAACCTGACGTTCCGCGTCCAGAACGCGGGCCATATGCTGATGCGTATGGGACATGTGAACAATAATTTCGTCCACGACGTTATCCATGCTTCTTCCTCCCCGGCAAAATGCGGATCGCGCACAGGTGTTAACTCCGCTTCCTTAGGTTAACATATGCGGGCCACAGGCGTACGCACACGGGCTATTCGCCCAAAACTGCCCTCAGGCGCAGCCATTTCTGCAGCCTGCACCACCTGGACGGTCATGGATTACAAATGATACGCAGTTATCATCGGCGCCGGAATAATCGGAAGCCCCTCTTTCAGTTCGCGTCTCTCTTTGTCCGTTCGCGGCTGCACCCGGTTCTCCATCTGCCATCTGCGAAGGGCGTGCTCGCTGATGATTTCGCGGTATTCTGTTCCTTGACGCTGATACCATTTTCCCGCTTCGGTCGTGAAGACGGCTCCGTCTGCAATCCCCCCGTTCGGCTCGGATTGGCCGTGCCACTTATCGCGGGCAGCCCCCGCATCCATGGCCGGCCCTGTCGGCCAGCCCCGCAGATCGATTTGCGAGATGGATACGATCGGGACGCCGATGTGGCCGACAAGCGGGTATTTCGTGCCGTGCTCGACCCAATAGACCGTATCTGTCAATCCGGTGACCGCGACATGCGTCGGGTAGAAATCATGGGACCGGCTAAGGTTCGAGCCGCTGTTCGTCTCTCTCGCACGCTGCACCATGTTGAATGAATTTCCCCATTTGTCACGGAAAAATGCTGCGTTTTTATCATTGACAGCCATAAACTGATCCCCAAGCTCCTTCATCGTTACGCTGCCGTAATGGTGGATAAACGCATCCCGTGCAATCACGAGCTTGCGTCCATTCAGGCGCACACGCAGCGCATAATCTTCATCTTCGAAATTGCCAATCTCGAAGCCTTCGTCGAAATATCCGGTCGTCTCGAACAAATCCCGGCGGAATACGAGGCAAAACCCGACAATCCGATCCGTTCCTTGCCATTTTCCCGCATTCGGCACATTATGTGCTGCCGCGAACGAATACATATCCTCAATGCTTTGGTAAGGAACTTCAATCTGCTGTTCTCCGCTAATGAAATTCGTCACTGGCCCGACTATTCCGATATTGTCCTCGCTCTGGAGGCAGTTAAGAAGGTTCCTGAGCCAGTTCGGAGTTGCGAGGATATCGTTGTTCAATATGCAGATCGTCTGTCCCTTCGCCATCATCAGCCCCGTATTGACCGCTCCGGAGAAGCCGCGGTTATGCTCATGGATATGGAAGCGAAGCTTTCCGGTATTCCGGTGGAGATAGGCCCCGGTGCCGTCTGTCGAGGCGTTGTCGATGACAATGATTTCATGAGGGAGCGGCGTATGGGCCTCAATGCTGGCAATACACTGCTCTAGCAACTCGGCCTTGTTATACGTCGGGATGATGATACTCGTGCCGTCGAAGGGAACTCCGTATTGAGACTGCCCGAGACGCAACCCTTCCGCATAGCCACAGGCATAACCCTGATCGTATCGTTGTTGTTCGCTCCGTCTGGATGCAGCCTGCATGGAAGCGGGCCGCTTACCTGCACGCACGTGGCGAATGTGACGACGGGAACGCAATTGTGGCATCCCGGCGCACCTCCTTCATTCGAATTAAGTTAATTGGATATTGCCATTTACGATGAGATTCGCCAAATGTCCGAAATCAATGGCGACCTTGCCAGACTGTTCGGCAAGGCGCTGAACCAGAATGACTGCAGGAATGCCTGCAGCAACAACGGCCAAATCATAATCATGCTCGGCGGCCTCCTGCAGAACGATCGGAATGTCAGTCATGCCATTAACCGGGGAGATCGCGCCAGCAATGACAGCTCCTTTGCCTGCAAGAATCGTGGCAAGCGAATGGGCCGTATTGCCGATGACGAGCACGCGCCTGCCTTGGATCAGCCGGGGCAAATAGCCTTCTTCGGCCAACAAGTAATTAATGGTAGATAAAGTAAATCGACGTGGCGCGATCTGGATTCCATACGCCTGAAAGACGGGGAACAGCAGCCCCTTGAAGTTCGGTTCCAGGGCAACCGGCACGCCGATAATCGATGCTTTGCGTACTGCCTCCGCCAATTGATCCCGATGGACGTGATCTGGAATATTCATGCCCGAATATTCGAGGAATGTGCCCTCCCTCCGAACTAATTCCGCGCTCAGAACGAGATCATGCGCCAATGCCATCAGTTCGCCGTCTCCCAGCCGCACGAGCGAGCACGGAGTCCTCTCCTGCAGTGCCGATTCCAACTCCTGGAACACCTCGGCAACTCCTATCAGCGGCTTCAGCAAATGGCGAACCTGTTCCACTCCCAAAGATAAAACGTGCTCCACCGTCATATCTGGAAGAAGGGTCGTGCCGGGAAGGAGCCGGGCCAGGATTCGTTCCCCTCCCTCATACTTGCCTTTGCGAAACCCGTCCTCATAACTAAGCCGCCGTTCGGTCTCCATATCTGGCTCTGTCTCCTGCAGACTGTCGACAATCGGAGCAGCAGACGGCTGACGCTTGCGCTTGATTTTCCGTACGGATCGCTCCCCGTACCGCTGCTGACGCTTGTGATACAAACGTGCTGCTCTTCGGGACAGGTGTCCCTTACGGCTAGCCCGCAGCTTCCGCACACGGGAAATGCGCCGACGATAAACCGTAATTTTTGCCATTCGTGTCCCTTCCCTTCCTAGCTTCATCTGCATGGCGAATGAGACAGCGTGCCGGCTTCGGGGGATCAGACTATCTTCCGTGCAAATACGATCCGGACAGCACACGTTCCCACCAGGCGCGGTTGTTCACATACCAGGAAATCGTCTGCTTCATCCCTTCGGCCAAGCTTACGGTTGGACTCCAGCCGAGCTCGCGTTCGGTCTTGCCAGGATCGATCGCATAACGCAGATCATGACCCGGGCGATCGGAGACGAAGGCAATCAGCGACTCCGGCTTCCCCAGCTCGTTCAACACCATCCGGACAACCTCCAGATTCGTGCGCTCTTGATGGCCGCCAATATTGTAGACCTCGCCCGGCTGCCCATGACGCAGCGCTGCGTCAATGGCTGCGCAATGATCATCGACGTAGAGCCAGTCTCGCACATGGGAACCATCCCCATACACGGGAATTGGCCGATCTTGAATCGCTTGCGTTATTATCGTAGGGAATAGCTTCTCCGGAAATTGGCGCGGACCGTAATTGTTCGAGCAGCGGGTAATAATGACAGGCATGCCATACGTGCGGGCATAGGAACGTGCTAGCATATCCGATCCAGCCTTGCTGGCGGAATAGGGGCTGTTCGGTAGGAGCGGGGAGTCTTCCGTAAAAAAGCCGGTCGATCCTATCGATCCGTACACTTCGTCGGTCGATACGTGAATAAAGCGGGAAATGCTGTGACGCCGTGCCGATTCCAGCAATCGGAACGTGCCCAGCACATTCGTGCAGACGAATGACTCCGGACCAGAAATGCTGCGATCGACATGGGATTCGGCTGCAAAGTGCACGATCGCATCGAATGCTCCCTCCTCCATAATCTGTTCCACAGCCGCCGCATCCGTTATATCCGCCCGTACGAAGCGGTAGGCTCCGCTATCGGCAATATGCTGCAAATTATCCGGATTGCCCGCATAAGTGAGCGCATCCAGATTCGTAATATGGATTTCCGGGCGTCGGGCCAGTATATAGAGGATGAAATTACTGCCAATGAACCCCATGCCTCCGGTTACGAGAAGCCGGTTCATAACCTGGCCTCCTTCAACTCTTGAGCTGCTTCATGCAGCGACTCGAACGTGCCCGCATCCGTCCACCACGATCGAAATACATCGTAGTGCAGCTTGCCTGCGGCCGCGTACCGGTTGTTGACATCCGTAATCTCCAGTTCCCCGCGCTCGGATGGTACAATGGCCTCAATATGTTGAAAGACACTGGTATCATACATGTAAATGCCCGTGACGCAATACGATGATGACGGATGCTCCGGCTTCTCTTCAATTCGGACGATCCGCTTCGGATTGGCGCTGTCGAAGACAGGCACTCCGTATCGCTTGAGGTCCGGCACTTCTCGCAACAGAACGCATGCATATCCGGGTCTCTGATCGCCGAATGCCGCTGCATACGGAGCCAGATCGTCGCGGAACAAATTATCGCCGAGCAGTACGACGAATTTCTCGCCTGGAGCAATATACGGCTTCGCCAACGAGAGCGCTTGGGCGATGCCGCCCGCTTCCTCCTGGATGATAAAGGTCAGATGAACGCCGTAGGACTGCCCGCTCCCGTAATAGTCTGTAAACAAGGATGCTGACATTTTCCCGATAACCATTATAATATCCGTAATGCCCGCCGAACGCAGACGTTCGAGGCCATAGCTGGCCATCGGATGCCGGCCAACGGGCAGCAGGTGCTTATTTATCAGCTTCGTCAACGGATATAGACGGGTGCCTGTGCCTCCCGCCAAAATAATTCCTTTCACTCGATTCCCTCCTTATAGCCAAGTTGAGGAAGCGGCCGCCCTGTGTGCGACATGGCCTACATGAATACATTCCAAAAAGGCTAATGCATCATCTGACGAGCGGAAAATAGATATCATCCTCCGTTCCTCCTCTCGGCAATCCTCTCGCGTTGGTGCCTCTTGCTGAAGAATAACGCATTTTCCTCCCATAAGGAATGAAATGCCTCCATATGATCCCCGATGATAAGCTCGGCAACCGGATTCGATACGCCTACATTCGTACGGCGTATCCGATTCCTTCCGATAACGTCGACCGCATGCACCGCTTTCGTGTGCAAGCCCCGGACCAAGGCAAGCGTCTGGAATTTGGGAGGAACGATCAAATTCTGTACGCCTACGGTATCCAGCGCACGGCGGGTAATGGCATGAGGGACAGCGGTCAACGAATTGGCATGCAAGTCGGCGCGGCCTAGGCTGCGGTTCAGCCACTCCTTGCAGTGCGTAATTCCATCGCGGTTGAAGAAGGGGCCCAGGAACGGACTGATGTCGTTGAGAGCCACATCGACGCCATTGTCGCATTCCCATATAAAAGCGCCGAGCTCCTCAGCGGCAATCGGGATATCGGCATCCACGAACAACAGAATCTCCGCTTGAGACAGACTCGCCCCGATAGCGCGGCCAACGTCATGACCAAGCGCTTCCGGGTAGTGAATGATGCAGGCGTCCTCCGAAATGTCCTGTACCGCCTGCAAGCTGCCGTCCGAGGAGCCGTTCACCACGACGATGGTGCGTGACAGCGGAAGGCGCCCGAGCTCCTTCAACACTCCTGCGATGCTATCTTCTTCATTTTGGGCACACACGATTGCATCGACCGGCCTGGTCGTCGGAATCAGTACGGCTTCCCTTCCATTCTGATACCTTCTTATCGTAAATCCAGCTCTGTACGCTTCCGCCAAATCCTTAACTTCTGAGTAGGATAAGGGAGCAAGCCGGTATGGCGTAAGGAACTCAGTGAACCGGCTTTGCATGAAGCGGACGATGTCCTTGTACGAATCTTGTACGCCCAATGCGGCATATTCGTCGCCATGCCGCCTTCCCGCATCATGGGCTTCATGGAGCCATGCTCGTCTTGCCTTCGGCTCATATTGCTGACGCTTCCAATGCGGGAGCTGCTTATGTCCGCGTTTCCGAAGCCGGCTGCGTCTTATCATGCGGCCAGCCTGCAGGCGTCGGTAGCCCTCTCTTCCTCCCCGGCTCGACTGACGTCGACGTGCTGAACGGTGCAGCCCCTGGATAATGTTCCTTGTTCTACGGAAGGATCGCTTCCTTCTCATGGCATTATGTCACCCGCTCCCGTTGTCTGGTCAAATCCGAGTGGCCGCCCCGAGGGCCCCGTTGTTCCATCAGCCAGCGAATCGCCTGCAAATGATCTTGGCATATCAGCGGCTCCAGTGGATCCTCGCCTCCCCCCCCTACACGTATCCGATTCATGCGGCCGACGTCAATCGTATGCACTGCGCGGATATCCAACCCGTATACGACGGCCATCGCATGCGCAAGCGGCGGGACGGACAGCGCGTCGGCACCGATCAGTTCAAGCGCCCGACGGCTTAATGCATGCGGAACGGCAGTCAGGGAAGATCCCCCCAAATCCTGCCGGGACAGCATGACATTTAATGCGTGCTTGGCCAGGACCACTCCGTGTACATCATGCTTCCAGACAGGCCCCTGATAATTATTGAGAGCGACATCGACGCCATTGTTCACCGCATGGACAAACGGGTGCAATTCCGACGCAGGTAGCACGATATCGCCGTCGATGAACAGCAGAATGCGTCCCGCCGCAGCTTCGGCTCCAACGGCTCTGCCCTTATCGTGTCCAAGCGGGATCGCATAACGAAGAACGCGGGCTCCCATCTCTGCCGCGATGCGGTCTGAGCCGTCGGTCGTTCCGTTCGCTACCACAATGACCTCAGTGGTTGGATGCACCCGTGCCGCCCGTTCAATGACACGGGACAGTGTCCGCCGTTCATTCATAACCGGGATGATGACCGACACAAAGGGATCGGAAGAACTATGGATTCGTACCTGCCGGCGGGTACGCGTTCGCGCAGAACGATATCTTTTGGAATGAGCCATTGCACTTCTCCCTCCCGGGCAAATTGCACATGTATTTACATCCCATTGTATGAGGCATAGTCCAGAGTGCAACGGCTCATGTGCACATTCGGGCCGCTTCCTTCCATAACCCGGCGGATCGCCTGAGGTGTGCAAAAAGGGGGGGGCTTATAAGTAGTTTTTATTCCCTGTGGGATGACCGTTAGATTCGATAAAAGGTCGAGTTATGGTTTACATTAACTTCCCACTTGAGCAAATTGTGGGCAAGGGAAAGCTACCCGACCTCGAGACTTACTTTCGATAGGCCTCGAAGCAGGAAGCGTCTGCATCCTCCTCTCCTACCGGAAGACGAGGGTTTGTCCACCGGGACACGTCCATGTATCCGTTTGTTCATTGTATTCCCAATTATCTATCTTGCTGACGGCGTTTTCATTTCTTTGGTTTTTCTTGATGACTTTCTCTACATAAGGCTACATGCAACGTGTGTCCGTCGGACGCTGATGTAAACGGTATCCGACGATAACCTAATTTTCGGTGCCAATCTGTACATGATAACCGGGCTGGAGCTGTCCATTTTCATGTGGTCTTCCTTCATTCGCATAAATACGCTGTGTATAAGTGTAGATGATGAATTTCGTGAGCATTTTAGGATGGTAGCTATTATATGGAATGTACAAAGAAATCGTTCCTTTCGTAGCTGGTGGGTCGTATTTCCATTTTACGAAAGAACGATTTCTTTTTGTTTTTCATTTTTGAGAAAAGGGTGCCCCTCGTCATTTTCAATGACTTTTGGGACAGCCCCTTCCTTGCTTCACCGGGGTATCGGCCACAAACTAGCCAATTGCAATCCAGGATACGCAACCGAATGGCTGTGACTGCGGATCCTTACGATGTATTTCCAGAACGGCGCTGTGCGTTGATTGCGATTTCATCACCGCTTGGCATTCCGGGTGGTTGGTCATCGCGACAAGAACATATTGATTATTCGGGAACGGCTCGTCGAAGGCAATGCGGACGTCTACCCGGTCAGTCTCCCCCTGAAACAGAAATGCGCTCATCCCGAATTGCTGCAGCGCTCCGGCGCGCGGCATCGAAGTGCGCACTGGAACGAAGGAACAGGACTCCGGTGTAACCGTTCTGGGCTGGAGCACGATCGAACTCAAGACTCCCTCTTCCAAATGCTCGGCCCGGATGCTCCCCGCTGCGATATGTTGTCCGGCTACCTCGCCTTCGCCGATATGACGACCTGTAACTTCGCCTGCTCCGATATGATGACCGGCTACTTCTCCTTCGCCGATATGACGACCTGTAACTTCGCCTGCTCCGAGATGATGGCCGGCTACTTCTCCTTCGCCGATATGACGACCTGTAACTTCGCCTGCTCCGAGATGATGACCGGCTACTTCTCCTTCGCCGATATGACGGCCTGTAACTTCGCCTGCTCCGAGATGATGACCGGCTACTTCTCCTTCGCCGATATGACGACCTGTAACTTCTCCTGCTCCGAGATGATGGCCGGCTACTTCTCCTTCGCCGATATGACGACCTGTAACTTCTCCTGCTCCGAGATGATGGCCGGCTACTTCTCCTTCGCCTATATGACGACCTGTAACTTCTCCTGCTCCGAGATGATGGCCGGCTACTTCTCCTTCGCCTATATGGAGGCCCGTTACTTCGCCTGCTCCGAGATGATGACCGGCTACTTCTCCTTCGCCTATATGACGACCTGTAACTTCTCCTGCTCCGAGATGGTGGCCGGCTACTTCTCCTTCGCCTATATGGAGGCCCGTTACTTCGCCTGCTCCGATATGATGACCGGCTACTTCTCCTTCGCCTATATGACGACCTGTAACTTCTCCTGCTCCGAGATGGTGGCCGGCTACTTCTCCTTCGCCTATATGGAGGCCCGTTACTTCGCCTGCTCCGATATGATGGCCGGTGACCTCGCCTTCGCCTATATGACGACCTGTAACTTCTCCTGCTCCGAGATGGTGGCCGGTGACCTCGCCTTCGCCTATATGACGACCTGTAATTCCTCCTGCTCCGAGATGGTGGCCGGTGACCTCGCCTTCCCCAATATGGCGGCCCGTTACTTCGCCCGTTCCAATATGATGGCCGGCTACTTCTCCTTCGCCTATATGACGACCTGTAACTTCTCCTGCTCCGAGATGGTGGCCGGTGACCTCGCCTTCGCCTATATGACGACCTGTAACTCCTCCTGCTCCGAGATGGTGGCCGGTGACCTCGCCTTCGCCTATATGACGACCTGTAACTTCTCCTGCTCCGAGATGATGGCCGGCTACTTCTCCTTCGCCGATATGACGACCTGTAACTTCTCCTGCTCCGAGATGGTGGCCGGCTACTTCTCCTTCGCCTATATGACGACCTGTAACTTCGCCTGCTCCGATATGATGGCCGGCTACTTCTCCTTCGCCGATATGACGACCTGTAACTTCTCCTGCTCCGATATGATGACCGGCTACTTCTCCTTCGCCTATATGACGACCTGTAACTTCTCCTGCTCCGAGATGGTGGCCGGCTACTTCTCCTTCGCCTATATGGAGGCCCG
>NZ_BALG01000477.1 GCF_000315235.1 Paenibacillus popilliae ATCC 14706 | reverse complement strand
ATCCGGGCTCTATCTCGGTTATTTCGCCGATGACAGTGTTTGCTATAGCTTCTAGCTTTTGAATAAAGTCTGCATAGGTTTTTGTGCTTCCCTTTGCTTCGTCAGTCAGCTTAGACATAAACTCTGCAGGGGCTGAATACCATTTACCGTTAAAGTAAGCATCCCACTTATCTTTATTGATAATTTTAACTTTGT
>NZ_BALG01000478.1 GCF_000315235.1 Paenibacillus popilliae ATCC 14706 | reverse complement strand
CGTTTGGTCAAATTCTCGGTTCAAGTTGTTGGCTGTAGCCTCTTCATTGCACTTGGCCTTATGCGGCTTATACTGCGCCACGGTGTACGTCGAAGCCAACCCTTGCTCCTTCATAATCCGACCAATTCGGCGTCTGGACACAACTATCCCGCGTTCATGGAGCTTGACTTTGATTTTTCGAGTGCCATA
>NZ_BALG01000479.1 GCF_000315235.1 Paenibacillus popilliae ATCC 14706 | reverse complement strand
TTACAATATTTTAACACATAAATCACCAGTTTTGTTATACTCAACAACGGTATTTTTTAACAACAAATACTAATCTCTCATACAGGAGGGGGGGGAAAGAAGTGGTTATTGATTGAATTTCTTTTATAAAAAGGAGCAGAATATGAAAAAATTTATAGCCCTATTATTATTTTTTGCCCTTTCATTTACAAGCCTTCCTCTTGCTTATGCAGATTTCGCGAATGGCACCTTGGTTCAGACGGAAGCAGGATTCAAGCCGATTGAACAAATCTGGGTCGGGGATCTCGTTCAGGCAAAAGATGAAACAACGGGAAAAACAGAGTATCATAGAGTTGTTCAGTTATTCCAGAGTCAGGCGGATGAGACGTATCATATTACCGTCAAAGGAATTCCAATCACGACAACCGGGGAGCATCCGTTCTGGGTGCATGGCCAAGGATGGGTGGAAGCAAGCCATCTGAAGGCGGGAGATCTGCTTCAAAATGCGGAAGGCAAGTCCTATCCGATCGACCGGATCGAGATGAAGAACAGCAGTACGCCTGTATAATAACTTCGAAGTTGGAGGAGTACATAATTACTTCGTTACGGAGTCCGAAATATGGACGCATAATAACGGCCCATTGATTAAACTAATTTCTAAAATGTTGGGAAACGCTGGGAAGAATGCTGCGAGAAACACCGGGAAAAGCACTGCGAAAAACGCTAAGAATGTAACTAGTAGATAGCTCCTGAAATAACGTTCGTGCCCTGTCAATTTTCCAAACCGTACTTCCAACGGAAAGGCACTGGATTTTCGTTCACTTCCTGG
>NZ_BALG01000480.1 GCF_000315235.1 Paenibacillus popilliae ATCC 14706 | reverse complement strand
CTGCTGCACTTTTTAATTGCTGCTGAATATCTGTCACGATGTCAGCATTCTTCTGCTTCATCATCGCTAGTAATTGATTTTCAAGTACGGCTAATTCCTCTACGGCTAACTCCTCTAATCGAGATTGTTGGAAGAACTGTAAAAGGGGTTCAACATGTTTTTCGTTCATGGCCGCTAGTTGGGTAACCATCTTATTCATT
>NZ_BALG01000481.1 GCF_000315235.1 Paenibacillus popilliae ATCC 14706 | reverse complement strand
TTTTTTTCAAATTACCCATTTGTGTGATATAAATACAAAAAAAGATAGCACTCAGAAGGTGTTTCGTCCTTTGTGTAGTTTATTCATAGTTTGTCTATACTTATGCTTTGCTATAACAGTCACAATAACGATATTGCCATTAGCTTTACCACTTAACATTATCGTATGTCCTTCTGTGGATATCCATCTGGTATTACCCCTCGGCGCAG
>NZ_BALG01000482.1 GCF_000315235.1 Paenibacillus popilliae ATCC 14706 | reverse complement strand
ACGGAAAAAGCTTTGCAGATGTAGAGCGCGAAGGAGTCACCCCATTTCTGGAAAGTATACAAGCCGAACTCCTAGCAGGAACGTATCGCCCACAGGCGAATCGTAAAGTAGAGATTCCGAAAGCGAACGGCAAAATGCGAACATTGCAGATTCCGGGCATTCGAGATCGCGTGGTGCAAGGTGCACTAA
>NZ_BALG01000483.1 GCF_000315235.1 Paenibacillus popilliae ATCC 14706 | reverse complement strand
CCTCGGTAAGCTGCCGCTGGCCCTGCTTTTCAATGTGAACCACCGCAGCCGACAAATTGTCGAACCATATCCGCTGAGGGACACCTCCCATTTGCTCAAAGCACTGCTTCATCGCTTCCAAAAAACATTCTTAGTTCTCGGCCGGTGTCGGATAGACAAACGCAGCATTACTATAGGGGAAGGACACCACAAGCAGCTTGTAGGTGAGCAGCTTCTGCGCTTGACTAAGCTGAACAGAAATATGAAAAAAGTGTTACTAGTGACCACACTTGCTGCGCCCATTATCCTAAGTGCAACTTCTGCATCTGCTCAAGAAGTATCTGCAACAACAAAATCTTCTGGAGAATTAGTTCAAACGAATTGGGAGGGAGAACAAAATTTCCATAATAAAGAAGAAAAAGAAAGAGTACGGCGAGATGTTGGCAAGACATGGAATGACTCAGAAAGTGGAGGTGCAAATAGAAATAGTTCCTTTAACATTGATGCTGGCTTTGGCCATCTTAAACTTCTTTTTAAGAATTTAAGCAAATACCCAGTTAACGTTACTTTACAACACACTGATACTGACAAAATGTACTTGGCCACAACGATTGATGCAAAAAGTTCTCTTAATTGGAAAAGTTGGGACGAAGGTTTTGCACAAGGTATACGCACTGGACAATACATCATTCAGTGGAGTGGTGGTGAACATAACGTCAATGGTAAGGTGTATGGAAAACTTGCTTCAGATACAGGTGATTTCTAAATATTTTTGAACCAGCAATGTTGATTGTGACATGGCCATCATCGATACAACTACATTAGCCAAAATAATTATCTAACAACCGAAGAATGATGGAATTATGCATTCCGTACTCATTATGGCGACAAATAAAAGGATACTAAAAACGAAGCGTCCCGGTTACCAGGTCGGGACGCTTCGTTTTTTAGTATGTACGTTCCTTTTTGGGCGGGTATGGTTCCTTACGATCTGTTCGGTCCAGTATGTAGTCCGTACTGGTTCGGTGCAGATCGGCCAGCATTTTTGAAACTTTGAAGCTGACGGAAACCCTAGGTTTGGCCTATGAAGCTTCCATTTTCAAGAGAAATTAACGTTGTTTTGCCTCCCAAAATCGCCACCACTTTTTAGTATCCCTTACGAACACATAGCCCGCTGCCTCCAATGCAAGCGACCATTTCCGCAGCGTACTCTTAGATACATCAAGGTATACAACGGACAGTCAGATGTTTGGGTTCCATCCAAGTAATTCGTGGAAACATAGCCCTTTATGCTCATATGTTGAACTGAACAGTGACAAGACTGGCGGAAGAGCTTATATTAGTGGTGATCATTCTTTAGTAATAATCGTCAAGGGCATTGGAGAGCTAGCTACTAGAGAAAGGAGTGGAAATATTTGGTTTTAAATTTAAATTTATATACTCCGAAGTAGGTAGTTATTCCATAGTCATGCACTGAAATTCGTTACAAAAGTACATTCCATTACATATGTAAAGATTTAAGTAGGTAGGTTGCATGAGCTATGCAACCTACCTATTACGTTAAAAAAACCTTATGCTGTAGCCTTCGTTCCTGACCTTTTTTCCTCCTTCTTTGCTGCGTGCGCTTTCACCAATGCGTCCTGACCCTTCACTTCCAATTCAGCCAGCGCCTCATCCACGGTCTTCTTATTGTCTACGATCGCTTTCATAGAATGGATCCCTGCTCTTGCCATCCATTTCCTTGAGGAATGGACTTCTCGTCGGTAACAGCCCCTACTCAGACAGAGCCTTCGCCATTTCCAGTCCATTGACGAACTTGATAAATTCCCATGCCGCTCGCTTATTCGGGGAAGCGGCTGGAATTGCACAACTTTCTTCCAATTGCACATGCGGTGATTCATCAAGGTTTTTTGGATCCACTGGAAGGGTGACTACATCCCAATCTAAGTTTTTTATACCGTAGGTCTTGCAATGGCTTATCATCCAAGGTTCGGCAACGACCATAGCTGCTTTTCCGTTTATAAAATCACTATAGAAGTTAGAAAAAGGGATGATTTTAGAGCGTACCGCATCTGTTGCTAGCTCAACGGCTCTTTTCTAACCGTCCGAATGAATAAGTAACTTCTCTGCCTTCGTATCAAACATCGACAAAGAAAAGGTTCTTGAAATATAATCTAAAATGTCTGTGGTGCCCATGACGTCCAGTGAGAGTCCGAACACGCGGTCCTCACCTGCTCCCATACCTTCGAATCGCTTGGACAAATCAAACACCTCTTGCCAGCTCATCTTGTTGCGCGGCAGTTCAATATGGTTCATTTCGAACAAATCGCGGTTGTAATACAATACAGGGACCGTAAAATGAGGGGCCAGTGCATATAACGTACCATTTCCTTTCGCACGTAGGCTTTCGATAACGCCCGGCATGTATCCTGCTAAATCAAACTTCTCTTCCGCTATCATTTCTTCTGTGAAAATCGGATGTAAAATACCCAATATCATCGGTTGAAAATTGCCCACTTACAACCGACATACTCTCCGGAGGGAGAGAGTCGAGATTGG
>NZ_BALG01000484.1 GCF_000315235.1 Paenibacillus popilliae ATCC 14706 | reverse complement strand
GATCAATCAACGACCACGAAAATGTTTGGGCTGGAAGACTGCTCACGAATCCTTCTCAGAAGAACTGTCGCACTTGGCTTGACAATCCGTCTTATTGAAAAAGCTCGTCAACGATATAGGGAAGGTTATCGGTTACAAAGGTTTGGGACTCAAACCGGTAACAATACAAAATTTCTGTAAAATGGGTTTATCTTATATATGTTACTAAAGATTCATATCCCCTTACATTGGGGGGGATATAATTATGGGTGAGGTTACCAGCTTAATCTGGTTAACCTCATTCTCGTGTAAAATCAGTAGACGATAAAATATCTGGGCTGGCAATAAAGCCCGTTATACAGTGAACGACAGATAGACCCCGCCCGTAAAATTATGGGCTG
>NZ_BALG01000485.1 GCF_000315235.1 Paenibacillus popilliae ATCC 14706 | reverse complement strand
CTCTCGTGCGCTGGTAGTCGTACAACACCACGGAGGGTTCACCTCGCCCCGTGCGGTATAGCCACATATACGAATCCGACTGCGCCGCTTTTCCTTTAACACCTGCAGCGTGGTCTCGTCCGCATGCAGCACATCCTGCTTCAGCAGATGGCGCCTCATTTCCGGCACAACGGGCAGCAGCCAGTGCTCTGCGCCGTAGATCATCCAGTTCGCCATCGTTTGCCGGGACAAGGGATAACCTAAACGGGTCCATTCATGT
>NZ_BALG01000486.1 GCF_000315235.1 Paenibacillus popilliae ATCC 14706 | reverse complement strand
CAGCCCATAATTTTACGGGCGGGGTCTATCTGTCGTTCACTGTATAACGGGCTTTATTGCCAGCCCAGATATTTTATCGTCTACTGATTTTACATGAGAATGAGGTTAACCAGATTAAGCTGGTAACCTCACCCATAATTATATCCCCCCCCCAATGTAAGGGGATATGAATCTTTAGTAACATATATAAGATAACCCATTTTACAGAAATTTTGTATTGTTACCGATTTGAGTCCCAAACCTTTGTAACATATAACCTTCCCTATATCGTTGACGAGCTTTTTCAATGAGTGAATCATTTTCAAATTGTATATATCCAACTAAGTATAATGCTTTTAAGTAGCTTTCAAATCTTACGTTTCCTAGAACTGCATCTTCCTCATTAAATCCCCTAAAGATACTTGTTTCAAGAGATAATAAGTTTGTGCCTATTTGTGTTGTTCCACCTGACATATATACTTGATCATCTGAATTAAGTATAAGATTACAGCCATGACTATAAGGCCTGTTAATATTTTTGTAAAAAGATATTTTCTCATCGGGGGAATCAAGGGTAAGCAGTTTTTTCATTCCTTCTTGATCACGAAAAATATAAACGGTAACGACAGTATGAAAATCTGCATAGGGGTCTTCAGGGAAACTAGGGTCATATAATTCAATAAATTTTTCTTTGGTTATTTGTTTTGCCGCATATTGTTTTATTAATCTTGCGCCGATTTGATCTAGCGTAAACGGATTAGGGATATGTAGAGTCAGGTACTTTTCATACAGTTTATTTATATCAAGCTGCATATAAAATCATCTCCATCTTCTTTTTTTATCATGTAACATAAAAACTTCGACCCAATTTAAGATAACCCATTTTACAGAAATTTTGTATTGTTACCGGTTTGAGTCCCAAACCTTTGTAACCGGTAACCTTCCCTATATCGTTGACGAGCTTTTTCAATGAGTGGATCATTTTCAAATTGTATATATCCAACTAAGTATAATGCTTTTAAGTAGCTTTCAAATCTTACGTTTCCTAGAACTGCATCTTCCTCTTTAAATCCCCTAAAGATACTTGTTTCAAGAGATAATAAGTTTGTGCCTATTTGTGTTGTGCCACCTGACATATATACTTGATCATCTGAATTAAGGATAAGATTACAGCCATGTCTACTATAGTTAATATCTTCGTAAAATGATACTTTTTCATCGGGGGAATCAAGGGTAAGCAGTTTTTTCATTCCTTCTTGATCACGAAAAATATAAACAGTAACGACCGTATGAAAATCTGCATAGAGGTCTTCAGGGAAACTAGGGTCATAACATTCAATAAATTTTTCTTTGGTTATTTGTTTTGCCGCGTATTGTTTTATTAATCTTTCGCCGATTTGTGCTAACGTAAACGGATTAGGGATATGTAAAGTCAGGTACGTTTCATACAGTTTATTTATATCAAGCTGCATATAAAATCATCT
>NZ_BALG01000487.1 GCF_000315235.1 Paenibacillus popilliae ATCC 14706 | reverse complement strand
CCTTTCGTAACAATCGGCAATCACGTTAAATAGCAATTCCGAACCGGTTTGGCTGAACGGTACGTATCCAACCTCATCCAGAATGAGTAAATCCACCTTTTTCAGCTTCTCTCGGAACCGGCTGACTGTGCCTACCGCAAACTTCTCTTGCAAGATCGCCACGAGGTCCGAAGCCCGGTAGAATTGTACGGCTTTGCCTTGTCTACAGGCTTCCACCCCTAAGGCCGTTGCCATATGCGTCTTTCCAGTCCCTACAGCGCCCATCAAC
>NZ_BALG01000488.1 GCF_000315235.1 Paenibacillus popilliae ATCC 14706 | reverse complement strand
GTGTGGAAGAGGCCACGAACCATTTTGCCGTGGGTATAGCCTTCATCATCACTCGTTTTTTCTTTGTTCAGTTCAAAGAGCGCTACAGCTAGCATGGTTTCTGCCGTAAACAATAGCTCAAAATGAGCATGATGATGCGCCTCGGATTCGGAGTGGCATTTCTCAAAAGCCAATTCCTGCTTGACAGCTCGAAAGAATACTTCGATGCGCCAACGCTTTACATAAGCTTGCAACACTTCTTCCGGAACATCATAGCGATTGCTGATCAGTAAATAGGC
>NZ_BALG01000489.1 GCF_000315235.1 Paenibacillus popilliae ATCC 14706 | reverse complement strand
ATCTGAAGGCGGGAGATCTGCTTCAAAATGCGGAAGGCAAGTCCTATCCGATCGACCGGATCGAGATGAAGAACAGCAGTACGCCTGTATATAACTTCGAAGTTGGAGGAGTACATAATTACTTCGTTACGGAGTCCGAAATATGGACGCATAATAACGGCCCATTGATTAAACTAATTTCTAAAATGTT
>NZ_BALG01000490.1 GCF_000315235.1 Paenibacillus popilliae ATCC 14706 | reverse complement strand
TCGAAGTTGGAGGAGTACATAATTACTTCGTTACGGAGTCCGAAATATGGACGCATAATAACGGCCCATTGATTAAACTAATTTCTAAAATGTTAGGAAACACTGGGAAGAATGCCGCGAGAAACACCGGGAAAAGCACTGCGAAAAACGCTAAGAATGTAACTAGGGGGACGGGTAATGTAGGTAGATCTTCTGTTAAGCTGAAGCTAGATAAAGCATTGGATCCCGCTAATAGTTGGGCGTTTAAAAAAATCAATGCTGAGATCGCTAGAAAAAAAGCGCTGGGGAAAACACTGAAAAAAACACC
>NZ_BALG01000491.1 GCF_000315235.1 Paenibacillus popilliae ATCC 14706 | reverse complement strand
CGTTAAAAAGCGGCTTAAAGTGTACTGTGCAAGTTTCCAAGGCTGAAACATGACTTTCAGCAATGCATCTTTGTCGGCCAATTGTGCCATCTGGGCAACGGAAGAGCAATTGGAAACGAGACCGACGACATAGAGGAAGCAAATAAGCCAAGATGGCGTTCCAGTGCGTTTCATAATGCCGGATTGAGTAAGTAACAGGGAAAAGTCAAATCGATCCCAGAGACTCTTCAGAATAGGCGCTCCCGCACACTCGCCGTGATTCCATTCTCTAAACTTCGGTTTTTGCAATGCTGACATTGGTGACCCACCCCATAATCTGAAGATATACCCTATAAAAAAGGTATCCTTCGCAATTATAGTGTCTATTTTGAAAAGTCAAGTGGTTTTTTAGATATTTATCGAAATATTGTAGACACTTTTGTAGTGGTGACTGATTACCAATTAGTGTATTGAACTGCATAGATCATGAGTATAAGCTACTTATTATTGATGAAATAGGCTATTTGCCGATTGAAGCAGAAGATGCCAAGCTGTTTTTTCAGCTTATTGATTTGCGGTACGAGAAGCGAAGCACCATATTCACTACAAATGTAAATTTCAGGGCGTGGGATGAAGTATTTCGTGAACCGAAGTTAGCCAATGCCATCTTAGATCGCATTCTACATCATGCAGCAGTTGTTACCATTATAGGCGAATCCTATCGATTGAAGAATCACATTGACCAAGAGGATAAGTGATTTTGTACATCCTTATACAAGCAAAATTGTACACGTTTATGTTGACATTTACAGAGAAGTAAAGGCTTGTTTGCTTGTCGCAGTCCTCCCTTTTTATCATACATCGCTTACCATTCACATCTGGACGATAAAAAGGAGGATAAACATGAATAGCGTTTCTACTCTACTCCATTTAGCACAAAAAGGTGACAAAGAAACAGAAGCCAAATTGATTGCCCGCTATGAGCCAGTTATTAATAAATACTCCAAACGAAATGGAACTATTGATGAAGATTGCAAACAACAGTTGACAATTGCTTTTATCCTGGCAGTTCGTCGCTTTGATCTTAATCGTTACAAATAAACACGAGCAAGCCATGTGGAGTATACTTCACATGGCTTGCTCGTGTTTTCACACACTTTCATTTTATTTGTATTGAGATAATTTCATGAAGCAGTTGCCTTTTTTGTTTCCAGTCCCCATTTATATTACAGGAAGCGATCTGGTAGATTTTAATATCTACCTTGATTGAGCCTTGATCCTTGAAAACTTCATATTGCTTGTTTCAAGTACGTTCCTCGGCCTCCGTCACCAGCGGAAGCGACCATGCGGTAGCGCCATGACTGTCTTAGACACGAGCGACTAACTACCGGCTGAAATCAATCTGTGGTGGGTTGAATCGCCATAACCGGCTAGAGGGGACTGATACTTCTGCCTGGCCAGCGTCATTGCATTGGGGGTAGCCCGCTCGGATGAGGGGGAGCTTCAGAAAATCGAAGTTATGATGCAGGCCTGCCACCTGCAGCTTGAAACAGGCATTCATTCCTCTATCACTGATTTCTTCATAACTCTCATTTTTCTTTCCTGCTACATACAAATTATCATTTCAGAGAGGAGACATTGGATCGTTCGTCCAACTAAACTTTTCGAGCATATGTTTCAAAATTATCCGGATGTCGTCAATGTCCCGCAACTATGCGAGATGCTCGGCGGCATTAGCACCAAATCGGCTTACAAGCTCCTACAAGAAAACAAAATCAACCATTTCAGAATCGGCAGAGCTTACAAAATCCCCAAAGCCAATGTCATCTCCTACCTCCACAGCATCATGACCTATTCTCCCACTTCACACTGTGATGCTTTAGTGCATTGAATCATTTGCTGTACTATGATATATTATCAGTGTCAATGGTAGGAGATCGGGCTGCTAACCAGGGAGGGATATTTTCAATATGGTAGCAGGCCACCTACAGGAAAAGAAAGGTCTTCTTTATATCGTTCTGAACTACAAAGATGACGGAAAACGAAAAAGCAAATGGATTCCCACCAAGCTGCCGGTAAAAGGCAACAAGAAAAAAGCGGAAACTATGTTGCTGGAGGCGCGCAAGAATTTTGTGCTCCCCTCAGAAGCCGATCTGGAGAATGCTGAAGAGGTAATTGCTGAAGAAAAAATCGAGAACACAGAGGAGCCCCAAAAAAGCGAAGAAGCGGATGAGGACGACATTTTATTCGCCGATTTCATGGTGGAATGGCTTGAAATGATGAAATACCAAGTTGAAATCACCACCCACGCAGCTTATAGTTTTGCTGTTAACACCAGGATAGTCCCGTACTTCCGGGAAAAAGGAATTTTTTTGAAGGAACTGCAACCCAAACACCTTCATGATTTTTATCAGTATGTATTGAAAGAATTCGATCTTACTACGAACACCGTGCTGCACTATCATGCCAACATCCGGCAGGCACTGCAATACGCTTTTGAAATGGACATGATTCCTTCGAACCCAGCAGACAAAGTCAAGCGGCTCAAGAAGAACCAATTTATCGGGAGCTACTACACAAGTGATGAACTAAACGATTTTTTCGAATTCGTGAAAGGCGATCCAGTTGAGTTAGCTGTTATTCTGGCAGCTTTTTACGGACTGCGACGAAGCGAAATTGTCGGACTAAAATGGGACGCCATCAACTTCCAGCATCAGACCATTACCATTAAGCACACGGTTATCCCTGTGTCGTAATCAGGGCAAACAAATCATAGTGGCGAAAGATCGGGCCAAAAACAAAGCGAGTTATCGCACTTTGCCGCTCGTTCCCGTCTCCCTGGAACTGCTTTTGCGGCTACTGGAAGAGCAACAAGCGAATCGGTCTTTGCACAAGGACTCTTACAGCAACCAATATCAGGACTACATTTACGTCAATAAGCTGGGAGAGCGAATTAAGCCGGGTTATATTACTCAGCATTTTCCACTTGTCCTTAAGAAGCATAACTTGCGACGGATTCGCTTCCATGATCTTCGTCATAGCTGCGCCAGTTTGCTTCTTGCTAACGGTGTCAGCATAAAGGAAATTCAAGTATGGCTGGGGCATAGCCACTATTCCACGACCGCCAACATCTATGTTCATCTTGAATACAGTTCAAAGATTTCTTCGGCTCAAGTGATGAGCAGTACCTTGCAAATTCCGAGTATGCAAAAAAGCTCCTGAATCTCCACGAGAGGAAATTCAAGAGCTCGTTCATTGTTAGGTTGGTGCGGTCGAGAGGACTCGAACCTCCACGGGGGTTAGCCCACACGGACCTGAACCGTGCGCGTCTGCCAATTCCGCCACGACCGCATATTTAGTAACTTACATTTCGCAATTAGTTTTCTTAGCGACAAAAAATATAATATCACGTATCCGGAATTACGTCAACAATTTTCGTATAAAAATTCAAACCCATTTTATAACGGCTCCACATGCCCCACGCCGATCGGCGACAAAAGAACAGGACTGTCCCAACAACTCGGCAGTCCATATCGCTTTCCTTTTCATGCTTCGCCTTCGGATGGCCCGACTCTCAGGCTCGCTCCGGCCGCGGCTCGCTGAAGGGCTGAATCAAGTAGCTCCGGCTCAGCTTCACGATGCGCCGATTGCGCTTGCGAATCATCACGTCGTCCTCGCTCCAGGCGACAACGATGCCGATAACATCATTCGCTTCGAGCATGTCCCGCACGACACGCACCATTGTGCCCTCCTGACGGAAGCGATCAAGCATAGTCTCATCCACCATGGCCGCATCTCCTTTCTTGTATCGACCGCATTCTTCCTCCGTCACGTGAAGGTTATCCGCCATGCTGCAATCGAGAGCCCGTTCAAAATGAACCTTGGCTTCCGACACCTTTTCCTGCAAAAATCGAGCTGTTGGTTGATCAATCATCTTCGTCGCCCCCACTCACCAACTTTTCTTTATTATATGCCAAACAGGTAAATGGAGAAAAGTAGGCAATTTCATACAACGACTGCAACTTCTTGGAGTGAGTTCCGTCTATATTAATAAGAGTGTCCCAAGTCCCGCTCTCCTTAGTTACATGTAGCCTGTTACGGTACAGATGAGAACCGATCCTACATCTTATTGTCATACCGCCGTGAAGCGGCGAAGGAGGAATCGCACCGATGACCCGAATGATGCATATGGTTGCTGCTGCTGTCGCTCTTGGCGTTCTTCTATCCGGCTGTTCGACGCAAGCCGGCAGCGTGCCGCCAGTGAATTCGAATACGCCGCACACGTCCAAGACAGGCCCGGCGGAAGAGACTTCGGCCGCAGGCAAGGATAAGACACGAGAACGTACCGAGATCGCTTCGAACAAGGATCATTCCCTTTCCGCCTCCGCTACGGCCGAGGAAGTCGAATTCAACCGGAAGCAGCCGATGCTGAAGGGGATTGGGCTGAGCGATACGGAGGAGCAGGTGCGGCAACTCTGGGGGGGACCCGTCTCCCAATTCGTGATGGACGATGAAGAGCCGATTCGTGTGCTGGAATATGACGGATTTTCGTTCGGCTGTCAAGATGACGATGAAGTCGTATTTGTCGAGGTATCGGGCGACGGCTTGTCCACCGGCATCAAGGGCCTGAACATCGGAGGCAAAAGCGATACCGCCGTGAAGGCTCTCGGCAAGCCGGATCAAGATACCGGCTATGCCTGGAGCTACCAAGTAGCCAACGCCCTGCTCCGTCTTGACCTCGATCCGAAGACAGGCAAGATCCAGTCCGTGAAGCTTTTCCCGATGGAGGAGGACGCATTGAAGGCTTAACTTCCCTGCCTGATTATGGAACGCCTTGAATCCGTAGTGGTTCAAGGCGTTTGTTTTGGGCGGACGCGACGCCGGATTAGGACGAACACAAGCGAGCCGACGATCAAGAGCATTGCTGCCAAGCCCAACAGATATAGCGTTCCTTTGGTATGAATCCAATGAACGGCCGCCTCCCAATGAACTCCGACGAGATGCCCTATCGTCAAAAAAGTAAAGACCCAGATAAGTGCTCCCGTCCCGGCTGCAATAAAATAAAGAGACCAATTCATTCGTGCAATTCCGGACAGGTAACAGGTCAAGTGGCGAAAGCCGGGAATAAAGTACCCGAAGACGATGGCCCATGGACCGAACCGCCGGAACCAGCGCTCGGCGCGTTCCACCCGGGCAGGTGTCAGCTTCACCCGCTTGCCGTACCGATCCAACAGCGGCTTGCCGACCCTCCGCCCCACAATGTAGCTGATCGTCATGCCGGTCATGCTCCCGGCAAGGCATACAACGAAGGCATGTATGTATCCGAACGGCCCTTCCACCGTCAAGCTGCCGACGAATATCATGATCGTCTCGTCCGGTATCGGTAAGCCGATGATGCCAACGGCAAGCAGAAAAAATAAAGCAATGTACCCGAAATGGGTCAATGCCCATGTAATCTCCAACAATCAAGGCTCCTCCTCTCAACTCGCTTACTATCTTACCACATTTAGGGGGTCATGTCCTGCCCAAGCTTGTCATACGTATAGTAGTACGAACAAGCTAGCTCAATCCTTCGCACCAAGCTTCGTCGGACAAGGAGGCGCCTAATCGTTGAGACAGACGCTGCGGATAGTACAAATTGCTTTCACTTACGTCGGAACCGTTGTCGGAGCCGGATTTGCGACGGGACAGGAAATCTTGCAGTTTTTCACCCAATACGGATGGATCGCTTCCTTCACGATTGGAGTGTCCAGCATTATCTTTCTCTTCCTCGGAACGAAGTTGATGCTGATTGCCCATCAGATCCAGGCCCGTTCCTATGAAGATGTGAACCATTATTTGTTCGGTTCCCGAATTGGCAGCTGGGTTAGCATTTTCGCGATGATTGTCATTGTGTGTGTGAACGGGGTCATGCTCGCCGGCGCAGGCTCCGTTTTCGTTCAGCAATTGAATGTTCACTACCAAGCCGGACTGCTGCTGACGCTCGTATCCTCCTTTTTCATCATCAACCGGGGGATGAGCGCGATATTGAGCCTCAATTCGCTCGTCGTGCCAACGATGCTCATCTTTACCATCATTATCGTGACCCACACGCTGCATATGCCGAACGCGGGACGGGTTTTTGCTATCACAACATACAAATCATGGTATGCCGCATGGACCGCTCCGCTGCTGTACAGCGCATTCAATCTGGCGATGGCCCAAGCAGTGCTCGTCCCGTTGGGCGCCTCTATTCCGGACCAGAGGATCATACGCATCGGGGGCGCGATTGGGGGCGTTCTCATTGGCGTACTGCTGCTGGCAGGCCATTTGGCTCTTTCCGTACATATGCCTGGCATACAGCAATTCGACATTCCGATGGGGGAAATCGCGCATACGCTCGGCGTCACCATCCAGCTCATTTATGTCCTGCTCATCTTTTCGGAAATTTTCACCACCTTCATCGCCGATCTGTATGGCATTACGCTTCAGCTCCATCAACGGACCGGAGTGTCGAAGAAGCTGATTACGGCGCTCATCATGATGGTATGCTATACGATCAGCCAATTCGGCTTCCGCAATCTGATCTCGTTCCTGTACCCGTTGTTCGGCATGTTCAGCCTCATATGGCTCTATTTGCTGCTGCAGGCGGCCCAACCGACGAAGCCCGGGCCGCCCTCCGCTCCATCTCACGCAGCAGGGAAGATCGATCTGAAGCCGATACAGCGCAAAAAATAACGCCACACCAAATGTCTGTGAACATGGCAAATTCATCTTCCCGAAACCTATCCGATCGGTTCCAGTTCCACAATGCGCACATCCGCTATCTCTTCCCGGAACGCCTTCGCCACATGCGGATGGCAGGTCGTCAACACGATCTGATGATCCGATGACAGCCGATGCAGCGCTTGTACGGCCTGTCCCAGCCTCCAGCGGTCATAATTGACGAGCAGGTCATCCAGGATCAGAGGAAGGGCCGCCTTATGGGACAACGCTTCCGCCAAGGCGAAGCGCATGGCCAGATAGAGCTGCTCGGCCGTTCCGCGGCTTAGACGGGAACTGTCGATCATTCGCCCGTCCGCCCGTTCCACCTCCAGCCGCTTCGTGCCGTACGGTGCCGTCACCCGGACATACCGCCCTTCGGTCATCGCCCGCAGATGAGCGGCCGCCCGCTTCAGCACCTCCGGCTGCTTCTCTTGCTCGTAGAGCCGCCTCGTCCGCTGGATCAGTGTTCGGGCCAGCGCCAATACCGCATAGCGGGACGCCTGTTCGTCGAGCTTCGCTTCGTTCATCGCCGCCTCGTGATGATGCGCCGCTCCCTCGACTTCAGCCATGAGCCGCTCCAGCTCTTCCTTCAGCCGCCCGCGCTGCTCCTCGCCTTCGCTGATGCGAGCATCCCACCGCTCCAACTCCGCTTGCAGTTCGGCGGCGCGCCGCTCCAGCTCGGCCTCGTCATCACGGGTCAGCAGTTCCTCCAGCGGCGCCCACTGCTCCGGACTTCCGCCACGGTACACGACGGCCTCGCTTTCCTGCAGTGTCCGTTCCCATTCTTGCCGACGAGCTTCGGCACTCATCCGCAGGATGAACTCCGCTTCCTCCTGCGCGCCCGCTTCCGTCAGCAACCGTTCCTTCCGCTTGCGGGCGGCCTCCGCTTCCCGGGCCGCCGCTTGGCATGCCTCCACGGCCGCTTCATGCTGCTGCACGCAGCGCTCATATTCCTGCTGCCGCTTCTCTTCCACCTCCAGCCGTTCCATCAGCCGGTACAGCTCCCCGAAGGAAGTGAAGCGCTGGAGGCCGTCCGCCGAATCCGTCCCCTCCGCTCCCGGGCGCTCGGCCGCTGCGGCCGCTTCGACGTCGCCTTCGGCCGCTTCCCAGGCGGCTTTCAGCAGCCAGGCGCATTCCTGCTCGACCTCTCCGATCTGGCGCCGCAGACGGGAGGCTCGCTCCCGCAGCCGTTCCCGCTGGCTCTCTATATCGAGCGCCTGCTCTACCCGGTGGAGATGCTCCAGCGCCCCGGCCGGGCTGAGCGACTCTGGCAGCCCTCGCTCCCGCAGCCAGCCGCGCCAGCGTCCGCCAGCTCCTCTTTCCGCCGCCAGGGCCGTCGCGGCTTCATCCGTCAAGACATCGGCCCGCCGCCCGGCGGCAGCGGCAGCCTCGGACGCATGCCGGGCGCGATCGGCCAGCTGCACCTGCTCTCGCGCCCACTCGGCCGTCGCGGCGATCATCTGCGTCAGCTCCTGCTGCTCCGCATCGTCAGGCAGTGCACCGCCGCTGGTCCCGTGCCAGAGTGGGCCAAGCAATCCCCGCAGCGCTTCAGCCTGCAGCGCGGCCATGCGCTCGGCCGCGCCGACCTCGTCTGCGGGGCCTTCACCCCGGCCTGCGTGCCCGCTGCGGTTGGCATACGCCCACGCGAGCGTCCCGGCGAGGCCGACGGCCGCCACCGCTCCGGCGGCCAGCCACTGGCCCGCCG
>NZ_BALG01000492.1 GCF_000315235.1 Paenibacillus popilliae ATCC 14706 | reverse complement strand
CAGATGATCAAGTATATATGTCAGGTGGCACAACACAAATAGGCACAAAATTATTATCCCTTGAAACAAAAATCTTTATGGGAATTGATGAAGAAAATGCAGTTTTAGGAAACGTAAAATTTGAAAGCTACTTAAAAGCATTATACTTAGTTGGATATATACAGTTTGAAAATGATTCACTCATTGAAAAAGCTCGTCAACGATATAGGGAAGGTTATATGTTACAAAGGTTTGGGCCTCAAATCGGTAACAGTACAAAATTTCTGTAAAATGGGTTATCTTAAATTGGGTCGAAGTTTTTATGTTACATGATAAAAAAAGAAGAAGGAGATGATTTTATATGCAGC
>NZ_BALG01000493.1 GCF_000315235.1 Paenibacillus popilliae ATCC 14706 | reverse complement strand
GCTTTTGCCTTTGCCTCTGCTTGGTTTGCCACACTATTCGCATGCGCTTTAGCGTCGGCTCCGGCTTGAAAAAGATTCGGTGACCAATCACCCCATTTGCCGCTATCTTTCACGCGCTGGTAATAACTATGGTCGACAAAGCCGTAGGCATTTTGCACACAATGCAGCGCGTTGTGGCGGATTACCTCTACCCAATACCAT
>NZ_BALG01000494.1 GCF_000315235.1 Paenibacillus popilliae ATCC 14706 | reverse complement strand
TTCCCGTTGAGTGGCAGTTACGGATTCATTGTATTCTATTAGGAGAATCCCGATTATTTTGATATGGGGTAATTTGGTTAATCAACAGGCCTGCAAATAGATGGTTATATGGGTCATCCGGAAAGCCAGATCGATATCGTGGATAAATAGAAACAAAGCTTTTATCTATATTGTTCGTATTACGAGAACATGGTGTCGTTCGTATAGAAAGTGAATCCCAGATATTTTGTTGGGCACGAAATCGTTATTTGAGAAGGAAATTTTAGAAGAAGTAAGCGATGGGGCAGCGGCCGATTTTGCCATTCTTTGACCATCGGCATGATCTTATTCGTGACATTGGAAGTCGGGGGCACGTCAATGCCGTATTGTTTTTTGCAAGTGAAAAATGCTCAATTTTGCAGCCAAAAGTACCGAGGCACCTGCCAACCCTCCAAAGCTTAAAAAGGAATCCGTTCCATC
>NZ_BALG01000495.1 GCF_000315235.1 Paenibacillus popilliae ATCC 14706 | reverse complement strand
TTTGGCAGATCGATGCCACTCCTTATGCTTGGCTCGAGGATCGCGCTCCAGGCTTCTCCTTGCATGCAGCTATCGATGATGCTACTGGAACGGTCGTTGGTGCAATTTTCCGACCAAACGAATGCCGTGAAGGCTATTCGCTTGTAATGCAGCAGGGCATACAGAAATATGGCATCCCGCTCGCCCTGTACAGCGACCGGCATACGATCTTCCGATCGCCTAATGAGAAGCTAACCATTGAACAAGAGCTCGCTGGCGAAACCAAGCCGCTCTCCCATTTCGGTAAAGC
>NZ_BALG01000496.1 GCF_000315235.1 Paenibacillus popilliae ATCC 14706 | reverse complement strand
AAATTGTCTTTAGAAAATACGGTACGAAAAGGAGAAGAGAACATGAAAAAATTTATAGCCTTGATGTTATTGATTGCTCTTTCATTTACAAGCCTTCCTCTTGCGTATGCAGATTTTGCGAATGGCACCGTAGTACAGACTGAAACCGGATTCAAGCCAATTGAACAAATCCGGGTTGGGGATCTCGTGTATGCAAAAGATGAAACAACGGGAAAAACAGGGTATCATAGAGTTGTTCAGTTATTCCAGAGTCAGGCGGATGAGACGTATCACATTACCGTAAATGGAACTCCAATCACAACATCCGGGGAGCATCCGTTCTGGGTGCACGGCCAAGGATGGGTGGAAGCAAGGCATTTGAAGGTTGGAGATCTGCTTCAAAGTCCAGAAGGCATGCCCTATCT
>NZ_BALG01000497.1 GCF_000315235.1 Paenibacillus popilliae ATCC 14706 | reverse complement strand
AAACTGATCCTCTATCCAGCCATTTTCGAGCGCAAAATCCACAACTTGAAACAAGCTGCCGACATGTAGGGGAGCATATCATCTTCCTCAACGGCTCTTTTTTGCATCGGTGAATATATCTATATCTACTACAATATATTCAATTCCTCCATTTCCTTCAAGCTTGATTCATGCCGAAAATCCACCAGTCAGGTAATTATTACAATATTTTAACACATAAATCACCAGTTTTGTTATACTCAACAACGGTATTTTTTAACAACAAATACTAATCTCTCATACAGGAGGGGGGG
>NZ_BALG01000498.1 GCF_000315235.1 Paenibacillus popilliae ATCC 14706 | reverse complement strand
TTTCTTGTCCAGAGACCCTGCCAATACACAGGCAACGACGGTCTCTTGGTGCACATCCAACCCTGCACACCGTTCCAATAACGCATCCATTCCAACTTCACTCCCTTGCTTTGGATTGAACAGATCATGCAGCAACGAGAGGTGTACTTTTGTACACGTGCTCAGGGCAACAATCGGCGGTGCTCAAAGCTGCAATAGGCGGGATGTGGCTCACCAAAAAAAATTCGACCTTTGATCTGCCTATCTTTATTTGCGCAGAAGAAGCTCAAATTGGCAACCCTCATTTTCATTACATTGTGGTGGCCGACAGGCCATGGGGGTTTTTGTACGAAAATGACACCTTGCACGAAGTAGCAGGATGTAGTTCTTTACCCTGAAATAGAAGGGTTCTGTAAAATGGCACAAAAAAACACC
>NZ_BALG01000499.1 GCF_000315235.1 Paenibacillus popilliae ATCC 14706 | reverse complement strand
TGATTTACCGAAAAAAGAAAAGGACGTCAACTACTGGGTACACAAGATCAAACAACAAGGGTACAAAGTGGAGCTTCAAGAGTTGGGGGATGTTTGATAAACCCTAAAATACCATATATTGGTTAAATCAATTTGTAGGGGGTGTTTTTTTGTGCCATTTTACATAACCCTTCTATTTCAGTGTAAAGAACTACATCCTGCTACTTCGTGCAAGGTGTCATTTTCGTACAAAAGA
>NZ_BALG01000500.1 GCF_000315235.1 Paenibacillus popilliae ATCC 14706 | reverse complement strand
ATGGTAGTTAACGGCTTCGAATTCGCCTTCTGCTGTTTTCCTCCGTATTGCATCAAATACCCAATCCACATCATTAAGGTTCTACTTTACGATTCGCTTGTGGGCGATACGTTCCTGCTAGGAGTTCGGCTTGTATACTTTCCAGAAATGGGGTGACTCCTTCGCGCTCTACATCTGCAAAGCTTTTTCCGT
>NZ_BALG01000501.1 GCF_000315235.1 Paenibacillus popilliae ATCC 14706 | reverse complement strand
TATGCTTTCTTGTAGTAGCCTGCTGTGAACAGGTCTCCGAATTCCTGCCTCATTTGCCTGACACCAACGGTGTAGAGATCATTCAACGACATCTGAATTTGGCCAAATAGAGCTTCAAGGCGTGATATCTGACTGTTGTAGGATAGTGCGTCCAGCTCAGCCTTCAAGAGTGCTTTGACTGCCTCATCTTG
>NZ_BALG01000502.1 GCF_000315235.1 Paenibacillus popilliae ATCC 14706 | reverse complement strand
TCTCCAGAATGTATTCGACTTGCTGATAGACGCAAAGCACTTCCGCCCGTTTTGCATCGAACTCTGGATCGCGGCGTTCCAGATCATAACGGACCTTATATGGTTTTAAGTCTTGGGCGGCCAGCAATCGGGACACGCTGCTAGGCGACATGCGGGAGAGACAGTCATGACCTTCAGTTACCGCGTGATTACGCACGTGCTGTGCCAAAAGACGCTGGGTCCAGACTTCATACGAGTAGCCCAAGTCCTTCGGCTTTTGGCAGGCCGACCTGAACGCTGTTCTTCTCCCAATGCGGCATCCGGCCCTAATGCCAGTGATTTATCGACACAGCGATTGACCTTGGGCACCGTTGTACCGAGGGTTTCTGCGATCTTTGGGATGCTCAAGCCGTCGGCAAAATGAAGCAGAATACGTGCACGCTCTACCCGGCGATATTCTTCTGAACGCGCTTGACTGATTCGTTGAAGCATTTCTCGATCGGCAATGGATAACACTAACTTTTCTTTTTTCGATTGGAAGGGCATGGTTTCTCTCCGTTCAATAAGGGCTGCGAAGATTATACCACAAAATGCTGGAATATAGTTACTCAAATGGTACGAGGAACAGTTCCGGCTTGCACAGCAGAAGCGCTTCGGGGCTTCCAGCGAGAAGACGCATCCGGATCAATTGGAACTGAAT
>NZ_BALG01000503.1 GCF_000315235.1 Paenibacillus popilliae ATCC 14706 | reverse complement strand
GGACAAAAATTATCGTTGCCTTTTGCAGAACCTTCGATAGAAGGAAGGGTAGAGCATATTGATACGGTTCTTAATTATCCCATTGTATTTGTCCATGTTGCCGTACTTCCGGAACGCGTACAATCTGTGAAACAACAATTGCAAGCCTTATCTCGAGAACGACATTGCTCTGTACCCATGGAGTGGAAAGGACAATCGATAACTGCGCCTGTCGTTGTTCGCATCGGAGATGAAGTTATCGGAGGGAAAGTAG
>NZ_BALG01000504.1 GCF_000315235.1 Paenibacillus popilliae ATCC 14706 | reverse complement strand
CTATCTGCCAGCGCGCTTTATAGATCTGAGCCAACTGTTCGGCAGTAACATGCATTAAATCGGTAACGAGACGAATCTCCCGCCCCTCAAAATCCTGAAAAATGACTACGCGATGTCGTTACTTGGATCGGCATTGAGCCGTTCCAAGCTGGCAGGTCAGATCCCGGAGAATTGAAGATTCAGGTGAAGAGTACCGGCGCAGTGCCCGGGGCTTC
>NZ_BALG01000505.1 GCF_000315235.1 Paenibacillus popilliae ATCC 14706 | reverse complement strand
GAACAATAAAATCTCGCAAGTCCATTCTAAATTAGAACAAGTAAAGCTGTTGCAGAAATCGATGATGACAGGTAAAAATTATTTTACAAAGAAGAATAAGTATTACTACCAATATGAGGATTACAAAATGAACAATCGACAATTCACGTTAAAGTTAGAACAGGCGAGAGAAAATTTCATTGTATCCGTCCGATCCGGAAATGAAACGGAAAAAGCAAAAAAAATAGTTGAAGAATCTAGCTTACAGATAGCCAACTATAGTAATGATTCCTATTTTAAGGTAATGCAGGAGATAGAACAGAGTGAATATCAGCTTGCAGAACAGTCGAAGGAGCTCGAAGAATT
>NZ_BALG01000506.1 GCF_000315235.1 Paenibacillus popilliae ATCC 14706 | reverse complement strand
TCGCCTTCTGCTGTTTTCCTCCGTATTGCATCAAATACCCAATCCACATCATTAAGGTAGATGTTAGAGGCAAGCGGCGAGAACGGCCCACCTTGCGGTACGCCGATTTTCCCTGCTGCCTTAATCACTTGCTTAACCAGTTGCATGACTTGCGGGTCTTGAATACGTTTTGCGATTTTGTTCAGCAGTATTGCGTGCCGTATGGTGTCAAAGTAGCGTGACAGGTCAACGTCAATGACCATGGTCATCCGACGCAATACACTGCGTCTTACCTCTGCCAGCGCCTGATGTGGAGAGCGTTTCGGTCGAAATCCATAGGAGTTCGTGCAGAAGTCTGCTTCGAAGATTGCTTCCAGAATCAGCTTTAGTGCACCTTGCACCACGCGATCTCGAATGCCCGGAATCTGCAATGTTCGCATTTTGCCGTTCGCTTTCGGAATCTCTACTTTACGATTCGC
>NZ_BALG01000507.1 GCF_000315235.1 Paenibacillus popilliae ATCC 14706 | reverse complement strand
TCACCAAACGTTCCGTTGAGTACCTTTCCTGTTTGTGCATCGTAAATTATCCTGTGACCAATTTTCATCCCCAAGCCTCCCAATCAATATATTTATCACCAAATGTAAAAGCCCGAACCGTAAAACCGTCGTCACTAATGACTTTACTTGGGTCATAATAACCACCCCTATTAGCGAATCCAAAGTAGTCAATAATCAACTCGTTCCCAATTGTTAACTCGT
>NZ_BALG01000508.1 GCF_000315235.1 Paenibacillus popilliae ATCC 14706 | reverse complement strand
AACCTCTTTTAGTGTTTCTCTGTACGCTGTAATAATGGGGTCCACTTCAAAATACTTTTCTTTGAAGCGCTCCTTAGCTTGAATGTCGATCTGCTTCAACTCTCCGAGCAGCTTCTTTAGAACAGCTTTTTCTGTATTGAACCACCGTACTAGTTCTCTAATTTTTCGATTATGAATACGGAGTGTAGCCAACGGGTTCATCATTCCATAAAAGTCCATTTCGGACAA
>NZ_BALG01000509.1 GCF_000315235.1 Paenibacillus popilliae ATCC 14706 | reverse complement strand
ACGTACCGGCCATCGCGGGAATATCCGTTGCTGAGTGCTGGATTTGCGATTAGCTACCGGATTAACGGGATCATTCCGAGGCTGCGGACGAAGATGGGACAAGCGCAGGAAGACAATGAGGCTCCGTTGGATTATGCGGAATTGGCGAATTGGTTGTAGCGATAGAATTTTTCTATCTACGAATAATTCGTTTGATTCGGCAAAATAACTCAAATAG
>NZ_BALG01000510.1 GCF_000315235.1 Paenibacillus popilliae ATCC 14706 | reverse complement strand
TTTTACGTCCGATCACAAACGGCTTGATCGAACGTTCCCCCCGATTGTTGTCCAGCTCTAGCCGACCGTCCTTCATAAACGCCGTCAGCTTGTCTCACTGGTTCAGGCTGTAGCCAATCGCTTGTCCCAGCAAGCTCTTGGGCATCGTCCGGGATTTCTGCTGGCACAGCCAGGCATAGTGTGAAAATCGGATGTAAAATACCCAATATCATCGGTTGAAAATTGCCCACTTACAACCGACATACTCTCCGGAGGGAGAGAGTCGAGATTGGT
>NZ_BALG01000511.1 GCF_000315235.1 Paenibacillus popilliae ATCC 14706 | reverse complement strand
GCAACTTGACGTGTGCTGTAAAGTGCCTGTCCATTCATCTCATACAACATGCAGTCCGTATTAAGGATAAGTTTGCTCATATCTTCTCTCCCTTCGGTTTAGTCCGCGGTCGATTAGATCGACTGCGACGCAGCAATACTGTGCTCTCCTGCATTTTTGAGACGGTCCATATGTGAAACCGCTCCGGCTCTCCGCTTTTCGGCCTTTATCTGCTTGAGAATGCATGAAACCCTAGAGCAGACCAACGCAGAACCGACTTCCCATGCCTCCTGACCGAAAACAATAGCCCTGCCGCACGGCGGACAGAAGCCAATTACCTTTTCTACGGCGGTCGTGCTCTGTAG
>NZ_BALG01000512.1 GCF_000315235.1 Paenibacillus popilliae ATCC 14706 | reverse complement strand
TCGAACATCTCTTTACTATCCGTCAATTCATCCAGCTTCACCAAATTGGTATTCATCATTTATACCCATTCCCATAATGAAGTTACATAGAAAACCCCCATGGCCTGTCGGCCACCACGATGAATGAAAATGAGGGTTGCCAATTTGAGCTTCTTCTGCGCAAATAAAGATAGGCAGATCAAAGGTCGAATTTTTTTTGGTGAGCCACATCCCGCCTATTGCAGCTTTGAGCACCGCCGATTGTTGCCCTGAGCACGTGTACAAAAGTACACCTCTCGTTGCTGCATGATCCGTTCAATCCAAAGCAAGGGAGTGAAGCTGGAATGGATGCGTTATTGGAACGGTGTGCAGGGTTGGATGTGCACCAAGAGACTGTCGTTGCCTGTGTATTGGCAGGGTCTCTGGACAAGAACTTATCTTGGCGAATCCACAGCGAATCAAAAACGTGCCAGGCAAAAAAATTGAACGGTGTTGTGCTGGAGCCAGCAGACGTGAAAGCGAGGGTCAAAACCCAAGTTAGAAAAAAAGTATGCGAACCCGTAAGGGGAATAAAGGATTAAAGTCCGTGCTATGTCAGGCTGCTTGGGCTGCTGCCAAAACAAAAAACACGCGGCTATCCGCCTATTATTACCGATTGGTCAAGCGACGAGGGCCGAAAAAAGCAAATATGGCACTGGCTCACCTGATGCTTCGCATCATCTTCATCATGCTGCGGACGGGTGTGCCCTATGAAGAACTCGGCCCAGATGATTTACCGAAAAAAGAAAAGGACGTCAACTACTGAGTACACAAGATCAAACAACAAGGGTACAAAGTGGAGCTTCAAGAGTTGGGTGGGGGTGTTTTTTTGTGCCATTTTACAAAACCCTTCTATTTCAGGGTAAAGAACTACATCCTGCTACTTCGTGCAAGGTGTCATTTTCGTACAAAAAAGTTGTTTGATTTTCTGTTGATAATCCAAACTACCAGTTCTATGATAGCTTAATAGGAAGGGAATGATAAGTTTTGTTGATTCTTATTTAGCGGAATCCGTTGATTCTAGAAACCAAAACAAGGTCTCCATTATTATATGGATACGTTTACAAAACTGAGACCCCTGAGTCCACCCCTTATATTAGATCGAGAATTTCGCGATAAGCAAGAGACAATACAAATGATGGGGAGCGTCAAGTTTATGGACATGCACTCGCCCCTATTTATGTAAAAAGTTTTATTCGGGTTCGGCACCCGCTTATTCTTTCATGCGTTTAAAAATAACGTCATAGCTGTTATTCCCATGAATTAACGAGCGTTTCACGCGCGAGATGGTAGCCGAGCTGGCCTTGGCTTCCTCCTCGATTTCGCAATATGTTTTGTGATTGTATAACATTTTTGCTACTTGGAAACGCTGCTTCAACGTTTTGATTTCGTTAACCGTGCACAGATCGTCAAAGAAAGCATAGCATTCTTCAAGTGATTCCAATGTTAAAATCCCCTCAAAAAACTCATCCAACGCTTTTCCTTCCAATTCCTTAATCAGCATATGCTAGTCTCCTCCAGTGGTGCTGCGTCTTTGTGAATTATAATCGCATTATTCCTAGCTGGCTGTGACATAGTTTAGTGACAAAGTGTTGTAAAGCTTTTCTCTTCCTGCTTATGCATGATTGAGACCACTAAATTTGTCCGGCCCAAAAAAGCAACTGGAGATAACGGTTGCTTTTCTGTGCCGGACGTGAATGTTCAGCTCACTTGAGACGCCTTGGTCGACTTCATAAACCCGTAAATGATGTTAAGGACCGGAGCAGCAATGCAAAAGATGGCAAATGGAAGGTACTCGAGTGTCGAAACCCCTAAGGTTCCGGTAATAAATACGCCGCTAACCCCCCAAGGAATAAGGGCATTGAAGGCCGCTCCCGCATTAGCGACGATCCTCGACATTTCTTTGCGAGGAAGATGAATCGAGTCAAATTGAGGCTTGAACGCTTCTCCCGGTAAAATAATGGACAAATATTGTTCCCCCAGAAGAAGATTAACCCCCATGGAACTAACGGCTGTCATCAATATCAATTTTCCTTTGGTGCTAACAAAATCGGTAATTCGGGCTATTAACGTGCTGATAATTTTCAGTTCCACGAGCAATCCACCCAGCGCCAGTGCAAGCAGAATCAGAGATACGGACCACATCATGCTTTGGATGCCACCGCGAGACAGCAGCTTGTCCACGCTTTCTACGCCGGTGCCGGACACGTAACCGTCTTGCATCAGCTTGGATATATCGAGAAAACTGGTGTGAGGATGATAGATAAAAAAAACGATGATCGTACAAGAAATACATAACAACAAGGTCGGTATAGCAGGAACTTTTCGCCAGGCACATAGGAAAAGTATGAGTACCGGAATGAGTGTCACGACAGAGATGACGAAAGAAGAATTCAATGTATTCACCAGTTCTTTGATCTCTTCTCCTGTCGACAAGACGTTGGAACGCCCAGCTACAATAAAGAACAGAAGCGAAATGAAAGCGGCTGGAATCACGACGCGCAAAATGTAGCGGATGTGTACAAATAAATCAACCTCGGCAATGGCTGAAGCCAAATTGGTCGTATCCGACAACGGAGAAATATTGTTGCCTAGAAATGCACCGGAGATGATGGCGCCAGTGGTAATTGCCGGATCGTAGCCCATGATCTGCCCCATGCCGAAAAAAGCAATGCCTACCGTAGATATCGTTGTGAAGGAACTGCCTACCGTGACCCCAACAAGAGCGCAAATCATAAATACGGAAGGCAAAAAGAATTTTGCGGACAATATGCCGAATCCATAGACCATAATCGTCGGAATGGTTCCTGCAGCAATCCATACGCTGACCAGAGCCCCGATAAGCATAAAAATCAGGATCGGTATTAATCCGGGGGTAATGCCGTTTTGAAGGCCTTTGTGAATACGGTCCCAGGAAAATCCCTTGATTCTGGCAAAGATGATGATAACGCCAAGGGAGATGAGAATGGGGATTTGAGGATCCATGCCCAAAACAATGATGCACACCCCTATAACCGCCAGTAACACCACTAAAAAAAACAAGCTTTCTTTAAGCGATACCTCTTCTTTTTTCATAAGCTGAACTCCTTATCTGCAATGACGTAACGTCATTCCTATATAAAATAATCACTTGTAAGGTAAAGATACGGCGTTCTTATTTCCTCATGTCGCAGGCTCCTCACCTAGTTTAGGTTCAGTTTACGCGACCTTATTTTTATTGTCCAGATAAGTGTAGGCGATCCAATTGGGCGTTACTATGGTTGCCCGGGGCAAAAGAAGCTCGCGAATAGCTATTCCATTCTCAGGCTGGAGGACTTCGCTTTCCCCTTTGCACACCATCACGGGATCGATAACAATATTTTGAAGATGATGTTGCTCGATGGTTTCGCTCAAAATTTCTATGATCTCAATGGATCCCAGCATGCCGGTCTTCATTGCATCCAGGGGACTGCCGGAAAGAACCGTTTTCAGCTGGTGTCTAACCTGCTCGGAATTTACCGGATAAACAGCATGATTCCAACCATGTTCGGGATCCATGGTAACAATGGAAGTGATTGCGGTGAAACCGAATGTTCCATACTCTTAAAAAGTCTTGAGGTCCGCTTGCAGACCGGCGCCTCCGCTCGAATCCGAACCTGCAACCGTTAAAACCTTTTTAATCGCTGTATCTGCCATGTTCGGTTCTCCTTATGAATAAAATAGGAATGCGCAACAGACAATATTGTTGTGTGTTACGCACTCCCTATTATGAGATTGTTATTCGTACATTGCATGAGTAAGGTTTTCGAGTATTGCCTGCTCAAGCTCGGCTGCATAATACTCGAAAACTTCAGGATCATGAGCGTACGGGGACAAGGCACAAGCACGCAAAATTGTTACTTTTTCAACACGATCCCATTCTTCCTTAGTAAATCCAAGGCTTTGTATGTATTCCAGCGGGCTGTTGCCATAGTCCGGAATAGCGAAGTCCGTGTGCGACGTAAAGAATTTATTGCTGTACAGATCGCCCTTCACATAGGATGAGTAGTCGAAGAAGTCATGGTTCAGCTTGTTCATTTTCTCCAGGTCCGTGTTTCCTTCTTCATTGAAGACATAGTCGACCATATTGAAATCCGGCTTGGTCAATGGATATGCGGTAATGGTTTTACCGTTCACATAAAATTTCTTATCCTTCAAGAAATTGTAGAAACGATATGCGCCCTCAATGCTGGCTCCCATCAACTTGCCGTAACCTGTGATGTTCAGCGGCAATACCTTGTGAGCGGTCCATACGGCAGCTGCGGTAGCGCCTGCTTTGGAACCTTCCATGATGTAAGCGCCAAGCAATGCCGGAATATCTGCACCTTTCTCGAATACGTAAGTTGCAAAGTAAGAGATCGCGTCGCGCATTCGGATATCTCTGATGACGATGGCGCCTGAAGCGTAAGGAATGTAGCCCATTTTGTGCGGGTCAATCGTGATTGATTCCACCTGGCTCATCGCTTTGAAAGCATTGTATACGTCTTCGGTAAGCCATTCGTCTTTCAGTTTCATGTCCGTGAACACACGGTTTCTTGCGTACACCTCATCAATTTTGTCGTAATCGATGAATTGATCATTCTCATCCAGGAAAATGGAGCGGGCATAACCGCCGTAAGCGGCATCGACGTGAATGTAGAAGTAGATACCTTCTTTTTTCAGTTTCTCGCGCAGTGCTACGATTTTGTGGATATGGTCGATTTGACCTTCTTCCGTACTTCCGACTACTCCCACTACACCAAGTACAGGGACATGCTGAGCGGCAAGCTCGCGGATTCTAGCTTCCAGCTTTTCGATATCCATGTGATAAGTGCTGTCTACGTCAACGGCTTCAACGGCATCTAGACCTACACCGAGGATGTCTCCTGCCTTCAGCCAGGAATAGTGTTTGGTTTGCGGAATAAGCCATTTGCCCAATTTCGTAAGATGACGACCGCTGCGGGCGGATTTGGCTTTAATTTCATCCATCTTTTCAGAAAGCTTGTCCATGATGTCCAGAACTTCTTCCGTGGTCATGTTGAGGAGTTCCCATTCGGATTTGCCATCAACATATTCAGGCGCTACTTCTTTGATGGCAAGCGGCAAGGATTTCATGTTACGTGCATACCAGAGTCCTTCAAAGTTCGCGATTGAACCGTCGGCACAGATATGTCCCCAGCTTTCGCCGGCTGTGTAGCTCATCATTCTGCACAATTGATGTCCGACTTCCTCTTCCATTTGCGATGTTCCTGGAGAGGATTCATAAGCCACGTTATTGCCATTCCAAAGCATGGCCGTAGAGTAGGCAATAATAGCCGGCATCAGCGTTTCGGAGTTCATATGTCCCCAGAAGCGGCCGGCCGTATGCCATGGCATCGATTGCGAACGCAGCTTGGAGGATAGTTCATTGAACACGCTGCGCATATGGTTCGATGTATCCTGAAAACTTTGTTTGCTTTTATCAAAAGGAGTGATGATAGGCATGTCCTGTGTCTGGTAATTTTGGCGCCAGCCCACGTGCTCGTCCACCATTTTGAGCAGCACTTCTTTGAACAGATCCACGTTCTCCCCTTTATGTCCAAGGAACAAAGCTTTCAGGTCGATTTCTGGAATTTGATAACTCATGTTTTAGTCCTCCTGTAGATCATAGTTGTGTATGATTTAGATGATAAATCAATAAAAAATGTGAAATTATTCACTTTTCTTCCAGCTAGGCTTCTTCATTTTATAGATGATCAGGGCGATGCCCACCATAACTACGGTAGCCGCAATTTGAAAGATAATGTAGCCGGTATATTGGCTTGGCTCCAGAACAGATGGCGGAATCAAGCTGACAACAAGAGTGATAGCTACACTTAGCAAGGACAGGATGGAAACAAACCACATCAATCCGTTTCCTTTGCTCCCCAGTCTGAATGGTCTTCCGATCTCAGGCATCTTGTAACGAAGGCGAATGGCCGAAATCGCAATCAAGGCGTAAACGATACAATATAAAATCGTCGTCGTGATCGTAATTATCAGAAATGCACTGTTCACATTCGGTACAACGATGTACAGTACGGAAACAATCGAGATGACAATCGCTTGAATCATAACGAACGTAATCGGAATATTTTTGGATGTTCTCTTCTGGAAGAAAGGAGGCAAGTTGCCCTCGTCCGCTACCTTAATCATCGACTTGCTTGGCCCGAGGACCCATGCGCTCAGTTGAACCAGAACTCCGATCAGAATCATTGCGGAAATCAGATTGACGAAAATGGACGGAATGCCTAAATCCTTACAGAAGATCAAATAAGGCTGGGTGATATTCGCTAATTCCATCTTGCCTGCCGGCACACCGTTGGATACCGTCAAGCCGGCCACAAGGTTGAAAATAACAAGCAGTATTACAGATACAATAACCGCGATCGGATAATTCCGTTTTGGATTTTCTATATTGTTGGCGTGAACGGAAGAAATCTCTACACCCGCGAAGATGAAGATGATGCCGGACAAGTAAGCCAGACTTCCCAAATCGGAAAGGTTAGGAAGCAGGTCGCTTGCCTTAAAGTTATCCAGATAGCTTCCTGGCTGAATACCGTTCTTCATCATGTAAATTACGCCGAGAACCACGAGGATAACAAATGGAATGTATACGCCGATAATGGCGCCCCAGTTCCCCGCGATCTTAACCATGTCAAACTTCAGATTCAACAAGGTTACGCCCCAATAAGAAATCAGAATGACTACAAAGATAAACACGTTATTTGATGAAAGATCAGGTTTATCGATAACGTAACCGAGAAGTACACCCACTGTGGATGCAACCATTACCATCCCGAAGAACATCTGAACCCATAACAGCCAGGAGGTAACGAATCCCCACTTCTCCCCTAACGCTTTTTTGACCCAGACCTGCGGCCCGCCTTCCTCAGCAAATCCCGTTGACATCTCGGCGGACATCAGTGCGATCGGCAGGGCAAACAGAACCGCCGCCACCAGCATGTAAAAGATCTGTGTCCAACCCGTTGCGGCCAGCGTCGGAACGCTCCGCACGGTACCGAAGAACGCCATCGTGATACCAATCAAGCCAAACAGGGTCAGCTTTTTTGAATTGGCCATAAATTACTATCCTTCTTTCTATCTCTAATTCTGGTTCATGCATAAATACTCAACAAATTATTGTTAACTAACCTTCAAGTTCACCACCTTGGAAGTCATAGGAAATGATGTTCTTTGTTAATCGATTAACTTGCACGGTCAGTATACGCCTGTTTTTTTTGTTATGTCAATCACCTTCAACACCTTGTCACACAAGGTTTTTTTTGAAGTTAAAAAATCTTATTAATAAAGGCATTAACGCTTTTATCACGTTACTGTTTAGACCTTAAACCATTTAATGCTTTTTATAATAAAAGCATTTCTCTATCCGATAAGTGTATATTTATTTATATTTATACATGATTAAATTTGGGGATTTTAAGACTTTCGTCATGCGTAAAAGGACATAGATAGTTTTTTTCATATGAATAAAATGAATACTTAATCACGGCATGGCCTGCGGCTCATCCAAGTGAAGCCTTTCGAGCGGCATGGTTTATCCCAAGTCCCAGAACTCACGAAGCTTGTTGATTTCCAAAAAAGTCCTGACTCAGAGGATTTCTTAGGAAAAAATTATAAAAAAAACCGGCTTTCAGTCATGATTCATGACAAGAAAACCAGTTTATAAAATGTATAATATAATGATAAGGAAGTAATAAATATCATAGAATTTAGGGTGAACTTGCGATCCGAATTGCATCGTAGCGTGTCCCCAAGGCGATCCGCCGGCTTTTGCATCTGCACGATCCTGCTGCAATCTGAGGTGGAGAATAGCCAACAGGCTATTCTCCTAATTTGACCAAGCTGTAATTCTTTTTGCCTTTGCGTATAATAATGAATCTTCCTTCGAAAGAGTTGTCCGCTGTGATTTGCATATTCAGATCGGCAACTTTATCCCCATTGATGGAAATGGCACCGTTAGTGATGTCCTCTCTCGCTTGACGCTTGGAAGGCTCAAGGCCCAGATCTACTAGCCAATCAACAATGTTCTTCGGTTCGGTCGAGGCATTGAATGTCGGCATATCTTTGAAGCCCTGCTCGATTTCATCGGCTGTCAGCGACTGGATATCTCCGCTGAACAAAGCTGCCGAAATTTTCTGAGCTTTGATCAAGGCTTCTTCGTTGTGCACAAATTTGGTCATTTCTTCCGCTAGTTTCAACTGTGCTTCACGCTTGTGCGGTTCCATCTTCACCTTCGTTTCCAGTTCGTCAATTTCTTCCTTCGTAAGGAAGGTAAAGAATTTCAGGTATCTGATGACGTCACGGTCATCTGTATTGGCCCAGAACTGGTAGAATTCGAATGGCGTCGTTTTGTTTGGGTCAAGCCAGATCGCCCCGCCGGCCGTTTTGCCGAATTTCGTTCCGTCTGCTTTAAGCATCAGTGGAATGGTGAGACCGAATGCTTTGGCTTCCGGACCTTCTTTTTTACGGATGAGATCAAGTCCGCTTGTAATATTGCCCCATTGATCCGCACCGCCGATCTGAAGCTGCACATCCATTTCTTTGAACAAATGGTGGAAGTCCATGGATTGAAGGATCTGGTACGAGAATTCGGTGAACGATATTCCCGAGTCGAGACGGCTTGCAACGATATCCTTGGCCAGCATCGTATTGACGCTGAAGTTTTTCCCGTAGTCGCGAAGGAAATCCAGAATGGTCAGGTTATGGGTCCAGTCAAAGTTGTTCACCATGCGCAAGCCGGTATCACCCTCGTTGAGAAACAGCTTTTTCATTTGAGCCGTAAGTGCGTCAACGTTCTTCTGAACCTGATCCATGGTCTGCAATGTGCGCTCCGATGTCCGTCCGCTCGGGTCGCCGATCGTGCCAGTAGCTCCGCCGATCAGAATAACAGGGCGGTGGCCTGCTAACTGGAACCGTTTAAGCATCATAAACGGAATCAAGTGGCCGATATGCATACTGTCCCCGGTCGGGTCAACCCCACAGTATAGCGATATAGATTTCTCGCTTGTGAGTTTGCGCAATCCGTCTGCATCCGTTTGTTGGTTAATGGCTCCGCGCCATTCCAGTTCATCAATAATATTCAACATGGTGGTCAGCTCCTTGATCTTTTATATTGAAGTTTGATTGATAACCCGAAAAATAAAAAAATCGTCGCCTAGTCTATTTTAGACATAGGGACGATTATTAACCGTGTTACCACCCAAATTGCATTAACAGCGCTGCAGTCACTGTTAATACCACTCTCGGCAATGATATCGATTGCCAATCCGCTTAGCATTACCTAAGATCCTCCAGAGTGTACTTCGCAATTGCTGTTTGTACCGGGTCGCATCACCCCCCGGCTTTCTGAGAACAGGGACAACCTTGCTACTCCGCTCTTTCATTGTGCCATCCAATATTAGATTAATGTCATCTTAGTCCTGCAGTTAGGGTTTGTCAACATCTTTTTTATAATGACGGATTGTAAAATGAAGTGCGACACCTTCTGGGAATAAAAAACAAAGGGCCCATGGCCGGATTCGTGTAGAATGAAAGTTCTCACCACCC
>NZ_BALG01000513.1 GCF_000315235.1 Paenibacillus popilliae ATCC 14706 | reverse complement strand
GCCACTTCCGGCGAGACCTGAGCATGCGCCTGGCGCTGGGTAAGCGTCAGGCCGTCGAGCAGCCAGCGCAGCTCACGCTGCGTCAGACATAGTGGAGCTGTGCCGCCAGCGGGCCACTGAAACGAGCCGCGTTCGAGCCTGCGGTAGTAGAGCCAGAAGCCAGCATGATCCCAATGCAGAATTTTGAGCTTGTCCCGTCTGCGATTACAAAACACGAACAGCGCC
>NZ_BALG01000514.1 GCF_000315235.1 Paenibacillus popilliae ATCC 14706 | reverse complement strand
TAATCGTCGTATAGCTGCCGCCACCGACTACCCCACGCACAGCTGCCAACGTTGGAGACTTACCCTCTTGTAACAACTTTTCTGCCGCCGCCCAGATTTGCTCTTTCGTGATTTTTGCTACTCCTGCCATGTAAAATCACCCTCCATATTGTAGTATGTAGTATGTAATATGTAATATGTAGTATGTAGTATGTAGTATGTAGTATGTAGTAATTACATAATACTACATACTACAATATATTACAATATGATTTTTTCATAATTTTGCTAAGTCATGCAATATCTCTAACCTCTTATAATCCCGACTAACAAAA
>NZ_BALG01000515.1 GCF_000315235.1 Paenibacillus popilliae ATCC 14706 | reverse complement strand
TCAATGGGCCGTTATTATGCGTCCATATTTCGGACTCCGTAACGAAGTAATTATGTACTCCTCCAACTTCGAAGTTATATACAGGCGTACTGCTTGTTTTTGGCAATCGAAAAGTGCCGAGTTTTGCAGCCAAGCAATTTTATCAATATACAGCAACAAGTAAGGTTTATGCATAGGTTTGACATGGAGCCTCTATGGGCATGATTCCCTGCGAAGGGGCGAAGCCACAGGCTTCGCAGAGACCAGTAAGCCTATCATGCCCATCACTCCATATCAAACCAGGCTACTTTTACTGCATAAGCAATTGCTGCAAAACTGAGCACATCTACCCTGCAACAAACAACTGCTGTTCTTCATCTCGATCCGGTCGATCGGATAGGACTTGCCTTCCGCATTTTGAAGCAGATCTCCCGCCTTCAGATGTCTTGCTTCCACC
>NZ_BALG01000516.1 GCF_000315235.1 Paenibacillus popilliae ATCC 14706 | reverse complement strand
GACATCTCCATGGGTAAGCGCAGGTAAGGAATCTTGCTGCAAGCGCTCGACACGTTTTTTTCCAGAGACTCTTCAGAATGGGCGCTCCCGCACATTCGCCGTGATTCAATTCTCTAAACTTCGGTTTTTGCAACGCTGACATTGGTAACCCACCCCATAATCTGAAGATATACCCTATAAAAAAGGTATCCTTCGCAATTATAGTGTCTATTTTGAAAAGTCAAGTGGTTTTTTAGATATTTATCGAAATATTGTAGACACTTTTGTAGTGGTGACTGATTACCAATTAGTGTATTGAACTGCATAGGTCATGTAAATAGGTCGCAGGAGTAATCCTAGCGGCTCTTATTTTGTACAAGAATGAATGAAATGAAAAAAGCGTTTGTTTTTAGACGCCTTACAACAGCTCCCAGATAAAAAATGACCCGCCCTGTTACACATCATTACATAAACGATGAGAGGTGCGGGCGGGGTCTGTTCAAAAGTAGCAACAAGAACCTTAGGAATCGCTTCCTACGGCTCCATGAAAAAGAAACCTTGAAGGGCACGAAGCCAATCAAGGTTAATAATCTAATCTGAATTAACTCTTATTAAAGCATTATCAAGACTAATTAATCCTTTTATTTCACTGGAATCTGCTTTAAATACCTCTAATTCTGTGATGTAACCTTCAACAACGTGCAAATAAAATATTGTTGGTGCAGAATTACCATTATCGATAATCATTTCAACAGGGACTCTAGTTTGATTATGAAAACAATGTGATTTACTTTCTATCTCAATATCTATTGTTCTGCATCCACATAAACAAGACCCTATTACTTTTGCATATTCCATCTGGTTTTTTAATATGTCTCTACCATCAAAATTAACACTCAATAGCTTGTGAATCCACCGTTTTTCTTCAATTGATAAATCCCTTTTCACCCTATGCCAATTTTCCAAATGTTTACTAGACATTTGTTTAACCTCACTTCATTTTACTTAGGATAATAAGTCCCAATATTTATTTTACCATTTCCTAAACCATATGACGTATATTCGATGGGCTTTCCGTTTACAATAACGGTACCTTTATTAAACTGCCCCTTTCTTAAGTTTTGTTTCACAACGTCATTGGCAATTGTTCTATTTACGGTATTCGGATTTAATCCGGTACCTACTAAATGTCTTCCACCGTGCCCAAAGGTTATAGTATTATTTTTTCCTACCTTGAATTCGGCAGTTACACCACCGCCACCTTTTGGTGCTTGGTATCCTCCCGTCCCCTTAGACGCCTTTCCGGTGTTTTTCCCGTTAGTTTTTGCCGATGTCTTTGCCGGTATTTTTTTCGGTGTTTTTTTCAGTGTTTTCCCCAGCGCTTTTTTTCTAGCGATCTCAGCATTGATTTTTTTTAAACGCCCAACTATTT
>NZ_BALG01000517.1 GCF_000315235.1 Paenibacillus popilliae ATCC 14706 | reverse complement strand
GTTACGTGGAGGTCATTGCGCATAACCCCGAATGGGTACTACAAAAGGTTTACGGTTTATATGCAAACCAATTTTATATGCGCAGACTTACAAATACAGGCTGGACTCCCTGGACGCAAGACCTTTATACATGGCAAAAAGTCAGAGTAACCGCTGACGATGGCAATGCTACCATGACAGGAGATTTAAATGCCGATCTATCAACAGGTTGGTATCAGGTAGTTGATGCGCCTAA
>NZ_BALG01000518.1 GCF_000315235.1 Paenibacillus popilliae ATCC 14706 | reverse complement strand
AGCGCAGCAATTGAGCGATCCAGACCGCGTCTTTCATGTCTGTTTTTTTGCCTGGCACGTTTTTGATTCGCTGTGGATTCGCCAAGACAAGTTCAAATGAATCTTCCATCAGATTCCATACCGGTTTCCAATAAACGCCGGTACTCTCCATGGCAACATGCGTACATTCTCGCTCTAACAGCCAGTCATGGAGTTTTAGCAATTCCTTGGTCGTTGTTCCAAATGTTTTGATTTCCTGCTTCGGTTTCTTGTCCAGAGACCCTGCCAATACACAGGCAACGACGGTCTCTTGGTGCACATCCAACCCTGCACACCGTTCCAATAACGCATCCATTCCA
>NZ_BALG01000519.1 GCF_000315235.1 Paenibacillus popilliae ATCC 14706 | reverse complement strand
GTGGTGAAATCGTAAAGAAAGGGCTGTCTGTACGCATGCATCAATGCCACCATTGCGGCTACGTTGCGGATCGAGATGAAAATGCAGCTCGCAATATTCTACAGCGTGCTCTAGTGTCGTAACCACCAACAATATATTGGCTCGGACGGAGCCATCAGGGAGAGATGAGGTTACGAACTCGATGATCTGAGAAGCCCCTAGCTTTAGCTATGGGGAGTCGTCACG
>NZ_BALG01000520.1 GCF_000315235.1 Paenibacillus popilliae ATCC 14706 | reverse complement strand
GCCGTGTCTCAGTCCCAGTGTGGCCGATCACCCTCTCAGGTCGGCTACGCATCGTCGCCTTGGTGAGCCGTTACCTCACCAACTAGCTAATGCGCCGTAGGTCCATCCATAAGTGGCAGATTGCTCCGCCTTTCCCGATTCCCTCATGCGAGCAAATCGCCTATCCGGTTTTAGCCCACGTTTCCGTGAGTTATCCCAGTCTTAAGGGCAGGTTACCTACGTATTACTCACCCGTCCGCCGCTAACCTAACGGTTTCCCGAAGGAAACCGTTGAGTCCGCTCGACTTGCATGTATTAGGCACGCCGCCAGCGTTCGTCCTGAGCCAGGATCAAACTCTCCATAAAATGAAATTCGCGCTGTCGCTGACAGCCT
>NZ_BALG01000521.1 GCF_000315235.1 Paenibacillus popilliae ATCC 14706 | reverse complement strand
CCGCCAGTATTGGATGAGGCTGCGGCGCGGATGATGGCTGAGGTTTGGTTAATAGCCACAGGTTTAGCTAACGAACGATTAAAAGCAGAACGTGATGCGTTGGATGTGGCACGAGCCGAACATGAGCGTGTCCAGTCAGAGACGGCGGAGATGGCCGACCAACTCGCGGATGAGATTGAGGCTTTGCGATTAGCAAGCGACAGTCTTAATGAAGCCCTTGACGCATCGATGAAGGACACTATGCATGCGCAGGAAGAGTTGCAAAATGAACGT
>NZ_BALG01000522.1 GCF_000315235.1 Paenibacillus popilliae ATCC 14706 | reverse complement strand
CGTTCTCGTCCTGCCCGTTTACGACCGTTTTCATATTGTCGTAGAGACAGTTCCTGGTCATGCCTCCGAAGTACTCGAAGGCTCTCGTGTGACAACCCATGAGCGTATCCAGGCGCTCGTCTTCCGTGAACTCCACATACATCACTCGGGAGTAGCCGAGTACCATAACAAACGCGTACAACCGTTTCAACCTGCCGTCATAGTCAACCTTGAAATGTCCCCAGTCCACCTGCGCTTGTTCGCCAGGCGCCGTCTCGAACCGCTCCGTCGCTTTCGATTGAATGGACGGTCGCAGCGGCTGCATGAAGATTCGAAGGATGGTGCTGCTGCCGG
>NZ_BALG01000523.1 GCF_000315235.1 Paenibacillus popilliae ATCC 14706 | reverse complement strand
ACATCCCGCCTATTGCAGCTTTGAGCACCGCCGATTGTTGCCCTGAGCACGTGTACAAAAGTACACCTCTCGTTGCTGCATGATCTGTTCAATCCAAAGCAAGGGAGTGAAGTTGGAATGGATGCGATATTGGAACGGTGTGCAGGGTTGGATGTGCACCAAGAGACCGTCGTTGCCTGTGTATTGGCAGGGTCTCTGGACAAGAACTTGTCTTGGCGAAT
>NZ_BALG01000524.1 GCF_000315235.1 Paenibacillus popilliae ATCC 14706 | reverse complement strand
CATTCGTTCTGTGCACAACCCCATGCTGGCTCGGCCCGATTTTGCCGAATGACCGCGGACAGAAAAATGGAGACTTCAAACGAATGCGCCAATCGTCAGTACTACTCGATTGGAGGAATCACGATGGAAATGTTAATCCCTTGCTGTGCTGGACTGGATGTTCATCAGCAAACGATTGTCGCTTGTATATTGACGGGCGAAGCCAATGAAACGCCACAGGC
>NZ_BALG01000525.1 GCF_000315235.1 Paenibacillus popilliae ATCC 14706 | reverse complement strand
CAAACAAGGTACAACAGAAGAACTAAAACCAAAAGCACCGGCTGAAGTTAAAGGTAATGTAGGTGCTGAAATAACTGTAACCGCACCTGAAGTACATGGTTTTCAACCAGAGAAGGCCGCAATGGAGTATAAAGTTGTAGATGGTGATAATGAAGTGGTGTTCTATTACAGCGAAATTAAACCAGTAAACGTGAAGCTGTACAAACAAGGTACAACAGAAGAACTAAAACCAAAAGCACCGGCTGAAGTTAAAG
>NZ_BALG01000526.1 GCF_000315235.1 Paenibacillus popilliae ATCC 14706 | reverse complement strand
CAAATTCAAACACAGCTTAGAGCTGCATAGGGATACTGTCAGTTTTTTTGGTTTACATTTTCTTGAAGTGTTTATTGGCATGTACAGTTACTAAGCCACGCAAAAAGAGCCTGGAAGATTATATGAACCATCAGCAAGCGGAAGTCGGCTTTCTCGATTTCAGCCGGATGCAAGTAAAGTCTGAAACTAAGTGGCTTAGCCGAAAAACGATCATACTGGAATTCGGAAGCTTTGAACGGTTGATCGTACCGGATAAACAGTTAGATGCGGTCTACTTTATCAAAAATGTATCGCCGCCAAATTACTTATACAATCCGAAGGGGAACTAAAATGAAAGCGATAACGTTAACGATAATTAAATCGCTTCTTATCGCAACGATGGTGTTATTATTTACGTGCACGAACCATAATGACTTATCAGCAAACGGCACTGAAACGACTCAACGGGTAGCCGCAGCCTATGCTCAAATGATCGTTCTGAAAGCTAAGCATCATGTGCAACCCATGATAATAGAGTTAACTGAAAAATTTCCTACATTGAAATTGGATCGTATAAACGAGATAGGCGTCATCCAAATTGAACATCACGAAAAGGAGGTTATAGATAACGCAAGCAAGTATATTCATGCAAGATATGGAAAATACATCGTCCAAGAAGCAGAAGTTGTGAACCCGCTTGAATTGGATACCGCGCTAACCGCCCACTATTCAACGGATGCTTCTGCTCCTTCCAAACAATCAAGCTTATATTTTCAACATGATCCCAAAGCGCATTTTTACGGGCAGTGGGGTGTTCATGATGTGACGGAGGGGAAAAAAAGTTATGCTATAGCTAAAGGTAACCATGATGTTACGATAGCTATTTTGGATAGCGGAATTGATCTAAACCATCCGGATCTGGTAGACAATATTATCGCTCCTGGACGCTCATTTGTGCCAGGAGAGGCGACTACAATGGATGTTAACGGACATGGAACGAAGGTGGCAGGCATTATTGCTGCCAATGGAAACATATCAGGTGTTGCTCCTCAAGTTGGAATTGTACCCTATAAGGTGTTTAGTCGTGAGGGGGGAAGAGCATTTTGGATGATCAAAGCCATGGTGACAGCCACGGATGATGGCCATCAGATACTTAACATTAGCTCAGGGATTTATCAAACTTACACAGATAAAGTTGGGGGCACGGTTGTTGAGGCATTCCGACGTGCGATCGATTATGCAAATCGTAAAGGTAGCATCATTGTAAACTCAGCTGGCAATGAAGGACGCAATATTAATCAATTGATTCCGACAGGAGAAGATGGCACAAAGGTTATTCGCTTGCCCTCCATTATTCCTAAGGTAGTAACTGTAGGGGCCTCAACATTAGAGCGAATGCCGGCTCCTTATTCAAATTATGGCAAAAAGATTGATTTCTATGCCCCTGGTGGAAGCTATGGGCCAATGGCTCACCAAGATGAATTTGATTTTCGTTTTCCCCTTTTAACAACATTTCCAACCTATTTAGAGCAATCGGCTATTGCGCAAACGATCGGTTTGCCGAAGGGATATGATTTGGATATCGGCGCAAGTTTAGCGACTTCCGCTGTTTCTGCTACCTATGCTTTGGTTATGCAAAAACTCAATGAATATAAGCTAAAGAAGACGCCCGCAGAAATTACTGATATTGTAAAGGATACAGCAGTACCGCTACACGCGAATGATTCCACAGCCAGGTGGGCTCGAATGGTGAATGCGTATCAGGCGCTTCAGTATGTTGAGAATGAGATGAATAAATCAGAATGATGCAAACCGAAGGTCAAATTACATGAGTTCTGCATCATCGTTAAAGAGCTGCGTTCCGAAACCGGAGCTTAGCTCTTTTGGCTGTTCAAGCTTGTCTTACCGTTATAAACATCAAGTTCGAGTCTGTAAAATACTTTGTATTTTGAGCGTACTAACCCTATATTACCGTAAAAATATTATTTTAAGAAATATTTAAAATTAGTATTTAATTTTCCTTGGAATAATGTTACATTTATTTCTGAGGGAGGTGATAAAAATGGATGAAATGAAAAATTATGCCAATGGCCCTTCGCCAAATGGATAATGCTCCTAACTAGAATTTACTTAAATAATAACCCAGGAGTTTCTCTTGGGTTATTATTTAAATTATCAAATTAGGTGGTTTAATGAGATGAAAACTATTGAGAAAGCAACAAAATTGATTACACATGCATCAGTAAAGATAACTTTTGAAGATAACTCATGGTATATTCACAACTTATTGAGCAAAAAGACGATGAAAACGAGTTACCCTACATGCATGATAATTATTTCTGTAAACTATACTCGAAAGCAGTGGAGATATCGTCATGAGAGAGAACTGCGGAATACTTATATAACATCTGCTCAAATCTGTCAAAAATTTCTGCTGGCAGCTACAAAAAATAATTTGTTTTGCAATGTAACTCCGGCTAATCGTGATAGGAAGATAATTCAATTATTGAGTCTGGATCATTTACAAGAACAAGTTCTATATACGATAAATGTGGGTTATCAAACGGGTGGTGAAAGGCGGTGAAGAGCTTTAAAGAAACCTCTTACTATCAAATCCTTATCCTATCGCTCCCCATATTTATTAGTTCTACAACTAGTATTTTCTTAGGGGTTACTGATACTTTAATGATTGGCCGAACGAATGTACAACAACTTGCAGGCGTATCTGGCGGGGCTGCTATATTTTCTCTCTTTTCTTCCATTATTGTGGCCTCTCTAACGAGTAACGAGGTGCTTGCAGCTAAGTATTTTGGCGAGAATAATGTAAAAAAAGTCAAAGAAACCTTGCTTTATACCCTAATTTTTGGATTAATAATATCTCTATCGTCCATTTTACTTATGGCTATTTTTGCTAAACCTATTTTTAGGTTAATTGTAGGAAACCCTGATATTACAAATATTACCCTATCCTATTTACTTGCTCGCTCCCCAGAATTATTTTTTTTGGTACCCTTTACATTATTAAAAAATACTTTAAACGCAAATAAACGAACGAAGTGGGCAATGTATTCTAGCTTTACAGTGAACCTTACTAATATTTTTTTCGGGTACTTTTTTATTTTTGGTATAGGTCCAATTCCCCGTTTTGAAGCAGTGGGAGCTGGTATTAGTAGTAGTTTGGCTACTTTATCTGGACTAATTCTTCTTATGATAGCGTTTAAGAAAGAAAAAATTCTTCAAATTAGTTCTCTTATACAAGTGCACTTTTCTATACGAGCTTTCCTACGATCTCAAAAGCTAAGCTACCCACCAATGGGATCAGCTATTTTTGATTATGTTGCAAACCTTGTTGTGTTTGGCATCATGGGAACACTAGGATCTGTATATTTAGCAGGGGGAAGAATAGCTTTCCAGCTTGATATGATCATTTTTATTATAGCTATGGGCTTGGGGATTGGTGGAAAAATACTAATTGGTAGATTTTGGGGTAAGAAGGATATAAATGAAGTTTATAAGTATTTTAAAAGTACTTTAATTATAGTGTTACTGGGAACCATGGTCATCTCCTTACCTTTTATATTAATTCCGGAGTACATATTATTCACATTTACAACTTTTAATGAAGTGGTAGAGGTAACGAAAAACTCAATCCTACTTATTGGTATATCGGCACCAATTATCGGTGGTGCATGTGTCCTAGCTAGCGTGTTGAGAGCCTTAGGGAAAACAAATTATGATATGTATGCCAATGTATTGCCGATATGGATTTTTCAAATACCGGTATCAATTCTTTCAGGTTTATATACGGATTGGGGGCTTACTGGTATTTACCTTGGATTTCTCTTGTATTGGGTTGGAAGATGTATTATGTCTGCTTTATTTGTTAAAAGAACCCTTTGTATACTGAAAAAGGATTTAGAGATTGAAAGGATTCAAGCAAATGTGCGACTACAATAAACAATTTTCAAAAATAGAGGAGATGATTAGCCAATTTAATAATCAATGGAGGAAGTATTACTGTTTATGGCAAACTAAAAGTGCTAAGAATTGCAGCATAAAAATGCCTAGTTAAATTGCATTTTTACTAGAAAAAGAAAGAGGCACTTGTCAGCACCCCAATACTTCCCCTATCGTTTTGTTTGAGTAGAAGCGAGAAGGGGATAGACAAAGGATGTTGAAAATGCCTTAGCAACAATGTATCAAATTTCTTAGAGAAGTAGAAGGGATTTCAATCGGTGAAATTGCAGAAAAGGTTGGTATTCACTGGAGAACCGCAAAAAAATATGCAGATCGTTCAGACTGGAATTTGAAACTCGTGAAACCATCACGTAAATCTCCTGTTATGGATGCATATAAAGAGATTGTGGGGTCTGTCAAGAGTTTTGTGTAGTGCGGCCGGGCAAGGTCGTTAATTCTAGTGGGTGGGAGTCCCATCAGGAAAAAGCCTAACCAGCAGTCCTGTAGCTAGTTCTTGGAGGTTATTCGGTAACGAAAAACTTTAAGCGTAGAACGGCAAAATAGCGGGCCGAAAGCGAAAGCTGAAGTGATGGAGCCTCGAAAATATAAGTGGAGACAGGCCGATGTGGTTACACACACAGAAGGCAATATCGGTTCGAGCGTTTTGGTGAGTTTGAATCGGCACTCCGGGGTCTGAGAGCTTGGCACGTTACAAACAGAGAATTAGCTGAAAGGGATTTGTTGGAATCCTCTTTTGGATTTCGGCCTGGATGTGGATGTCATGATGCACTGCGAACACTACATACAATCATCATGACGAAGAAAACGAACGGGGTGGTGGATGCGGATATAACAGGATTCTTTGATTATGAAGAAGCAATACAAAGGCCAGACCCATATGGTTCGATATGCGGGTGATTTTGTATGTTGTTTCCAAGTACGCAGCTTTATTGACAATAGCGCCGTCCCAGATGCGTATCCATCTCGGCCTCCAGCATTTCCTGAATCGTCTCGGCGAACAGGTTTTTCAAGGCATTCTGTGCATCCTGAGCGGTAACCAGGTTATTCTTTTCCTCTTCTTGTTGTTTGGCAGGACTTACAACAATACAGGATTTGCAGATGTTTTTCCATTTTCAGCCTCGCTTTACGCTCCATACTGCTTCCAATTCTTTTTTATTGCTTCACAAAACAAAGTTCAATTTCCTAGCTAGAAAATAGTGGATCGGATACCCATGGCGCCGTTCCCTTGTACTTGCGTGCCAATGTAATATGGGCCGGTACGGCCTCGCTTCGGGCACGAAGCCGATCGAAGCGGTAGTCTCCAGAACCTGATGATGCAGTTCATGAAGTCTATCGATATCTCCGTATCCGAGAAATTGCAACGTAATAGGGTAGTACGCCGGATCTTTGAGTCCAAAGTAAATCATGCGCGTGTCTATGAAATCAAAAAAAAAAGACTATGCAATTACCGCTAGGAAGGGTACAAAACCAAGGAATTACATTCTATTAACACTCCGTGATACTGCACTCGTATATATCCGCTATGCACCTTTTTTCATCCCATCCGTAATAAATGTTCAAAAATAGAGAAAGTTTTCCGATATAGATCGTACAAGGAACATTATCGTTTCTTGAATCTTTTATCAGGGAGTGTTTGAAATGATCATTGAGACGCTAATCGCAGTTGCAATCAGCGTGCTGGCTGCTCCAGTGTTGCATTTTGTGCTGAAAGCCTTTGGTGTGTAACTAAACCTCCACACCGAAGCCCATGAATCTTGGCATTTTTCCTGGTTCATGGGCTTTCCTCATGCTTACCATTCCCGCGAATCCGCACTCTGAAAAACTGCCCCTCCTCTTTAACGGAACATCCTGTCAATTCCGGTAGGAAGGCAACAAAACCAAGGAATTACATTTCATGAACATCCCTCTGATTTTCTCTAATTCGTATAGTTCTGTCACGCACTTTTTTTCATCCCATTCGTAACAATTGTTCGAAAATAGAGAAAGTTTGCCGATGATCATATTGGTATGTAAGAGTATTATCTAGTGTGAATGTATAGTGCACATAAAATCCCCGGAGGATTCGCCCCACAATTCTTACATAATTATGGTAAAATATTTTATAATCATTTTTCGCTGTCGCATCCTACTGCTACCCGTTGAGTCGTTTCAGTGCCGTTTGTTCTTCCGTTCTCCATAGCGAAAAAATAGATTGCTACAATGATCTCCTCCGCATCAAGACACCTGTGTCGACAACCTCATCGGCTTCTCTCAGGCCATCTCCGCCAGCTTTCCGAAAACGGAGATCCAAACGTGAATCATCCATAAAAAAAAGAAGTTTCGACAACATCATTCTAGTTACTTCGACATGAGAAGTGTGTTAAACATATATTAAATAAGATATTATTTCGATTTTTGCAAAAAATATAAACTTAGCCCATCCATATACACAACTCATTTTTTCTACAGTAGTGAATGTAACACCCCTTCCTCATAAAACCAGTCTGCATTGATCAAGGTTGGCTTTTCTACCCAGAATCTTTTCACTCTTCACAACAAGTTTCCTATCATTATGTTTCTCTTCTTTTCCAATATCATTTTTTAAAACGGGAGGGAGATAATGAACCTGTTCAATGAGTTAGGTCAAAGTGCTATCACTGGCCGGCTGCTCGAACAACCAAGTACCTTCATCCATGACGAGATTCTACATCCGCAATTTACATACGAGGTTGAGCATCTACTGCCCTATTATCTACGGATTGAGAAAGTGATTTCGATGGAGTATGCCCGGATGGGATTGCTCGATATGGAAGCTTTGCAAGCGATTATCCTTCAGTTGGATCAGATAGATATCGAGACATTAGTTGGTAACCCACAGGCAAATATGACAGATATATTATTTGCCATTGAGCGTTATGTGGAGCAGAATACAAGCCATTCGATGACAGCATGGCATCTCGACAGAAGCCGCAATGATGTGCAGGCAACCGCACAGGTGATGCTGGCAAGGGACAAGCTGCTCGAGATCATCGAAGCGTTTCTTTTACTTTCCGATGCGATGCATCCATTGGCACAGGAGCATGTGCATGTGCGAATGCCAGGTTATACGCATTATCAATCGGCACAGATCATTAGCGTCGGTTTCTATTTTACGGCCATGAACGAACAGATAGGCCACACCATCGACCGTTTGCACAGCCAATGGATGAGCATGGATACATGCCCGTTAGGCTCGGGCGCGATGTCGGGCCTCGAATTACCGTGGGATCGAATGCGTATGGCACAGATGCTCGGTTTTACAAGGTACTGCCGGCATGCCTTAATGGGCGTTGCCTCCAAGGAATTTATGCTGCTTATCGGTGCCGAGTTGTCTACTGCCAGCGTCGCCTTAACCCGATTTGTGACGGATTTCATGAACTGGGGCAGCAGCGAATATAGATTCATGGATTTGCCCGATCATTTATGCGGAATTTCTTCAGCGATGCCGCAGAAGAAAAATTTTACCGTTTTAGAACGAATTAGAGGAAAATTGGCTCATATCCCGGCGTATTACATAGACCTTGTTATGGGGCAGCAAAGGACACCTTACACCAATATGGTCGAGACAGCAAAAGAGGGAGGAAGCAACTTGTTAACGATGCTCGCGACGATGCAAACCGCAGTCCAGTTGTTGACTTATGTGATTTCGCATATGAGGTTTGATCGGGAACAAATGGAACGACTGTGCACCAAGGAATTTTTCGGTGGCTTCTCTTTAGCGAATCAATTGACGTTGCGATTTGATATTCCGTACCGAAAAGCACAGATCGTGGCAGGAAAGTATATTACAGCCATGATGGATCAAGGCAGGCTGCCCGCGGACGTTGACCCGCATTTGCTGCAGGAGTTGTGCCGCGAGCTGGGCTATCCAGCCGAGATCCAAGCGGATGTATTAATCCGGTGCTTTTCTGCCGAGTCCGGATTGACCATAAAGAAATCTCTCGGTTCTACCCATCCGGATCAAGTGGCCGCACTGCTATCGATCCAAGAACGGGAGCGAACCTTACGATGGAAGGATTTGCATAAGAAGCAAGAGCAAAGCCGAACTTATTTACTTTGTTGAATCTAGGGGGATTGTCAGATGAGTCCGTATTTGGAAGAAAAAAATGTAGCCAAGCCTATCGGCGTAGGCAAGTCATTTGGAACCTTCGGCGAATTGCTTCAGGGTGTTGGAACAGATGAGCAGAACTTTCTGATCACGCTGCCAATCAACCGTTATTCACAAGTCACGTTTGAGTCGCGGCCAGACTTCCCTGATCTGATTGTATCCCCCAGCTATCGATTGAAATCGAGGCAAATCGCGCTTCGGATTCTTCAACTTTACGACCTTCCTATCGGTGGCGTGATTGAAATCAATAGCAATATTCCAGTCGGCAAAGGCTTAGCCAGTTCCTCGGCAGATATTGTGGCAACAGCCCGCGCCATTGATCATTGCTTTGCTTTACATTTGTCAAGAGAGCGGATGGAATGGTTCATTCAGGAGATTGAGTCGACTGACGGAGTGATGTATGACGGGATTGTTTCTTATTACCATCACGCTGTAAGGCTCCGTGAGTGTCTGGGCCTAGTACCCCACCTGTCAATTGTAAGCATTGATGAGGGCGGTGAAGTCGATACGGCCGAGTTCAACAAAATCTCCAGGTCCTATGGTGCAGCGGAGAAATCCGAATACGACGACCTGCTCGCAAGCATTTCCTCCGCCATTAAAGGACACAACCTAAAGGCTATGGGTGAGATTTCCACGCGAAGTGCAATTCTGAATCAGCGACTGCTGGAAAAAAGGCAAATGGATCAGGTGCTCGACATCTGCAATGCGGTCAACGGGCTAGGCATTGTGATTACGCATAGCGGTACTTGCATCGGGATATTGCTGGACCAGACCGATGTCGAGTACGGCCGGCAACTACATAAAGCTTACCATTTGATGAGCACATTGCATGGCGAGGTTACGATTTTCCACACCAATACGCTACGCTGCTTATAACAGACAGCTATTAATCAGATCCTACGGGAGGAGAATTTGAAATGGAGACGGGCACTCGCAAGCCAGCAATTCATGCGGCCAAACAGGAATTGATCAATAAACTGCTGCAACATAGAGGGGAAAGCACGGCTGTACAGACAACCGTTCAACCTGTACTGCGGACAGGTCCTTCTCCGGTGTCCTCTGCTCAAAAAAGGCTTTGGTTTCTGGATCGACTATATCCGCAAAACGCATGTTACAATATTCCGTTCCTGTTCCGTCTCCAAGGAAAGCTAGACACGGGTGCATTACAGCAAAGTCTCCAGCAAATCGTCAGCAGGCACGAGTCGCTTCGGACCATATTTCTCGTCCAGGACGGAGAGCCCGTTCAAATGATCCTTGATCTGCCTAAATACAAATGGAATGTGACAGATGTAACGCAGCTTCCCGAAGCGGACAGGGAGCTTGCGGCTATGGAACTGCTCCAGCAGGAAGCACAGACGCCGTTTGATTTATCGAGTGGTCCGCTGATGCGCTCCAGGCTGATTTGCATGCAGCCGGACGATCATTTTTTTATGCTCAACATCCATCACATCGTGTTTGACGGCTGGTCAACGGGCATCTTGTGCCATGAACTGGAGGTTCTGTATCGCGCCAACGTACATGATGAAGCTTCTCCTCTCCCGCCATTGGCGATCCAATACGCGGATTATGCACACTGGCAGAATGAATACTTGAAGGGAAGCGAAATCGAGCGGCAGTTGTCTTATTGGAAGGAAAAGCTGAGCGGAAATTTGCCGGTATTGCAGCTTCCGTATGATTTTCCGAGTCCTTCCCGGCAAACGTTTACAGGTGCATTTGCCTCGTTGGCGCTTCCCTCTGGCTTGACTGCCTCGGTAAAGCAGCTTAGCCGGAGTCACGGGGCAACTCCATTTATGGCATTTTTAACCGTCTATATCATTCTTCTTTTCCGATACACAGGACAAGCGGATCTGATCGTTGGCACGCCGATTGCCAACCGCAAGCTGGAAGAAGTCGAGAATCTGATCGGTTTTTTCGTAAACACGCTGGCGATTCGTACCTCTTTGCTCGGGGAAATGTCCTTTGTGGACCTCCTGCATCAGGTCAAACAAGAAACGCTGGCTGCGTATGCGAATCAGGATGTGCCGTTCGATACGATTGTCGTGGCGGTACAGCCAGACAGAAATGAAAGTGGAACGCCGTTGTTTCAAGTGCTGTTCAATCTGAACGACGATGTTGGGCTGAATCTGGACGGGCTTCAGGTGCGGTCTCTTGAGGTGGACAACCAAACGTCAAAGTTTGATCTGGAGCTGACCCTGATTGAGAACGCGGAAGGCATGTCGGGGGGAGTCGAGTATCGTACGGATCGGTTCGCAGGAGACACCATCGCTCACCTTATCGAACACTACCTGCTTTTATTGCGGGGAGTCGTCGAGAATCCGGACCTGCCGATTTCACAGCTTCCGCTCATGTCCAGCGAGGAACGCCAGCAACTCCTGTACCAATGGAATCAGACAGCCGTTCCCTACCCGGATGACATCTGCCTGCACGATTTTTTGGTACGGCAGGCCAAGCGAACTCCTGACAAAACGGCCGTCACATTCAAGGATACGTGCCTAACGTATCAGGAATTGGATCACCTGTCCAACGGGCTGGCTTTCAATCTGCAAGCCTATGGGGTTGGCCCGGATGTGTGCGTTGGCATCTGCATGAACCGATCGTTGGCAATGGTCGTTGCGGTACTCGGCGTACTGAAGGCAGGCGGGGCTTATGTACCGCTTGACCCGCAATATCCTCAGGACCGTCTGATCTACATGTTGGAGGATACCCAAGTTCCGGTTGTGATTACCCAGTCCTCCCTTGTCTCATTGCTCGGTGGGGTTAACTCAAGCCTGTTCCTTCTGGATCATATGCAAGAGCTTGCGGCGGCTGCCGAGGCTCCGGCTTCCGGCGTAGGTCCCGATCATATGCTATATATTCTGTATACTTCCGGCTCAACGGGCAAGCCGAAAGGCATCGTGATGAACCATCGTCCGATCGTGAATCTGATCGCCTGGCAGAATAAAAATTTGAACTCGCCGCATCAGGCGACGGTGCTTCAATTCTCTACCCTGAATTTTGATATGTCGTGTCACGAGATGTTTTCGGCCTTCGGTAACGGGGGAACGGTCATTGTCGTTGATGAGAAGACCCGCAAAAACCCGGAGCGCCTGCTTGAGCTAATGGCTGACCATAAGATTAAGCGCCTGCATTTGCCCTACATCAGCTTGCAGCAATTGGCCGAGGCTGCCGAACCGATCGAAGGCATTGAATATGCGATCACAGATATTACCGTCTCGGGAGAGCAGCTGCGCATTACGCCGCAGATCAGAAACTGGTTGAAAAAACTGGGGCATTGCACGGTTCAAAATCACTACGGGCCAACGGAAACTCATGTCGTGACCGCATATAGGATTGAGGATATAGACACAGTCGAGTCGCTTCCGCCGATCGGAAAACCGATTGACAACTGCGAGATATATATCCTCGACAGCCAGCTTCAGCCTGTGCCCGTTGGCGTATCCGGGGAGCTGTACATTGGCGGTATTTGTTTGGCGAGAGGGTATTTGAACCGGGAGGAGCTTACGGCGGATAGCTTCGTTCCGAATCCGTTCGCGCAGGAACCGGATCAGCGCATGTACAGATCGGGCGATTTGGCCCGTTTCCTGCCAAGCGGTGAGGTTGAATTTTTAGGCAGAATAGATGAGCAGGTCAAAATTCGTGGTTTTCGCGTGGAACCGGGTGAAGTTGAAGCGGTCATCAGCACCTTTCCTGGAATCCGGGAGACGGTGGTCGTGGGTTGGAAGGAACATCAATCGACGCAGGAGCTGGTGGCATATCTCGTTGCTGATCGGGATATCGTTGAACATGAGGTAAGGGAGCATTTGAAAAAGAAGCTGCCGGACTACATGCTTCCTACGATTTTCATGAAGCTGGAGGAGCTGCCATTATCACCGAGCGGAAAGGTAAGCCGATCTGCTCTGCCGCAGCCCAAGCGAAACCTAACCGGGAAAGAGAAAACGGCTCCGGTTACAGCGACGGAAAAGGGCGTCGCCATGATCTGGGCAGACATCCTGGGATGCGAAAACGTCGGGCTGGAAGACCAATTTTTTGAGCTGGGCGGGCACTCTTTATTGGCAATAAAGGTGATTTCGCGGGTGAAAAGTGCTTTTCAGACCGATTTGCCCTTGTATACGATTTTTGAGTTTCCGCAGTTGCGTGACTTCAGCGCACATTTGGAGCATTGCCTCGGGCAGCACAAACATCTTTCAATCGAAAGCATCGCTCCTGTACAGCGTGAGCCTGATATGCCGCTTTCATTTGCGCAAGAGAGAATATGGTTTTTTGAACAGCTCCAACCGGGAACATCGATGTATAACATCTCCAAGGCGGTAAGGATAAAAGGGGAACTGGATGCCTCTGTCCTGGAAAAGAGCTATCGGCAGTTGATTGACCGGCACGAAAGCCTGCGCACCAATGTTGTCGATAGGGACGGATTGCCGCTGCAGATCATTCATCCTTCCTGGTCCTATCCCTTACGGCAGGTTGACTTGAGGAACGTGGAGGGAGAGCATCAACAATCCAGACTCCATGCCCTGATCGCGCAGGAGGAACAGCAGCCGTTTGATCTTGCCCGAGACCCGTTAATCAGGGCCAGCTTATACCGTGTGCATGATGAAGCGTGGGTTCTGCTGTTGGTAGTGCATCATATCATTTTCGATGGCTGGTCCATGTCTTTGCTGGAACAGGAATGGTGGGAAAATTATGCGCGCTGCAAGCATGATCCTGCTTATCAACCGGAAGCCCTGTCCCTGCAATACGTTGATTATGCGGTGTGGCAGCGTAATATGCTTCAAGGCGTTGTATGGGAAAAACAATTGAGCTACTGGAAGAACCAGCTGCAGGGCAAGCTTCCCATCCTGCGATTGCCAACCGATCGCCCGCGTCCACTCCAGCCATCGTATCGCGGCTCAAGCATCAGCTTTACGATGGAGGGCCGGCTTGCCAGAAAAGCAAGGCGATTCGGCAAGCAGGAAAACGTATCTTTGTATATGACGCTGCTTACGATATTTCAGGCCCTGCTCTATCGGTATACCGGGGAGCAAGACCTGCTGGTCGGCTCTCCCATGACCAATCGCAACCGGACGGAATGGGAGAGGTTGATCGGATTTTTCGTGAATACGCTGGTGATCAGGACGAGCGTGTCTCCGGAGTTTACCTGGAGAGAGCTGCTGACGAGCGTTAAAAAGGCAACGATGGAGGCATTCTCCCACCAGGACATTCCTTTTGAAAAATTGGTACAGGAGCTGCAGCCGGAAAGAACTTCAGGCTTTTCTCCCGTATTTCAGGTGATGTTCTCCCTGCACAATGCGCAGCATGCCTGCCCGAAGCCATTGTTACAATTCAGCCAGGTTGAGCTGGAAAACAAACATTCGCTGTTTGATCTCAGCATGTTTGTTGAGGAAGAAGATGAGGACATCCATGTGACGATCGAATACGCCGCGGACTTGTTTGAGCGAGCGACGATAGAGCGGTTTGCCAGGCATTATTTGCAGCTGTTGGAGGGCATGCTGCAGCAGCCGGATGAAGCGATCTCCCGTGCTTCTCTGTTGACTGAGGAGGAACGGAGGCAACTGCTTGTCGATTGGAATCATACGGAGGCAGCCCATGTAGAGGACCAAGATATGTATCAGCGCTTTGAGCAATCCGTGCGGCGGCGTCCGCAGGCTGCGGCGATTGAAGATGGCGAGCGGGCGATGACCTATGAAGAGCTTCATGCCCAAGCCGAGGCCATTTCGTCTATGCTGCGGACCAGACAAGCGGGGGCTGGCACGATCATTGGCATTTATGTGGAGCGCTCGATGGAGCTGGTTGCGTCCATGCTCGGGACATTGAAAATAGGGGCGTGCTTTGTGCCGCTCGATCCGGAGTATCCCGCCGAGAGGATCAGGTGGATGGTGGAGAACAGCCGGATGGCGGTTGTCCTGACGCACTCGCTTTTGATGGATCAGCTGCCGGTTAATCCTGACCATGTCATACTGGTTGACCAGCTTACGCAAGGACAGACGGTCCAGGGGGAGGCAAGCGAGACACCAGTCGTATCCCTGGACCAAACCGCTTACGTGATCTATACCTCAGGGTCAACCGGCAAACCTAAAGGGGTTATGATTTCACAGCGTTCTCTCGCGGATCATGTTCTGTCCGTTATTGCGGGCAACAGGCTGAATGAACATGACCGGATCGTGCAATTCTCGGCCATCAGCTTCGACTTCTCCATCCATGAAATGTTTCCGGCCCTGCTGGCGGGAGCTACACTCGTGCTGCGTCCCAAATCGGTGCTGGATACGCATCAGTTCCTGCGCTGGTTACACGCCAAACAGATCAGCGTGCTTTATTTGCCGACGGCATATTGGCACCTGTTCGTTCGCGAGTGGGAAGACACGGATGCTTTCCCTGCATCCTTGAAGCTGCTGTCTGTCGGGGGAGAGAAAGCCTCGATAGCGATATATAAAAAATGGAGGCAAATCACGCAGGGGCGCATTCGTTGGAGCAACGCCTATGGGCCGACAGAAGCAACGATAGCCGCAACTACCTATTATGATGATCTTGATCCGCTCCAGGAGGAGTGCACGGAACTCCCGATCGGAAGGCCTTTGCCTCATACGCAGCTGTATCTTTTGGATCATTTGCAGCAGCCTGTTCCGGTGGGCGTTGCGGGAGAATTGTTTATCGGCGGAACAAGACTGGCCCAAGGCTACCTACATCAACCGGAGTTAACGGCCAAGGCTTTTATTCCTCATCCGTTCCGTCAAGGCGAACGTTTATATCGGACGGGAGATTATGGGCGTTATCGCACCGACGGTCAGGTCGAATATATCGGAAGAAAGGATGCTCAAGTCAAGATCAGAGGTTATCGTGTGGAGCTTGGAGAAATTGAAGCCTGTTTGGAACAGCTTCCGGAGGTGGAGCAAGTTTTGGTGACCGTCAGGGATGACCTGCTTGTTCCTGAAAAGCAACTCGTTGCTTATGTAACGTGCAAACATGGAGCGAACTCCTTGGATATGATCCGCCGTGAAGTCAAGCAGCATCTGCCGGTATATATGCATCCATCCTTCTATATCGCGTTGGCGTCTTTTCCTGTTACAGCGGGAGGGAAGGTGAACCGGGAGCTTCTTCCCCAACCGGATGCTTACCCGGCGGCAGGTGTCGCCCAAGCGACGCCTGTTAATGAAACGGAGGCTCGGTTATCCCGTATATGGTGTCAAATCCTGCATCGTGAAGCCGTTGGCACGACGGAGAACTTCTTTGACATTGGCGGCCATTCCCTGCTGGCTACCCAAGTCATCTCATTGATGCGAAAGGAATTGTCCAAAAATGTACCTATCAAAGCGATGTTCGATGCACCAACGATTGTCGAGCTGGCTCAACTTATCAACAAGATGGAAGTGGAGTGTAATATGACAATTCCAAAGGTTTTCAGAAAACCCAGAGGGATCAAATCTTGAAGCGATCATAAGCAATCATTTGAGGAAAAAGGGGACTGACCCATTGAGTACACCGATTAGCAGTAACCATGATTTGTTTCCGGCGTCTTTTGCCCAGAGAAGAATATGGTTTGTACAGGAGACGATATCCGATCCTTCCGTCTATCATGTGCCGCTGCTGTATAAACTCGATGGGCCTGTCGATATCACCATGCTGCAGCAATCCGTTCATACGCTGGTGGAGCGGCATGAATCATTGCGCACGTATTTTGCGGTGGAAGACGATGACATGGTACAAGTTATTGTTCCGGAACTGGACGCTACCGTTTGTCATATTGAGCTATCCGCCGAAGCTGCCCTGCAGATCAATGACCGGATCATGGAGGATGTCCGCAGACCGTTTTCATTGGAGCAGGCCCCACTTTTCCGAATGGTGCTTTACTCCATTACTAAGCACGAACACTACCTGCTGATCAATATGCACCATATGATTACGGATGGCTGGTCCTGTTCCGTCTTCTTGCGGGAACTGAGCATGTTATACGCTGCGGCGCTGGAGGGAAGGGAGGCGAAGTTGCCGGAGCTGCCCATTCAGGTGGCTGACTTTTCCCAATGGCAAAGAGAGCGCTTGCAGGGTGAATGGTTAGAGAAGCAATTGCTTTTCTGGGAGCAGCATCTGGAAGGAGAGCTGCCTTGTTTGGATTTGCCTGTTGACCCGTCGCGGCCGCTTCTAAGCGACAACACAGGCGCTTGCTTCGACTTTTTCATCCCATTGGAGCTGTCCGAACGATTCGCACAGCTCTGCAGCAATAGCGGGACGACCCTTTTTATCGGTTTATTGGCCGTGTACCAATTGCTGCTGGCCCGTTATTCGGGACAGGATGATATTATTATCGGGACACCGATTGCGAATCGTCATCATATCGAGCTTGAGAACGTCATCGGGATGTTCGTAAATACGATGGCGCTGCGCACCTGCATGCAGCATAATCCCACGTTTCGGGAGATGCTGCAGCAGCTAAAAATGACGGCGCTCGAAGCTTACGAGCACCAGGATGTTCCTTTTGACCTGTTGGTAGAACGGCTTGCCCCCGAGAGAACCTTGGGGCAGACGCCGATCTTTCAGGCGATGTTCTCATTCCAGAACCATCCCAAGCTGGAACTGAACTTGCCTCATTTGGATATCCAACCGCTGGAATTGAATGTGGGGACCGCCAAATTTGAGCTTTATCTGGACATGGCGGAAACCTCTAACGGCTGGCATGGCATATTTGAATATCAACAGCGTTTGTATGATCGCGATCTGATTGCGCAGCTATCCGCACATTTTATCGGCTTGATGGAACGCATTTTAGAGGATATGGATCAACGGATCTGGCAGATTCCTTTTGTCCGCGAGCAAGAGAAGCGGTCCAAACATCAGCAGCTGCATCCGCAAGCCGGCACCGCTTTTCACCATCAGAATGCGACATGCTGTCATCACAGATTTGAAAGCTTGGCTGCTTCGATTCCGGATGCCACGGCTATTCGCTATCATGGCGATGGCGAGTCGCTTACCTATTCTGAACTCAACCAAAGAGCCAATAGAATGGCGTGGCATTTGCGGAAGCAGGGCATAGGTCCCGACACGCCTGTAGCAATATGGCTTGACCGCTCCCTGGATTTGATTGTCGGCATGTTAGCCATTTGGAAGGCAGGTGGTTGCTGCGTTGCCTTGAATCCCGCTGATCCTGCGGAGAGAAACAGCTCCCTGCTGCAAACTGCCGAGGTATCCTGCATTGTTACCAACGAGGCCCAGCAACGACAACTTCCGCAAGGGGGCCATACGGTGCTTTGCATGGAGCAGAGCTGGCCTTTGGAGGCGCAAGATGGCAATCCGGAGTCGCAGGTAGCCCTGCATCATGGAGCATATCTATATGTGACTTCCGATGCGTCCGGTGCATCTGAAGCTGTCGTCGTGCCCCATTACAGGCTGATGCGGTTATTCGAATCGGCAGCCGGAACGTTTCATTTCGATAACAACGATGTGTGGACTTTGCTGCATTCGTTGGACAGTGAGTTAGCTGCATGGGAAATATTGTGTCCACTCCTTTACGGCGGAAAACTGGTGATCATGCCAAGCTGGATCGCGGATCATCCTAACTATTTGCATGAGCTGCTGGTGAAGGAAAAGGTAACTATGCTTACGCTGACCGCTGCTTCGTTCTTTTCATGGATCGGGATGAATGAAGTGGAAATGAAGGACAAGCTTGCCCTTCGAACCATTTTTATCAAAGGAAAAATAGTAGCCGTGCCCTCCCTGGAGCAATGGTTTACGCGTAATGCCCGCTCACGCCCGCAGCTTGTTCAAATATACGGCGTTACCGAGCTGGGAGGCGCCGTTAGCTGCCGGATCATTCAGGCAGGCGGCAACGAATGCACAAGACTTGATCGGCGGATTGGCTTTGCTTTGGAAGGACGAACGATTTTTATTTTGGATGCCAACGGTGAAGTCGTGCCCATGGGCGCAGCGGGGACGATGCATGTGAGTGAGCCGGATACGGAGCATGCAAGCTTGTATCATGCCAAGCGGCGCGCTAGGCGCTGGAGCTATCATTCGATTACGGACGAGGCTGGGGTCTGGCTTTACCGGACTGACGATATCGGCCGTTATTTGCCTACTGGCGAGATCGAGTATCTGCGCAGCTTGAGGAACTGCGCGGAGCTTGGCGGGTTTGGCGTCGAACTTGAAGAAATACGAAGCGCTTGCCTTGAACACAGCCTGATTCGGGATGTCGCTGTGCAGGCATGCAGGGATGAGCATGGCGTTGAATATGTGATGGCTTATCTCGTTGCCGAGACTGGACAGACGGCACCCGTCTATAAGGTTCAGCATTTTCTGCGGGACAAGCTCCCGGAATATATGATTCCGCCCACGATGCATTGGGTGAATAGCCTCCCGCGTCGGGCAAATGGGGAGATTGAGTACGGGCATCTCCAGCGGCAAACGGAGCACAAAGCAAAGCAGTCATCCTATATGCCTCCTTCCACCCGAATGGAGGAGATGCTGGTAAGCATTTGGGAGCGTGTCCTGGAAATCCAACACATCAGTGTGAAGGACAACTACTTTGTGTGCGGGGGAGACTCCATTCGCATGCTGTCAATGATTGCCCTCGCGAAGGAGTCGAATCTGCAGTTTGGCATTCGGGATTTGCTATCCTACCAGACTATTCGGGAGCTTGCGCCGCATGTCCACATAAAGCGGGAGCTGCCGCAGGCTCCTGACGGAAGATTTGATCTGGTCCCTACTACAGACCGGGCCAACCTGCCTGAAGATGCAGAGGATGCTTATCCGCTGACTCAACTGCAGCAAGGCATGCTGTTCCAGAGCGAATGGTATCCCGAATCCAGGCTGTACCATGACCTGATTCCGTTTTCCATCCGCGGCCCCTTCCATAAAGAGGTGTGGGAGCAAGCCTTTCAGCTGTTGATTGGACGTCATCCCATATTACGCACCACATTTGACCTTTCCAATTACAGCATTCCTCTACAATTGGTGCATGCCATAGGGAAGCTGCCTATCAAGTATTTCCAGGTAAGCGATATGGATCCTGAGCAGCAGCAAGCATGGCTGCAGGAATGGGTGGGGCAGGAAATGAACACCCCTTTTGATTGGAGTCAGTCGCTGTTCCGCGTCCATATTCATCAGCGCGCGGAGGATTGGATGCAACTGTTTGTGTCGATGCATCATTCCCTTCTGGATGGTTGGAGTGTAGCTCATTTTACGGCGGAGTTATTTGCAACGGTTGATCGCATGCTTCAAAATCAGGCATTGGAGAATACTTCGCCATTGCAGTCCACATTCAAGCAATATGTCAGAGAAGAAGGGAATGCGTTGCAATCCCGAGAGCACAAGCAATACTGGCAGAGGCAACTGCGGGGATTTTCCCGTATTCGGCTGCCTCAATGGGAGCAGGGTGCCCCCATGCCGCCGGACATGCAACTCAAGGACGTCGAGATTTCCCCGTCCCTGTCGCGAGCCGTGCAGGATGTAGCGCAGAGGACGCTCATTCCGGTTAAAAGCTGGCTGCTAGCTGTCCATATGCAAATCTTAAAAATGGTAACCAATCAGCGGGACATTACGACAGGGGTATTGTTTCATGGCCGCCTTGAACAGAAGGACGGGGATCGTGCCCTGGGCTTGTTCTTGAATACATTGCCCTTCCGCATGCAGCTGGATGGAGGAAGCTGGATGCACATCGCGGAAAGGGCGTGGGAAAAAGAACAGGAAATGCTGCAATATCGCCGCTATCCTATGGCGCAAATTCAACAGGATACCGGAAGCGGAAGACTGTTTGAGACGTTCTTTAACTTCACTCATTTCTATGTGTCTGAACAGAAATTGAATTCTTATGCAAAATTGCGCATTGATGAGGAACGGGGGCAGGCAGATAACAGTTTCCCATTCGGAGCCGAATTTTCGCTAGATGGAGAAAGCGGTGCGTTAAAATTGGCGATCCGTTGGGATCAAGCTCTGTATTGCGAAGCGCAAATAAAACGGACGGCCGGATATTATCAGAAGGCGCTGGAAGCTATCGCTTACCATACCAATGAAGTTGCAGACCACACTTTCTTGCTCTCTGCGCAAGAGCTGCACGACATGGCGCAATGGAATCAAACGTCAACACATTTTCCTGAAGTTCATCTGCTGCACAAGTTGTTCGAGCAGCAAGTGGAGAGAACGCCTGACCACCTGGCTCTGATCTATCAGGAGCAGCGGTTAACCTACCGCGACTGCAATGAAAAGGCGAACCGGATGGCCCATTATTTGCGCAGGCATGGGCTGGGGCCGGACGTAAAAGCAGGAATTTGCCTGGAGAGGTCCATCGAGCTGGTCACGGGCTTGATCGGCATCGTAAAGGCGGGTGGCGCCTATGTTCCGATTCATCCGCATCATCCGGCAGCCTTCGTTCATGAACTGCTTCGCGATGCAGAGCTGGGCCTTGTCGTAACGAGCGCAAAGTGGGCTTCGTTATTTGCGGGCTATGAGGGCGTAGTCCTGTATATGGAACGGATGTGTGAGGGTTTGGCTGCTGAGCCTGTTACGAACATCAATGGTTCGTGCCGCCCGGAACAGCTTGCTTATATGATGTATACGTCCGGCTCTACCGGAAAGCCCAAGGGAGTATTAATCGAGCATAAGGCCATTGCCAATCGTCTGCTCTGGATGCAGCGCAAGTATCGGTTGAACGGGATGGATCGGGTCCTGCAAAAAACGCCGTTTACATTCGACGTCTCGGTATGGGAATTGTTCTGGCCATTGATCGCGGGAGCCGGGCTCGTCATTGCAGAGCCTGAAGGGCATAAGGACCCGGAATATCTGATCAAGGTCATTCGAGAAGAACGCATTACAACCATTCATTTTGTGCCTTCCATGCTTCATGCTTTTCTGGCACAAACCGAAGTCGAGCAGTGCACGCCCCTGAAGAGGGTCATCTGTAGCGGAGAAGCGCTGTCTCCAGCGCTGAAGCAGCTGTTTTTCGAAAAATTGTCTTGTGAATTGCATAATCTGTACGGACCTACCGAGGCTGCTGTTGATGTGACCAGTTGGGAATGCGGACGGGAAGATGCCCATGTACCGATCGGCTATCCGATTGCCAACACCTATATCCGGCTGCTGAATGAACAGATGCAACCGGTGCCTGTCGGTGTGCCTGGCGAGCTGTATATTGGCGGTGTCTGCCTAGCCCGCGGCTATCATAACCGTCCGGATCTGAACGCCGAGAGGTTCATCGCGGACCCGTTCAGTGATGACCCGGATGCCCGTCTGTATAAAACGGGAGATGAAGCCAGATATCTTCCACACGGTGCTATCGAATACATTGGCCGTCTCGATCAGCAGGTAAAAATACGCGGTCACCGCGTCGAGTTGGGCGACATCGAGGCAAGGCTGGCAGGGCATCCCGATATCGCAGCATGCGCGGTATATGCAACCGAGGACCATCAGCAACAGTTGCAAATCGTTGCCTGTATCGTCAAAAGAAAGCTAGATAGGCACATGGCCGTTAAGGAGTTGTACGACTTCCTGAAAAATCGCATGCCTGAATACATGATCCCTGCCCGCTGGATGTTTATCCAGGAGATGCCGCTAACCGCGAGCGGGAAATTAGATCGGAAAGCTCTTCCACAGCTTGATAGGAGCGATGGTGCAGCGCAGAAATCCCTATTCCAGCCGCCAACCGATCAGCGGCAGCAAAAATTGTCGGACATCTGGGAACAGGTCCTTCAGGTATCTGCCCCCAGCATCAAGGACTCGTTCTTTCATTTGGGAGGAAATTCGCTGCTTGCCATTCAGCTCATGGCAAGGGTGGAGCAGGAGTTCACCCGCAAATTACCTGTATCCTCCCTATTGGAGTACGATACGATTGAACGGCTGGCAGGGTTGCTGAGCAAGGACCAGGCAGAGGGGCAGAAGCCGTCGGCCCTTGTCGCTTTGAGCACCTCAGGCTCACATCCGCCTCTATTTTGCATTCACCCTGTAGGCGGGAGCGTCGTATGCTACAACGCTTTTCCACAGGCTTTAGGGGGAGATCGGCCTGTTTATGCCATCCAGGCTGAACAGATAAGCGGGATGAGCGACTGTCCACCTTCCTCGATCAAGGAGATGGCACATCAATATATTCGACGAATAAGGACGGTACAGCCAAAGGGGCCTTATTCCTTGTTAGGCTGGTCGTACGGCGGCATTGTTGCACATGAAATGGCTTGCGAGTTCCGGAAGGCAGGACAAGCCGTTGGCATGCTGGTGCTGCTGGATGCAAGGCTCAGGCCCCAGACCGAAGACGAACCTGAGTTTTCGGAGAACGAATGGAAGGAGCATTTCCTGCATGATTTTGCAGGCGTGCAGAGGATGGGGGAGGTGTCCGACAAGCGAGCAGAGGCCTGGAGTCCCGGAGAGGATGGTCTTCATCACTTCTACAACATCTTTAAAGCCAATTTTAAGGCGATGTACGAGCATGTTCCCCAATGGTTTGACGGAACGCTAGTCTGGTTCAGGGCCAAGGAGGAGGAAGAGGCCTTGACCCTGGATCTTGACTGGAGCAACTATGCCAAGCAAGTCGATAGCATCCTGCTTGACGGAGACCACTATTCCATCATGAGTGCCCCGAACGTCGGGAGGATCGCAGCTTATCTGAAATCCGATAACCATGAAGCGAAGGAGTCGGTCTGATGTCAGTCCAATTGCGGTATAAAACGCTTATAAATAGCGAGGGACAATATTCCATTTGGCCTGCAGCAGAAGACAATGCTTACGGCTGGCATAGTACGGGCTATGAGGGAACGCTCGAAGAATGTCTGGAGGAGATCGGCAGCGTCTGGAAGGATATGCGACGAGTAAGCCGGCAACAGAGGCTTTCAAATCCCTGTGGGCCGATGAATGCGGTAGCGGTTCACGCCGACTCGGGGCATAGGATGCCAGAGCAATCCTGGTGCGGAAGCGTTAAGCCCTTGATGCCTCCCGCCTGCATTCATCACCTGTTTCAACATCATGTGCATGCAACGCCTGATGCCATTGCTTTGAGCTATGCTTCCAAGCACATGACGTACCGCGAAGTGGATGAAGCGGCGGAGGCGCTGGCGAATCGATTGGCGCAATTCCAGGTTGGTCCTGACCGTATCGTGATGGTACTGGCAGAGCGATCCTTAGAACTGGTCATTTCTCTATTAGGCATCTTGAAGGCAGGAGGCTGCTATCTGTCGTTGGAGACGACAATCCCGCAGGCCAGGCAGGATGTTATCCTTAAGGATGCTGCGCCTTGTCTCGTCCTTACCCAACACCGCTTCAGGGAGCGTTTTGTGGATCCATCCGTTCCTGTGCTGCTGCTGGATCGCGAACAGGAAACGTTCGCCCTGGCTCCTTGCAGAGGCAACGTGGAAGTGACGCCGGAGCATTTGGCTTATATCAGCTATACATCAGGCTCAACGGGCACACCGAAAGGCGTGTGTGTACCGCATCGGGCAGTTGCTCGTCTGGTCGATAACACCAAAGACTTCTCTTTTACACCAGAAGATGTATTTCTGCTTATTTCTCCTGTGGCCTTTGACGCCTCGACGTTCGAAATTTGGGCCCCGCTCACCAATGGCGGGCGGCTGGTCATTTACGATTGCGGGATGATTCGGCCGGATGTGCTGTCCGCAACTATCCAAGCGGAAGGGGTAACGACCTTATGGCTGACGGCCGGACTTTTTCAAGTGATGGTGAACTCCTATCTTGCTGCCTTTCAGGGACTGAAGCATGTCATCGCAGGCGGGGATGTGATTTCTCCTGCACACCTTGAACTACTTCTGAGCGCGCATCCGCATCTGACGTTTACCAATGGTTACGGTCCAACCGAAAACACGACCTTCTCCACCTGCTGGACCACCAACACGATGACCTCTCACCCTACCGTCCCTATCGGCTCGCCCATCAATGGAACATGGATTATGATCTCTGATTCGAATCTGAATCCGATGCCTGTAGGGCAGGAAGGGGAACTGTATGTTGCCGGAGCGGGGTTAGCGAGCGGGTATCTCAATAACCCGGCAGAGACGGCGAGCAAGTTCATTCCGAATCCGTGGAGCAAGGTGCCGGGAGCTCGCATGCTGAGAACAGGGGACCTTGCTCGCTGGCTTGAAGACGGCAGCGTGGAGTTTATGGGCCGGGTGGACAGGCAGGTCAAGATTCAAGGCTACCGAGTGGAGCCGGATGATATCGAGACGGTGATCACCCAATATGGAGAGATACAGGCTGCCGTAGTCGTGACACAGGAGGACGGCTTCGGGAACAAGCGCCTGCTTGCGTACGTGGTAACCACAGGTTCCGTGGCTAGCGAAGCGGACATCGTAATGGGCTTGCACGCTTACCTGTGCCAGCACCTGCCTCCCTATATGATCCCTTGGGCCATGATGCCCATTGCGGAAATGCCGTTAACACCGAACGGGAAGGTAGACCGCAACCAATTGCCTGCAGCTGTGCGCTCGCCTCGCAGATTGAGCACTCCTTATGTTGCGCCGCGGAATGCCATGGAATCCGATCTTGCCAGACTGTGGGGAGAGAACTTGTCGGTGGAGCCTGTCGGCATCCATGACCATTTTTTCTCGCTTGGCGGCAATTCACTTCTCCTGTCTGAACTTATCGTCCACATGGAGAGTATGCTGGGAACGGCCATACCGGCCCGCTTCCTTTACCTGAAGCCAACGGTTGCCAAGCTGGCCGCTATGATGGAGGACAGCAACAGGGTTGCCAAAGTCTAACCAAGGAGGAGAGGACAAATGCCAACAACCAATGCCATGGATTCATCGCTTGTGAATATAGCGGAAGTCAATTTATTGGACCCGAAGTTATACAGCCATGGAGAGCCTTATGTCATATGGGACGCCATGCGGCGCCATGCGCCCGTCCATTGGCAGCAGGTCAACGAAGAGCTGGGATTTTGGTCGGTTACCAAATATAAGGATGCAGTGCAGGTCTTGAAGGACTACGACACCTTCACCTCCGAACAGGGCAGCTTGCTGAATTTGCTGGGGACGAAGGACCCTGCGGGTGGAAAGCAAATGGCGGTTACGGACCCGCCGCGCCATACCCACATCCGGCGCCCGCTGCAGCGCGGCTTCCATCACAACCTGGTGGAGAAGCACGAGGAACAGAACCGCAAGGCAATCCGCAGGCTGCTGTCTCCTTGCCTGGAGCCGAACGGGGTTGACTTTGCCCGGGCCATGTTTGCGATGTCGATTGCGGTAAGTGGTTGCATTCTGGAGCTGCCAGAGGCGGATTGGCCGCTGCTGACTCGGCTTACTACGATGGCGATTGCTCCCGATGATGAAGAATACGTATTGCCGGAGGGCAGCACAGCGACGTTGCAACGAGCGCACCGGGAGCTTTTCGCCTACTTTTTGGACATCATGAGCCAGCGCCGTCGTTCTCTAGGCGAAGACTTGCTCAGTATTCTGATAAATGTGGAGGTGGATGGAGCCAAGTTAGATACGGGAGCGGTTATTTCCAACTGCTACAGCATTTTGTTGGGAGCAGCAGCGACTACACCGCATGCCGCCAGCCTGTCTTTTTTGGAGCTGATCAAGACGGATTTATACCGGGAGTTTGCTGCACATCCGGAATGTATGGACAGCGGGGTGGAAGAGGCATTTCGCTGGTCGTCTCCAGCCAGCCATTTCATGAGATACGCTACGCGGGATACCGAGATCAGAGGCATACCCATTAAAAAAGGAGATGCGGTCGTCGTGTGGATCGGCTCCGCCAATCGGGATGCGGACATTTTTCCTGATCCGTACACATTCGATTTTCGGCGAACACCCAATCCCCATATTGCATTTGGAAGCGGACCCCATTTTTGCATTGGATATAAAACCGCGAAGCAAACGCTGACCATGCTGTATGAGGAGCTGTTTGCGCATTACGAAGGCTTTGAAATCATAGGCCCTGTTGACTATTTGGGCTCCAATTTTATTAGCGGCATCAAGCATTTGCCCGTTCGCGGGCATGTGCGAACATCGTAAGGAGTGGATGGACTTGGAATACGTTGATGAGGCAACGGAAATTCAAACCAATCCCTGGCTTCTCAGAGCGCCTTCTCCATTCGCCAAGGCACGCTTGTTCTGCATTCCTTATTCTGGATGCGGGGCAAGTATGTACCGCTATTGGCCTGAATTCATTGGCAAGATCGAGGTATGTCCGATCCAACTGCCCGGTCGCGAGAACAGGTTTCATGAACCGACCTATTCCTCTTATGAGCATTTGGCGGAAAGCCTGAACGAAGCGCTGCTGCCCTATATGGATCGTCCTTTTGCCTTTTTTGGTCACTGCGGGTCTGCTTTGCCAAGCTATGAGGCCTCCATCCAGCTGATACAGCAAGGAGGGCCGGTGCCATCGCACTTGTTTATATCGTCGCAGGTGGCTCCGCATCAGGGACCTTATGGCAGATTTCTGGCATTGGACGACCGTGAGCTGGCGGCTGAAATTGAATTATTAATCACGAAAATGGGGGGGACGCCTCTGCCCGACATGATTGCGCTGAATACCGGGATCATGCGCTCGGATTTGGAAGCAAACCGGCGCTATAAGCAGATGAGCCCCGCTTGCCTTCCATTCCCCATAACAGCCATCGGGTGGAACGGGGACAAAGAAGTGGATCCGTTATTGTTAAGCGGCTGGAGCGAATACGGGCAGGCTGCTTTCAAGGTACTGGATGGAGATCATCATCATTTCCTTCAGGCGCCGCTGGAGCTTTTATCCACCATTGCTGAAGCGATGAGGCCCTATATGTAGCATATATCAATTGGATTATCATGTTTTTATTTTGGAGGAAATGGTATGTCTGATCTTACGAAGATTGAACTGCGCAGCGATACCTTCACTCTGCCTACTCCTGAAATGCTGGAAGCCATGGTCCATGCCGAGCTGGGGGATGATGTCTACGGGGAAGACGTTACCGTAAAGAAGCTGGAAGCCAAGGCAGCGGAGATGCTGGGGAAGGAAGCGGCTATTTTCATGCCCAGTGGAACAATGGCGAACCTTGCTGCGATGATGGCCCATTGCCCCCGCGGCTCGAAGGTATTGGTTGGCGATGAGTCGGATATTTACATTTATGAGGCGGCGGGAGCGACGGTATGCGGGGGAATCATGTATGAACCGATTCGGACCCAGGCGGATGGCCGTCTTGATCTGGAGGATTTGCATAGAGCCGTGCCTCGTGACCGAACAGACCCGCAATTCGCATGGCCTGGGCTCCTCTGTCTGGAAAATCCGTATAATCGGATGGGAGGCCGGGTATTGCCGCTTTCCTACTTGGAAGAAATCCGAGCTTTTGCCAGCGAGCAGCAAATTCCTGTACATATGGATGGCGCCCGCATTTGGAATGCTTCGGTAGCTATGGGAGTTCCGGCAGCAGGGATTGCGGAATACGCCGATTCGCTGCAGTTTTGTCTTTCTAAAGGGCTGTCCGCACCGATCGGCTCGATAGTTGTTGGCCGCGAGGCTTTTATTCAAAAGGTATACCGGATTCGAAAAATGCTTGGCGGCGGGATGCGGCAGGCGGGTGTGCTTGCAGCGGCAGGCTTGGTTTCCTTGAACAACATGATAACGCGACTGGGGGAAGATCATGCGAATGCAAAACATCTGGCGCTAGGGCTATCGAATATTCCCGGCATCGCTTGTGATCACCATACTGTGGAAACCAATATTGTATTTTTTCGCGTAATCGATTCGCGGTTTACGTGGGAGAGCGTAGTAGAGAAATTACAGCAAAAGGGCGTGAATGTCGATGAACTCGGGCATGGCCGCATCCGCGCGGTGACTCATGCGGGAGTCAGCACCCGGCAGATCGAGCAGGCATTGCAAATAATCAAAGATACGCTTGCATGAACACGTAAGGGAGGGGATGGCTTGAATTTTCCGGATGCTTGCCTTCATGAGCTTTTCGATCAGCAGGTGGAGCGGACGCCGCAGCATACTGCCGTCATCATGAAGGATGTACGCCTTACTTATGAGGAATTACAGCGGCAGTCCAACCGGTTTGGACATTATTTAATCCAGAAAGGGACAACGCCGGATATGCCGGTAGGTGTGTGCATGAATCGCTCATTGGAGCTGATTGTTGTGCTGCTCGGGATACTCAAGGCAGGAGGCGCTTATGTGCCGCTGGATACGGAAGCCCCATGTTCTCGCAACGAGCGGATACTGAAGGACGTTGGCGCCCGCATCTGTGTAACGGAGCGGGATGCTTGGCCCGATGCTCCATGCATAGCTGCCGAGGTGCTTGTTTATCCAACATTGTCCGCGGAGCTGATGCGTTTGCCTGACAGCACCCCACGCAGCGGGGTTCAGCCCGGTCATCTTGTCTCCGTATATTATACTTCAGGCTCTACCGGCAAACCGAAGGGTGTGGCGAATATGCATCAAGGCTGGGCGAGTGCCATCCAATCGATGCAGCATGCCCTGCAGCTACAGCCCGGAGAGACGATACTGCAGAAGACGACATTAACCTTTGACGATGCGGCTCTGGAAATTTTTTGGCCTTTGCTTACCGGTGGCAGAGTTGCCCTGCTTGATCCGGGGCTGCATCGGGACCCTGAAGCGATGATTGATGCGGCCATTCGCTATGATGTTGCTTTTCTGGTGCTTGTCTCAAGCATGCTTGGCCGCATATTGGATGTCGTCACACCAGAGCAAGCCCAGCGGATGACGCACTTGAGAGGCTGCTTCGGGGGCGGGGAGGCATTGCCTGCGCCGTTGGGACGCCGATATAGGCAGCACAAGCTGCCGGGAGCCTTATACAATCTGTGGGGTGCCACGGAAGTATCCATTGGTTCGACGCTGCATCGCTGTACGGAAAAAGACTTCGCAGTGGATGGCCAGATAAGTATCGGGCAGCCTTTCATCAACAGCCGGGTATATATTCTGGATCAGAGCCTGCAGAAGGTAGCCGTCGGGGTTACAGGCGACCTGTATGTTGCGGGCAAAGGCGTAGCGAGAGGATATATCCATGATCCTGAGCGCACACGCACCTGTTTCACTGAAGATCCGTTTGTGCCGGGCGAACGCATGTATCGAACAGGAGATCAAGCCTATTTTCACGAGGATGGGAGCATCCAGTTTGTAGGGCGGTCGGATCATCAGGTCAAAATTCGGGGAATTCGCGTAGAGCTTGGCGAGATTGAGGCTGCGTTGGCAGCCGACGCCGACATTAAAGAAGCAGCGGTAGTCCTTCGGGAAGACATCCCGAGCATCCAGCGCCTGACCGGTTATGTCGTATTGTACCCCGAGCGGCCAAAGACCCCGGGGCAAATAAAGGCACAATTGCAGCAGAGGCTGCCTGCTTATATGATTCCGCATGATATTATGCTGCTGGACGAGCTGCCTTTGAACAGCAACAGCAAGCTTGACAGGCTTGCCTTGCCTGTGCCCGTGCCTGTTCATCGTGATACCCAAGCCGATAGGGCACCGCACACGCCGCTGGAGGTCTTTTTGGCGGAAACGTTCGCGGACGTGCTTCAATTCGAGCAGGTGGGAAGGACGGATGACTTTTTTGAAATGGGTGGAGATTCCATTTCCGCATCGAGGGTCATTTCCGTGCTTCGCTCTTGTATGGATGCTGCTCTGCCCTTGACCTTGATCTTTGACAAAAGAAATGTGAAAGATTTGGCCCAGCATTTAGCGGCAAGGGGATACCGCGGCGAGAGCTTGCACAGACGACCTTTGTTTGCGCCGAACAAACCGGACGTGCAAGCGGCGGAGATGTCTTTTGCGCAGGAGCGATTATGGTTTGTTCAGCAAATGGACCCGCATGATCCGGTTTATAATGAGCCTTTAGCCTATCGGATTGAAGGCAGACTGGACATACAGGCGCTACGATCCGCTCTAAGCGAGCTGGTTAAGCGGCATGAGGCGCTGAGGACCACGTTTACGATTATCAATGACCAGCCTGCACCCAGGATCGCCGATCGGCTTGCACTTCATGTGCCTGTCATCCATCTGGCAACAGAGAGGGGCGATGATCCGGAAGCGCTTGTTCAGCGAAGGCTGACCGAGGAGGCCCGCAAGCCTTTTGATCTGGAACAGGGGCCATTAATCAGAACGGTTTTATTCAGCTTGAACGAGGAAAACTGGATTCTTTTTATCAATATGCATCATATCATTACCGACGCATGGTCGAATGTGATTTTCCTAGAAGAGCTGAACCTTCTGTATACGGCCTATTCGAGGAACAGACCCAACCCGCTGCTGGAGCTTCCCTTTCCGTACTCCGACTATGCTTCTTGGCATAAGGACTGGGTTCAGAGGGATGGCCTGCAGGAGCAGCTTGCTTTCTGGAAAAACGAATTGTCAGGAGAGCTGCCGATGTTGCCGTTGCCGACAGATTATCCAAGACCGTCGGTTCAAACCTATGAAGGAGATAAACTCCATTTTACGTTGTCTGCGGCGTGGATGTCGCGCATTCAGGGGCTGAGCCGGTTTGCAGAAGCATCGGTATACATGATATTGCAGGCTGCCTTTCGCATTTTGCTCCATCGGTATTCCGGTCAGCAGGATATCATTGTAGGCTCGCCCATCGCGAACCGGAACCATTACGGACTGGATAAGATCATGGGCTGTTTCGTAAACACGGTGGCCATCCGCAGCCAATTTCAGGGGAACGACAGTTTTTTGGCCTATCTGCAACAGGTCAAAGCGCGCTGCCTTACCGTTTATGAACACCAGGACTTCCCGTTCGAATTTGTAGTCAGGGAGCTGCAGCCACACAGAAATCATGCCTATGCTCCGATCGTCCAAGTCATGTTTGCTTACCAAAATAAGCTGGAGGAGTTGCTGGAGCTTGGTGATCTTGCTGTGCATTCGATCGATGTCAACAGCAAGACATCGCGCTATGACCTTACGCTATTTTGTAAAGAAACGGCCGCGGGTCATTTGTCGGGTACGTTCGAGTTCAATACCCGTTTATTCAGGAAGGCAACGATTGAGCGGATGCTTGGAAGCTTTACAGCCTTGTTAGACGCTATGTTAAGCCAGCCTGAACAGATCATAGCCAAGCTGCCGCTGCTACCGTTAGATGAGCAGCAGCGCATCTTGTTTGCATGGAATGATACCTTTGCGGCTTTTCCTTCCGAGCTATGCCTGCATGAACTGTTCGAACGTCAGGTGCAGGAGACGCCCAAGCTTATAGCGGCAGTTTATCAGGGGCAGGAAATGACTTACGAAGAGCTGGAGCAGCGCTCAAATCAGTTGGCTCACCATCTTCTGCTGCACAATCGAGGCGAAAAGAACGTTGTCGGTGTATGTGTGGATCGCTCTCTGGAGCTTGTGATCAGCCTTATGGCGATTTTGAAAGCAGGAGCTGCCTTCGTGCCCATAGACATGGAGTTGCCGCCTAACCGAATGTATCACATCCTGCAGGATGCCGATGTGAAGGTATGTCTTGCTCAAAAGCATGTAAGACAGAAGCTGATGCCGGATGGAGTTTCCTTGGTATGTCTCGATTCGGATGGGGATCGCATCGGACGATACCCGTCAAGCAGGCCCGAACGCAGCGCAACAGCCGCTTCGCCTGTCTCGATTTATTATACCTCGGGATCTACCGGCAAGCCGAAGGGGGTCATCAATTTACACCGCGGCTGGGTCAACCGAATGTGCTGGATGCAGAAGCATGTCCAACTGAAGCCAGGGGAGACCGTTCTGCAGAAAACAACGTTAACCTTCGACGACGCGGCAGTGGAATTATTCTGGACATTGATGTGCGGTGGCCGCGTGGCGCTGCTGGAGCCAGGCTTGCACCGCGATCCCCGCTCGATAATTCAGGCATGCATTCAGTATGAAGCCGTTCATGTCCAGTTTGTGCCAAGCATGCTGAATCTGGTGCTGGACGAGATCACGCCGGAGGATCTGCGGCAGCTTCACAAGCTTCGCAGCACGATCTCATCCGGTGAAGCACTGACGGCCAACCTCGTTACACGTGGCTTCGCCAAGCTGCCAGGGACGCTAACGAATACGTGGGGAGCAACGGAGGTTTCCATTGATTCGACGTTCCATGTCGCTGCTTGGGAAGACATGGAGGCCGAGGGAGCGGTATGTATTGGACGGCCAATTGACAATAACCGATGCTATGTGCTGGATGAATATCTCCAGCCGGTTCCGCCCGGAGTGACGGGCAACCTGTACGTTGCCGGCGTAGGTCTTGCTCAAGGCTATCTGAATCTGCCGGAGAGGACGGCCCAGGCGTTTATTCCCGACCCATTCATTCCAGAGGAACGGATGTACCGCACAGGCGACCTTGGCTTCTATCGTTCGGATGGTTCGCTGCAGTTTATGGGCCGTGCTGATCATCAGGTGAAAATCCGGGGAATGCGGGTGGAATTGGGCGAGATTGAAGCGATTCTACTCCAGCATGGAAATGTAAAAGAAGCGGTCGTTATCGTTGATGAGGATACGCCAAGCGTCAAACGGCTTGTCGCTTATGTAGTGCCACTGAAATCCGGCACCAAGTTGAGCGAGGAGCTGCGCCAACTGGCGAAGGACATGCTGCCGGAGTATATGGTGCCTTCGTTTATCCTGCTGCTTGAGCGGATGCCTTTGACTGCGCACGGAAAGGTGGACCGGAGCCAGCTTGTCAAGCCGGAGCGAATCCAGCATGATACCGCTGCCAGCTTCGTCCAGCCTCAGACGCAGATGGAGGAGTACCTTGCCGGGATATGGCGGGAGCTGCTGAACATGGAGCACATCGGTATCCAGGATCATTTCTTTGATCTGGGGGGACATTCCTTGCTTGCTACGCAAATCGTATCCCGGATTCGCCGCCAATTGGAGCTTGAGGTTCCTTTGCGCGACGTGCTGCTTTATCCGACCATTCAGCAGTTGGCTTCCAAGGTGGAGGAGCTTTTGTATGAAAAAATGGAGCAGATGAGCGATGAGGAAGTCGAGGCTTTGCTGAAATCGTAACCAGCCGTCCATGGCATGACCAGAATACGGATGCTTGAAGGGGGCAGCCACTTGATTTGCAAAAATATGATGGAGGCCATAGGGAATACGCCATTGGTGCAATTAAACCTAAATCGTGGTGGAGGCGGAAAGGTATATGCCAAGCTTGAAATGCAAAATCCGTTTGGCATGAAGGATCGCGTGGCCAAGCATATGATTGTGGAAGCAAAACGTACCGGCCAATTGAAGGATGGAGATTCCATTATTGAAAGCTCATCCGGAACGATGGCTTGCGGCGTGGCTCTAGTTGGAACCTGTCTGGGGCACGAAGTTCATATTGTTACCGATCCTCGGATCGACCCGATTACACTAGCTAAGCTGACCGCGTTAGGCTGCAACATGTACATCGTGGATCGAATGGGCGCCCATGGTTGGCAAAGCGCGCGCCTGAAGCGCCTCTACGAGTTGATAGATGAACTTCCGGGCGTGTATTGGCCCAGACAATATGACAACCCGGATAATCCGGCTGCTTACGATGCGCTTGCCCATGAGGTCATGAATGAGCTTGGACGTGTAGACTTCCTTGTAGCCTCTGTCGGGAGCGGAGGATCAATGACAGGCACGGCCCGCGCTCTGAAACGATATTATCCGAATCTGAAGGTGATCGCGGTAGATTGCATAGGAAGTGTTATTTTTGGTCAGCCCGACAGACCTGAACGATTGCAAGGTGGACTCGGTAATTCTCTTATTGCCCCCAATGTGGACCATGCGCTTGTGGATGAGGTTCACTGGCTCAACGATGAGGAAGCCTTTGCCGCAACGCTTGCATTGGCCAAAGAGCAGCAGATTTTCGCCGGCAATTCCTCAGGCTCGGTCTATGCCGTAGCCAAATGGGTCAAGTCCTGCGTCCCTCAGGGAACTACGATTTTAGCCATTTTCCCTGATCGGGGGGATCGCTATGTCAATACCATCTATAACAAGCACTATCGAGTGGACAAGGAAATCGACGGCCTTCGCTTGCCCGAGGAGCCGCAATGGGTACCCTATCAGACGGTCGTAACCTCGTGGTCCTACGCTAGGCTTTCAGGAGTGATGCATTCTGTCTAGACTGCTTTTTATTGAGGCGAATACAACAGGTACGGGCATGATCGCATTGGCCCGCGCGGCTGCTTGGGGACTCAACCCGATATTTTATACGAATCATCCCGGCAGGTACTCCGGCTTAGCGGACACGGGGTGTCAGGTTCACGTTTGTGATACGAACGATCCGTATCACCTACAGCAGCACATCAGGGACACGATCGATGCGCAGGACATCCAGGGCATTGCGACAACAAGCGAATTTTACCTGGAGCAGGTAGCCGCATTAACAGCACAGTACCAGCTCCCCGGCAATCCCATTGAGGTGGTCCGCAAGGTACGCAATAAAGCTGAGACACGCCGGGTACTCGCCCAAGCTGGCATTCTTCAGCCCCAATTTGGGGTGGTTCGCCATGAATCGGAGCTGGATGCGGCGATCCGAAGCGTTGGTCTTCCTTGTGTCGTCAAGCCGACCGATGATAGCGGTTCGAATGAAGTCCGTCTCTGCTCAAGCCCGGAAATGGCGGCACAGCAAATGACGAATATCCTTCGACATCAAGTCAATGTGCGCGGGCAAGCCACGTCGGGAGCCGTTCTTGTCGAGGAATACGTGCAGGCACCGGAATTTAGCGTCGAGACGATAAGCTGGCAAGGCAAGGCAGAGGTTATTGGCATTACCCAAAAATCACTTGCGGGCCTTCCTTTTTTCGTGGAAGCCGGACATCTGTTTCCGGCGCTGTTGAGCAAGGAGCAGTCCCATGCCATTATCCAAGCCGTCCTGCATGCCCTTGAGGCCGTCGGCTTCCGCAATGGGGCTGCCCATACGGAGGTCAAATGGACCGCACAAGGCTGCTCGATCATTGAGATTAACGGTCGTCTGGCGGGCGGGATGATTCCTGAGCTGATTCGTCTGACTACAGGAGTGGATCTGCTGGAGCAGCAACTATTATGCGCTTTTCGCGGGCCTACGGTTCAACATGTAACGTACAAGGGTACAGCGGGAATCCGATTTCTGATATCAGATACCGTTGGGCAGGTCACTCACATTACCGGCATGGACCAGGCCGTTCAAATGCACAATGTGAAGGACGTGAAGGTTAACGTTCTTCCAGGGTGTCATGTATCTCCTCCGCAAAACGCGTATCAGCGTCTAGGCTATGTGATTGCGCATGGAGGCACATGCGAAGAAACGGTTCAATCTCTTGATCATGCTGTTCAACAAATTCAAATTATCGCAAAGTAATGAAAGCCAGGAGGACCTCGTGCGTACAATTTCGCTTGGATTATTAAAACAGCCCGATTTCAGGAATTTCTGGCTGGGTCACACGGTTTCATCATTTGGCGTTCAGATTACGACCGTAGCGATTCCGTTAATTGCAGCCCTGACATTGGAAGCTTCTGCGCTTGAAATGGGAATTTTGACCGCGGTTGAATTTTTGCCGTTTTTGCTGATCAGCTTGTTTGTTGGGGTATGGGTCGACCGCAAGCCGAAGCGTCCGATGATGATCGGATCCGATATCATGCGCGCAGTCGTATTGATCGCCATCCCCATCGGCCTATTGCTGGATGTATTAACGATGCCTATCCTTTACGTCATCGCGGCATTGGTAGGCATAAATACGGTTATTTTTGAAATTGCACATGTTTCTTATTTGCCTACGGTTGTCAAAAATGATGAGCTGGTTGAAGGCAACAGTAAACTGGAATTCAGCAGCTCGAGCGCTACGGTCGTGGGACAGAGTATCGGTGGGGCGCTGATTCAGGTGTTTTCAGCTCCCTTATCCATTTTGTTTAATGTCGGTACCTATTTATTGTCCGCATTGTACCTGGCCTTCATCAAGAAGCAGGAAGAGCCGATCGAGGTTCCCGAGGGAACGAAGCAAAATATGTGGGCGGATATTCGCGAAGGAACTACATTCGTTTTTCAGAATCATGTTCTTCGTCCCATTCTGTTCGGAACCGTCATTTTCAACCTGTTTACCTATGTGATCGAACCCATTTTTATTCTATATATTACACGAACCTTGGCACTGGCCCCCATATATATCGGCTTGATTTTTTCGATGTCCGGCGTAGGGGCGTTGCTGGGAGCCATTATGGCAGGGCCTATGGTGAGGAGACTGGGGATCGGTAAAACACTTGTGTTTTCTTTGTTTTTGGCGGGCTTCGTATCCTTGATTATTCCTGTTGCTACCCTATTGCCTACCCTGCCGGCTGTCATGCTAATTATGGCAATGTACATGATTGATGCGGCGATGGTCATTGTGTACAACATTAATCAGCGCAGCTTGAGACAAGCCATTACCCCACAACATCTGCAGGGAAGAATGAATGCCTGTATCCGCATGTTCGGGATGGGGGTTGTCCCGATCGGTGCGATACTTGGTGGATGGCTGGGAGACATCATGGGCACAACGCCAACTTTGATTGTTGGTGCCATCGGCTTGATGAGCTCTTCCATTTTTATTATTTTCTCTTCCGTACGGACGATATCACAGCCCACAGCGGCAGAAGGTAAATAAATATTCTAAAGGAGGAATGAGTATGCGTGGAAATTGGGACTGGAATAACTGGAAAGCACAATTCCGCAATCGAATTCAGACGGTTGAGGCTTTAAAAGAATTTATCCAAGTAAGTCCTGAAGAGGAAAAGGCGATTAAAAATAGTGAGGGACTTTATCGTTGGGCAGTTACTCCGTATTATGCTTCGTTGATGGACCCAACGGACCCCAATTGTCCCATCCGCTTGCAAGCGCTGCCTACCACCGAAGAACTGATGCCCAATCGGTACTCTGACGTAGATCCGGTAGGAGATATGAAATATCGGGTCACCAACCGCATCATTCATAAATATCCGGATCGAATCGTTATGCTGGTTACAGAGCAGTGCTCTGTATATTGCAGGCATTGTACACGCAAATATCACACGACCGATGTAAACGGAACATATTTTGCAAGGCAAGAAGCGGAGTCCTTTGAGGAAGAATTTAAATATATTGAACAACATCCCGAAATACGCGATGTTCTATTGACTGGCGGCGATCCGCTGACCTACTCTGATGAGCGTCTGGAGCACATCATTGCGCGGCTACGAAGCATTCCTCACGTCGAGATGATAAGAATCGGGACAAGGTATCCGGTGCTTCTGCCTCAGCGCATTACCAAACCATTTTGCGAAATGCTGGAGAAGTATCATCCAATCTGGTTGAATACGCATTTTAATCATCCTAAAGAAATTACGGAGGAGTCGGCAAGCGCATGCAACCTCCTGTTAAAGCATGGCGTTCCGGTGCAAAATCAATCCGTTCTGCTTAAAGGCATCAATGATGATCTGGAGACCATGAAGGAGCTGCTTCATGGTCTGTTGAAAATCCGGGTACGGCCGTATTATCTCTATCATTGCGACAACGTGACGGGGGTTTCTCATTTTATGACCTCATTGGAAAAAGGAATTGAAATTTTGCGCGGCCTTGTGGGTCATACGACCGGATTTGCCATACCAACGTATGTGCTTACAACAATCAATGGAAAAATCCCGATCTCTATCGATACGATTGTAGATTACTCGGAGCAAGGATTAACCCTCCAGAGCTATGAAGGCAAGGCAACCTTCATTCCCTATCTCCGGCTTCAGGAAGCCGTCCATTCAAAAATGTAAGCAGCGTTCAAGCCGCTCAATACCCGTGAGGATTTGAGCGGCAGCTTATTGATGAGTTTTGGAGAAAACCAAGCTGTTAGGTCCTGTCTTCAAAAAGGTTTTATGTGCTGTATGTAAATTACCAACTTTGTCCGGGAGGGTTGTTTGGTGTTGTTCATAAAACCGCATGAACTGAATTTTATCCGTAAGCAGCTAAATTATTTAATTCAAACGGTTTATTTCGTTGGAGACTACAGAACGTTACGGGCCACAGAGGAAGAGGTTGAATACAAGATCGGGGAGGTCATTCGTCATTTGGATCCCGAGATAAGAAATCTGTTTACAAACATTAGGCGATTTCGTGGCCAGGATGAAGTCATTCATCTACTTGAATCATTGTCACCCTATGTCGAGAAATTCCCGAACATGACAACCAAACAGGTGCGACAGCTTTTTCCACGGGTTAAATCATTTTGTATTCCGGACTTTGAAAAGCTTGCAGATGTAACTTTGGCGTATTTGGGGTGGAAGGATATTTCAACGAATTCGCTGTACCTTATTTACCATGAGGATGGGAAGCTATACACTGTTGAATGCCGATATACACCGCTCTCAGGAAGGAAAACGTGCTTTTGCTGCTTGTGCAATCAAAGCCGTACAGGCAGCCAGATAGGGCTGGTCACCACCAAGCGAAGAAAGGAGTTGGTAACCGGAAACTATATGTGCCTTAATAGTCAACAATGCAATAATGATATAACGGATATTCATAAACTTAAAGAGTTTTTGGTTGTATAGTCAGCGAATTTCAAAATGAACGACACGCAAACTGTGAATATGAGCTCAACATCGTCATGGAAATGCTAAAAACCAATATGATCAACTACGTGTTTCTCACGTGATGTAGATATTTGCTGGGAACAACAGCAGTGGCAAAAGTACGATCCGAAATGTGATGGTAGACAGGTTCGATATCAGCAACCTGCTCGGTGCTACAGATCTATCCTTTTTTGCCTGGATTATAGCTTTAAAAACAAAGTTGATCGTATTGGTGTGTAAGAGTATAATCTAGTGCGAATGTATAGTGCACATAAAATCCCCGGGGGATTCGCACCATGATTTTTACATTTTATGGTAAAATATATTCTGTGGTGGTACTTTTCGAGATTCATTTTCTAGCTATTTTGGTGAATTGAATCCTATCAATAACGAAATGTGGATTATTACAATCATTTTTCGCCGTCGCATCCTATGTGGATGCGTGGATTGAAATCGAATAGGAAGCTTATATGGGTATCGACGCCAACGTCGCATCCTATGTGGATGCGTGGATTGAAATTTACACGAGCTCTGCCATCTGCTCCGCCATGCTGGTCGCATCCTATGTGGATGCGTGGATTGAAATAATGGGGAAAAATATCGCAAAATGTCGCTACGGTGTCGCATCCTATGTGGATGCGTGGATTGAAATAACAACGCAAACGCGAATTAAAGGCTCGTATGGATGTCGCATCCTATGTGGATGCGTGGATTGAAATATTTTCTCCCCGTCAATTGCCTCGACAATGGCGGGTCGCATCCTATGTGGATGCGTGGATTGAAATGATCTTAGTCTTTGGGAGTCCAACATCAATTAGGGTCGCATCCTATGTGGATGCGTGGATTGAAATACCTGTACCCAAACCCACAATTGATTTCTCTTATGTCGCATCCTATGTGGATGCGTGGATTGAAATAGCGCCGCCATCTAGCGTTAATTTGGGGTATGTGTCGCATCCTATGTGGATGCGTGGATTGAAATCAGGGACCCGGCTCCGCAGATGCCTCCGGAGACAGTCGCATCCTATGTGGATGCGTGGATTGAAATGCCGCATCCGCGATAAATTCGCGGTCACGCTTGCGTCGCATCCTATGTGGATGCGTGGATTGAAATGTACGATAAGAATTTGAGTCTCTACCGTGGTTCCTGTCGCATCCTATGTGGATGCGTGGATTGAAATCACCGTAACCGTGGTCGTATTTGCCCCCCACGTCGTCGCATCCTATGTGGATGCGTGGATTGAAATATTCCATTGACGAGGCAATTACCAACGCATATAGGGTCGCATCCTATGTGGATGCGTGGATTGAAATCTCCGCAATGTTGCTGCTGTGCTAATTTACATTGTCGCATCCTATATGGATGCGTGTATTGAAATAACGATTTCGCATCCCAGTTTTTTTAGATAGTGAAGTCGCATCCTATATGGATGCGTATTGAAATGGGGATGCCTTTATTGCCCCAGCAGGGATGGCTGTCGCACCCTGCACGGAAGGGAAGCACGAAGTAAAAAACGGCTATGCTTGCAGGAGAAGTTACTCACAATGTCAGCGGCTCCCCAATGCTACACCCGTAAAATGGCCTTTCCTTCCTTTCAACTACGAAACAACAACAGGTTATCACTCTATCCACATATCCAACGATCACCTTCGGAAACTCCCTCCAGCCAAAAATACAATAACAGCTTTCCCCGTACATGCACTTCTGGGCCATCGCCTACATACAATGTATCACTGCCAGGATTCGGCTCGCCGCGGAGAGATACCACTAGGCGCAAGATGTAGGAATAGAACGTTGTTAGACTCCTGGTGGTGGCTAGCTTAATGGGTTTATTTGTTGCAATCGCTGTTTTTATCAAGCAATTGACGCTCCTTGTATCCTACGTGAAGAACAATGCGTTTCCGCAACCGTTGGCGGAAGAGGATGAGATGAAGCATTTGTAGCGGATAGGATTTAGTTTCGTACCGGTTAGAGAAACGCTTTTGATGGGAGTGGTATCTGTGGAAAAGGTTTGTTGAGGCGAATCCGGAACTGAAGGCTTTGATTGAACAAAGCCGGAAAGGGTACAAGCTAGGTCAAGCCATGAGCACCTCGGACATGCTGAAGTCCTTTTCTTCCGAGGCTTTCGATAATGAATCGTATCATTTAATGGTGTCCGGCGGTAAGAAACAAACTTGCCCAGTTTCGGAGCGAGCACTACTCCCTTGAGGAAACATTTGATTTTCATTCTTGAAACAGAGTCCCTTCTCTCCAATCCGATCCTAAGTAAAGCTTATACGGAGAAAGCTGGTCCTTATGCAGGCATGTCCCGCATCGTTATTAAGAGGATTAGGATCTACTTCGAGCAGCTTGATAATGACGTTTTGATTGTTGCTGTCTTGTTTCCAGGTGAGAAAATAAAGATGATGGCAGGCAGAAAATCCACTTCCATTGTAGGCCTGTCTGGGATTAATGCCAGACTCAAAATTGTGCAGGGAAAACCAAGAGATGAAGATGGATGGTGACGACCGATGACGAATCGTATTCAAGATTTGCAAAAGCTTATTAAGCTCACAGGTGAACGGGCCAAGCTTGATGCCAAAGCGAATGGAACCTATATTGTTTATCAACTGGGAAAGGGACAGATAGTCAAGGAATATGTAAATGGTGTAATCGAACCGCTCGAAAATTCAGAGGCTCAGCATGAATAGAGCTGCTGCCATGATGGTTGTGTTTCAGGCATAATGGCAGTGGCAAAAGTACCATCCGTAATTTGATCGTGGACAAGCTTGGCATTAGCGTCAATATTGATCCCGATTCTTTGGCTCGTAAGATATTAATCCCACCGCCCCGGATCGTCGCAAAGTTTCAGCCGGCAAAGAGGAGATTCAACTTGCGCGAGAATGCATCGTTCATGAGCGAGACTTCTCGGTCGAAACAACTTTGACTGGAGGAAATGTAATTCGACTCATGCTAATCAATGATATTGTAAATTTACAGACGGACAAACCCCGGAGCAATCCGAGGCCACTGAAAAAGTCCCGTTCATTAGGGAAAGGTACAATCACTCATGAAAAACGAGGAGATTGTACCTTTTTCTGTATAATAGAAGCATAACATGTGAGCGGCTGAATCCAATGATACAACAACAGACACTGATCGTGAGTCCATATATCGAACTTTATAACATGATCATTTCTAAGGATAATATGCTTCGTTAAATCAATGAACTTGTTGACTTTTCTTTTGTGTATAAAGAATAAAAGAGCGTTACTGTTTCAGGCCTGTTGATTAACCAAATTACCCCATATCAAAATAATCGGGATTCTCCTAATAGAATACAATGAATCCGTAACTGCCACTCAACGGGAAGCGAACAGAAAACAAGTAATCGGGCAAACCGGGCAAACCGGGCAAACCGGGCAAACCGGGCAAACGAAAGAACGGCATGCCGAGGCAAGCCGGTGCTCGTAACATCATACAGCCATTTGAGAAGAACATAGG
>NZ_BALG01000527.1 GCF_000315235.1 Paenibacillus popilliae ATCC 14706 | reverse complement strand
TTTTTAAAACTCAAAGCCAACAAATATTCAAGCACTTTCCATTCATCAATGGTTACGATACTTTCTTTAGAATACAGTTGATTTGTTGATTGGAATTGTTCATGTTCTTGCATTTCATGCAGTAACTCAGTGTCACGAAAAATGCTACTTTCCAAATAAATCGAAGAATAAGCCCACAACTTTGATAGCACATT
>NZ_BALG01000528.1 GCF_000315235.1 Paenibacillus popilliae ATCC 14706 | reverse complement strand
GGCCCGCCCTGTTACACATCGATGAGAGGTGCGGGCGGGGTCTGTTAATCTGTTATTTCAACTATAGTGCGAATAGAGTACTCCTTTACACCTACATCTGAATTTGGAGCGCTGTATTCGACTAAATAGTAACCGTCTTTATCAGAAGTTATTTCCAATTCATCCTCCGAATATCCAAAACTTGTTGAACCATCAGTTAAAGTCTTACTATACAAGGAACCTATCCATACTTTTTCTCCTTGACGTAGCTTAACGTATCTAGCTACTTTGTGCTCACCTGACTTTAGACTTGAGTAAATAATATCAGGCATAAAATGAAAACTATCACGAACATATATGCCATTACCCGGTGCCTTGGACTGATAAATGAGGTTCACCTTGGGTTTGGCTGATGTAAACCCGTTAACCGATTCTTCCGAATCTAAATCAATAATAAGAGGAGATGCATAAATAGCAGGTACACTTGCAAACATAGAAAGTACAACGGCTAAAGAAAGAATAGTCTTCTTCATGAAACGTCACTCCCTTTGGAATAATTTAACTTTC
>NZ_BALG01000529.1 GCF_000315235.1 Paenibacillus popilliae ATCC 14706 | reverse complement strand
GTGACGACTCCCCATAGCTAAAGCTAGGGGCTTCTCAGATCATCGAGATTCGTAACCTCATCTCTCCCTGATGGCTCCGTCCGAGCCAATATATTGTTGGTGGTTACGACACTAGAGCACGCTGTAGAATGTTGCGAGCTGCATTTTCATCTCGATCCGCAACGTAGCCGCAATGGTGGCATTGATGCATGCGTACAGACAGCCCTTTCTTTACGATTTCACCAC
>NZ_BALG01000530.1 GCF_000315235.1 Paenibacillus popilliae ATCC 14706 | reverse complement strand
CTTTTTTACGTTCTTGTTGAGGTTACCGTTCATTTTTCAAGAAGGTTCGACGCAATCATGGTACGATGTGCAATGTAGACTTTCACAGAAAACCCCCATGGCCTGTCGGCCACCACGATGAATGAAAATGAGGGTTGCCAATTTGAGCTTCTTCTGCGCAAATAAAGATAGGCAGATCAAAGGTCGAATTTTTTTTGGTGAGCCACATCCCG
>NZ_BALG01000531.1 GCF_000315235.1 Paenibacillus popilliae ATCC 14706 | reverse complement strand
CTTGCACAACATGAAATGATTATGTATAATGTTGCGCAAAGGGATACCTTGAATTTGTGTTATCGCCTTAACGTCCGGCCAAAGACATGTTAAGGTGATTTTTATTTTGTGCTGGTAGCACGCCAATATAGATATGATCAACAGAAATTCCATACAGGTCGCACAATTTTCTGAATGTAGGGTAATGCATTTTTTGGTTAT
>NZ_BALG01000532.1 GCF_000315235.1 Paenibacillus popilliae ATCC 14706 | reverse complement strand
CTAGTATAATGTTCCGAAAATAATGTAACTATATCCCAGCATTTTGTGGTATAATCTTCGTAGCCCTTATTGAACGGAGAGAAACCATGCCCTTCCAATCGAAAAAAGAAAAGTTAGTGTTATCCATTGCCGATCGAGAAATGCTTCAACGAATCAGTCAAGCGCGTTCAGAAGAATATCGCCGGGTAGAGCGTGCACGTATTCTGCTTCATTATGCCGACGGCTTGAGCATCCCAAAGATCGCAGAAATCCGGTACAACGGTGCCCAAGGTCAATCGCTGTGTCGATAAATCACTGGCATTAGGACCGGATGCCGCATTGAGAGAAGAACAGCGTTCAGGTCGGCCTGCCGTTGTAACCCCTGAAGCGAAAGCATGGGTCATTTCTTTGGCCTGCCAAAAGCCGAAGGACTTGGGCTACTCGTATGAAGTCTGGACCCAGCG
>NZ_BALG01000533.1 GCF_000315235.1 Paenibacillus popilliae ATCC 14706 | reverse complement strand
GCTGCCTCTTCTGCCTCAACCGCGCTGTCCTTTATCGCTTCTAGCTTGGTGGCCGTTCTTGATAAAATGCCTGCTTCTCGACTGATTCCTTTGAAAACTAAGGTCGTTGCTTCTTCTGGACGAATAGGCACAAAACTTCCAATCGGATCAATGGCTAGCACTGTAAACTGAACGTATTTCAGTGTATCT
>NZ_BALG01000534.1 GCF_000315235.1 Paenibacillus popilliae ATCC 14706 | reverse complement strand
CCTCCCCAAGAAGCAAGGTGCCCTTCCGACGGAAATACCGACATGTCGGGTCCGATTTGCCGCGGCATCCTTATTGATTCCCGGAATCGTATCCAGTAGTTCGATTTCCTTCTGGTATGGGCGAAGCAAGTCTTCGATCTCCGCTTCCAAAGCGGTAATTTCTTTTTCTAAAACCTCCAGATGGTCGTAATGCCTGCGGATCATTTTGCGATGATGGGCTCGCACGCGTCCGTTTAAGGCATCAACCAACTGGGGTACTTTTTTTCTA
>NZ_BALG01000535.1 GCF_000315235.1 Paenibacillus popilliae ATCC 14706 | reverse complement strand
GCCAAATACGGTAAACCAACGGATACTCCAATCCGCTTTTCAAAACCGCCTGCAGGACAACCAGATTCGTTGCCCACACATAAGCTTTGGTGGAATGGTCATAAAGCCAACGGAGAAATGGAATCCGTTTGGCAAAAGGATGGGCGCTATGGGTATCGTCGAGATTAACGACATCTCCATGGGTAAGCG
>NZ_BALG01000536.1 GCF_000315235.1 Paenibacillus popilliae ATCC 14706 | reverse complement strand
ACCTACAATGTAATCCTTTTAGGCCCGCCTGGGGTGGGAAAGACTCACCTGTCAGTGGGGCTTGGAATCGAAGCGTTGGAGCGAGGGCATCGGGTCAGTTTTGTTGCGATGGATACCCTCATCCATCTCCTCAAGACACATGAGATAGCACGAACATCACAGAGCCGAATGAAGCGTATTTTGGGATCCGACCTAGTAATCATTGATGATTTGATGTTCATGGCCATGGAGAAAGGGGAATCGCATTTATTCTTTCAATTTGTAACAAGCTCTATGGTCAAACATCGATCATTCTGACCTCGAACAAAGGACCGGAGGATTGGGGGGAGTTGCTCGGTGATCCGGCCATCACGACCGCCATTCTCGACCGGATCTTGCATAAGAGCGAGGTCATCAAGTTGAGCGGAGACAGCTTCCGCCTCAAGCATCGAGAAACCATATTTGGCAATGCCTAGGTGTTGAAAATTATTTAGCGGAATCTGCTCAAAAGTACTTGACGGTTACAGCTTCACCGCTACCCGGTGCAACACTGGCTTAGATCCGTGCTGCACGGGGACCATCGTCTGTTCAAAGCGGATGTTGGTGGAATGTTTCATTCAGCCGGGGAACGGAACTTATGATGAATTCAACATCAGCCTGCGAAGG
>NZ_BALG01000537.1 GCF_000315235.1 Paenibacillus popilliae ATCC 14706 | reverse complement strand
TATTGACATAGATGAAGATAGCCATAGTTAGGATATTGATCGTGTAAAACAGCGACAAGGGCATCCCAAGCGAATCTGGCGATAACACATTGGTCTTCATCACAACAATATGTTGACCGATCCCGATACGCATCTCTGGTAGAACAAGGTTAACAAAATAGATAAATACAACACAAGCAAACCCAGCCGTCGCCTTCTTCGTCCATTGCGCTATACACAGTTGGATAAGCGCAATCGTCACCGAGCCGATCACTTGTACACCCCATATATGGAATACAATAACGGGTAACGAATACAGTCGGA
>NZ_BALG01000538.1 GCF_000315235.1 Paenibacillus popilliae ATCC 14706 | reverse complement strand
TGCCAATACACAGGCAACGACGGTCTCTTGGTGCACATCCAACCCTGCACACCGTTCCAATAACGCATCCATTCCAGCTTCACTCCCTTGCTTTGGATTGAACAGCTCATGCAGCAACGAGAGGTGTACTTTTGTACACGTGCTCAGGGCAACAATCGGCATGAAGATTTTCATGGAAAAACCTTCTCGAACCAGACCCATCGAAGCACCAGCGATCCGGATTCCCGCCTGTACAAAAAGAGCGCTGCTCAAG
>NZ_BALG01000539.1 GCF_000315235.1 Paenibacillus popilliae ATCC 14706 | reverse complement strand
TGCCTGAACGAGATCCCCGACCCGGATTTGTTCAATCGGCTTGAATCCTACTTCGGTCTGCACCAAGGTGCCATTCGCGAAATCCGCATAAGCAAGAGGAAGGCTTGTAAATGAAAGGGCAAAAAATAATAATAGGGCTATAAATTTTTTCATATTCTGCTCCTTTTTATAAAAGAAATTCAATCAATAAC
>NZ_BALG01000540.1 GCF_000315235.1 Paenibacillus popilliae ATCC 14706 | reverse complement strand
TCCAAATGTTCGCGCAATCGCTTCAACGCCAGTTCCGCCCACCCACGCTTACTGGAATGCCCGCTTACTGTAATCAGCATATCGTCTGCAAATCAATGGTAGTTAACGGCTTCGAATTCGCCTTCTGCTGTTTTCCTCCGTATTGCATCAAATACCCAATCCACATCATTAAGGTTCTACTTTACGATT
>NZ_BALG01000541.1 GCF_000315235.1 Paenibacillus popilliae ATCC 14706 | reverse complement strand
AATCATGAAAAATGACTACGCGATGTCGTTCCTTGGATCGGCATTGAGCCGTTCCAAGCTGGCAGGTCAGATCCCGGAGAATTGAAGATTCAGGAGAAGAGTACCGGCGCAGTGCCCGGGGCTTCTCCAGATGGATATTGTCCCGAAGCCGGATCACAAACGATTGTCCGTCTTGTTTGAAGCGGTCGA
>NZ_BALG01000542.1 GCF_000315235.1 Paenibacillus popilliae ATCC 14706 | reverse complement strand
TCGGGAACCTGACGGCTGAGAAGAATCGTATCCAGAAGGTGCTGGAAGCTTCCAATGTCAAGTTGAGTAACGTCATTTCAGATGTATTCGGTGTATCTGGACGCAACCTGCTGGAGCGACTGATTGCGCAAGGGTATGTCGATGCAGACGACATTGAACAGCGGGTGCATGGCAACGTCAAGCGTAACGCAGCCCGCGTTGCCGAATCGCTTTTCGGCACCTTGAACACGCATCAGATCCTCATGATTCGAAATTGCTGGGACCATATTACCTTTCTGGAGCAATCTATTGCTGCGCTGGATACAGAGATTGAGGCGCATCTTCAGCCTTACAAGGAAGCCCAGCAGTTGATTC
>NZ_BALG01000543.1 GCF_000315235.1 Paenibacillus popilliae ATCC 14706 | reverse complement strand
CCGATCACGTTCGCCGTTCGATGACGAGCCCGGCAGGCACGACGTATTTTGTGACCAATGAGGAATCCATGCTCAGCCAACTTCTGATGGAAGTGGACGAAGAAGGAAATCCACGGGCCTATTATGTATATGGACTCGGTCTCATCGGTCGCGAGGATGCGAGCGGTCGCTACGTACATTATCATTATGATCGTCGCGGCAGTACCGTCAGGCTTACGGACGAAGCGGGAAACGTGACCGATCGCTACCGCTATGGCGCTTATGGGGAACTCCTTGAGCATGAAGGAAGCACCGAGCAGCCATTTCGGTACAACGGACGCGACGGTGTCATGACAGATCCAAACGGGTTGTATTACATGCGGGCGAGATACTATAACCCGGAGATCAAACGATTCGTGAACAGGGACATTGTGGCAGGCAACCTTGCCGAAGGAC
>NZ_BALG01000544.1 GCF_000315235.1 Paenibacillus popilliae ATCC 14706 | reverse complement strand
TCCTGAATTTTTCCATTATTATTTTCCCTTATTTCTATCATAATTTGTTCTTGAAGCTCTTCCGTCTTTTCTATTTCTTTAGCTAGCATGCTCTCTTCTTCTACTAGTTTTTTTTGTTGTTCTTCGAGTTTCATTTTCTTTTCTTGTTGTAATGCTTGCAATTGTTCTTCCCCTTTGCTCAATAGGGATACGAGCTCTACAGTAGGTGTTTGTCCTTTTGCATATAGAGGAGAAGGAAAATAGATTTCTGTAGCTAATAAGTTGCAACTTATTAACATAACAATAAGACGGATTGGACTTAATTTTTTTAACGTCATCTTCCTTTTCATCAGTGATTTC
>NZ_BALG01000545.1 GCF_000315235.1 Paenibacillus popilliae ATCC 14706 | reverse complement strand
GGTTGCTCCTTGCCTTCGCATTCATCTTCGGCGGCTTGACGTGCCAAATAAGCCTCTATGGATTCGACAGGAGCCAGTTGAATTTCTTTCAAGCTATGAATCGAGACGTTAGCCCGAACCTGGGTGCCGTCCACAGCGGCATCGACGTTCGTGTTGACAAGACCCGCGGCTATGCACTGATCCACGACGTACTTCATCAATTTTTCAAAAATGCCATGCTCGCGCCAAAGCT
>NZ_BALG01000546.1 GCF_000315235.1 Paenibacillus popilliae ATCC 14706 | reverse complement strand
TTAGCCGTACTTGAAAATCAATTACTAGCGATGATGAAGCAGAAGAATGCTGACATCGTGACAGATATTCAGCAGCAATTAAAAAGTGCAGCAGATCGGGAGCAAAAGGCTTATAACCGGATCGGGCATAGTGCTCGCGATCGTGTAGAACAACAAAGGCTTGACGGAGAAGTTTTACTACTTGATCTGTGGGCAAGCTGGTCAGAAGAGGGAGAGGAGCGTG
>NZ_BALG01000547.1 GCF_000315235.1 Paenibacillus popilliae ATCC 14706 | reverse complement strand
TCCGGGCAACGCCGACTTGGAGCTGAAGGGACTCGGTTGCTTCGATTTGGCCAGCGACAGTGATCGGACGGAAGGTAGTGACCGCTGAGGTAGCCCGCGCTTGCCTTTGCGCCTTGTAGAGCCAATATTTTAATTGATGAACGGTCAGGTCGTGCTCTTTGCACCAGGCTTTCATCGTTTGCCCGCTGGTCTGATAAGCGGTAATG
>NZ_BALG01000548.1 GCF_000315235.1 Paenibacillus popilliae ATCC 14706 | reverse complement strand
CTGCTGCACTTTTTAATTGCTGCTGAATATCTGTCACGATGTCAGCATTCTTCTGCTTCATCATCGCTAGTAATTGATTTTCAAGTACGGCTAACTCCTCTATGGTTAACTCCTCTAATCGAGATTGTTGGAAGAACTGTAAAAGGGGTTCAACATGTTTTTCGTTCATGGCCGCTAGTTGGGTAACCATCTTATTC
>NZ_BALG01000549.1 GCF_000315235.1 Paenibacillus popilliae ATCC 14706 | reverse complement strand
TTCCCTACCGTAACCGTGGTGGAATCGATGAGCAGCAATTCTTTTGGAATCGAAAGTTTACGTCGGGTCTCCCGGTTACATTTACAGACCATGAGGTGAAAAAGTTCTTTGAATATAGCAAAAGGGACTTCAGAGGCACTGCCAGAAAAACACGAGTAATGAACCTGAGGCAAACCGCACGAAGGAGCAAGATCTGCTCCAGCACGG
>NZ_BALG01000550.1 GCF_000315235.1 Paenibacillus popilliae ATCC 14706 | reverse complement strand
TGAATGAAAATGAGGGTTGCCAATTTGAGCTTCTTCTGCGCAAATAAAGATAGGCAGATCAAAGGTCGAATTTTTTTTGGTGAGCCACATCCCGTACAGAAAACCGGGCCTATTGCAGCTTTGAGCACCGCCGATTGTTGCCCTGAGCACGTGTACAAAAGTACACCTCTCGTTGCTGCATGATCTGTTCAATCGAAAGCA
>NZ_BALG01000551.1 GCF_000315235.1 Paenibacillus popilliae ATCC 14706 | reverse complement strand
AAATATATTGATTGGGAGGCTTGGGGATGAAAATTGGTCACAGGATAATTTACGATGCACAAACAGGAAAGGTACTCAACGGAACGTTTGGTGAGATGTCGGGAAATATTAAGAGCGGTTTACGCCCTGAAAAAATCGATTACTTAGATCTCCCATACGGCTACAACGAAAATAATTTCCGAGACGTCAATTTGTACCACATCGACGTCTCAAAACCGAAGACAGCCCCAATTGATGAACGCATCGTTATTGATAGCTATATAAAGCACGAGCCGTCACAGGCG
>NZ_BALG01000552.1 GCF_000315235.1 Paenibacillus popilliae ATCC 14706 | reverse complement strand
GGGTTTATCCAACATCTCCCAACTCTTGAAGCTCCACTTTGTACCCTTGTTGTTTGATCTTGTGTACCCAGTAGTTGACGTCCTTTTCTTTTTTTGGTAAATAATCTGGGCCGAGTTCTTCATAGGGCACACCCGTCCGCAGCATGATGAAGATGATGCGAAGCATCAGGTGAGCCAGTGCCATATTTGCTTTTTTC
>NZ_BALG01000553.1 GCF_000315235.1 Paenibacillus popilliae ATCC 14706 | reverse complement strand
TGGATTTGGAGGCTAGAGCTCTTCCGTTTGTAAACCGGTACTTCTTCCAGAGTTAGGCTTTTCAAGCTGACCAGCGAAGTTATCCCCAGATCCTTCAGCTCCGCCAAGTACTCTTTGGTGCCGTACGCTTTGTCTGCCGAGAGTGTGCGAATCGTAAGAGACGGGTGCCGAAAACGAATGGCGGCCAATTGGTGGAGACTGACTTCCCGTTCTGCACGACCCGAAGCCTGACTTGCACGACGATCCAAAATCACGCCCGACCGGACATCGACCACATCATGAACCAGAAACCGAGGATGGGCCTCTTGAGCAGCGCTCTTTTTGTACAGGCGGGAATCCG
>NZ_BALG01000554.1 GCF_000315235.1 Paenibacillus popilliae ATCC 14706 | reverse complement strand
AAACACCCGTCAGTTTGCAGGAGCTAAGGCGACGGATATATCAAAAGGCGAAGGCTGAACCTACACATCGTTTCTGGGGACTATTCACTCACATCACCAAGATGACAACCCTTCAAGAGGCGTATCAGCTTGCGAAGAAAAACGGAGGTGCCCCGGGCATTGACGGAAAAAGCTTTGCAGATGTAGAGCGCGAAGGAGTCACCCCATTTCTGGAAAGTATACAAGCCGAACTCCTAGCAGGAACGTATCGCCCACA
>NZ_BALG01000555.1 GCF_000315235.1 Paenibacillus popilliae ATCC 14706 | reverse complement strand
GCTGGCCGAGAGCATCACTAATCTGGCACATGAAACATTCGTGAAGGTGCGAGACGGCGAGGATAGCGACGAGATTCTACGGGATCTGCAACATAGGGTGTTCACTCTTGAAACGAGCGAGAGTAACGGCATGAACGATCCAGCCAAGGACGTAGACGAGTGGGCAGCATACATGATGAGCATTGTAGACGACCCTTCGAAAGCATACGGGCTTATGACAGGAATACAGCCGCTTGACTCGATTACAACAGGATTCCACCGACAAGATTTTTCGGTTGTAGGAGCTAGAACGAGTATCGGTAAAACGGCCTTCACGCTGGAAATAGTTAAACGATTGAACGAGAACAGGCATAAATGCGCGATATTCTCACTTGAGATGATGAAGACCCAACTCTATAACCGATTCATGAGTAACCTCATGCAAGTGAATTTTGAGCAGTTCAGAACAGGGCGGTTAGCACGCAATCATTACGAAACGATGCAGAAGAGGAAAGAAGAACTGAAGACGATCTATGTGGACGATACGCGCGGCGTTAGCGCGGATTACAT
>NZ_BALG01000556.1 GCF_000315235.1 Paenibacillus popilliae ATCC 14706 | reverse complement strand
CGGATGACGGCCAGACCTGGAGCGAGACAGCGCCAGAAGGGATGCCGGCATTCAAGATGGGCGAAGGAAATATCATCATCAAAAATAAATTCGCCTCGGAAGAAGGAATGAAAAGCAAGTTGATGGTCAAAGAGGAAAATGGCGTGAAGCTGTACTCTACGGATGACGGCCAGACCTGGAGCGAGACAGCGCCAGAAGGGATGCCGGCATTCAAGATGGGCGAAGGAAATATCA
>NZ_BALG01000557.1 GCF_000315235.1 Paenibacillus popilliae ATCC 14706 | reverse complement strand
GAAGAATACCGGCGCAGTGCCCGGGGCTTCTCCAGATGGATATTGTCCCGAAGCCGGATCACAAACGATTGTCCGTCTTGTTTGAAGCGGTCGATCCGCTCCAGTTTTCCATAAGCTCGATCCATGACCATGATGTAATCAGGATGCGTCAATTGTTCACTTACAGGTCCGTCATGCTGAGAGCCTACGGTCTCTACGACACGGAGAGGCTGGCTGTCGT
>NZ_BALG01000558.1 GCF_000315235.1 Paenibacillus popilliae ATCC 14706 | reverse complement strand
CGTTTATTTGTCCTACGACGAGAAACCTGGCATTCAGGCGATCGGCAATACCGCCGAGGATTTGCCTCCCGTCGCCGGGAAACATTCCACCATAAGTCGTGACTCTGAGTACAAACGGCATGGAACACTGAGCCTGCTGGCAGGCATTGATTTAGTCACCGGCGAAGTGATCGGTTCGATCGAAGAACG
>NZ_BALG01000559.1 GCF_000315235.1 Paenibacillus popilliae ATCC 14706 | reverse complement strand
CCCGTCTCACAGCGGCGCTAGGCGTAAAGCAAGGAAGCCGGGAAATCCCTGCCGATTGGCAAGAAACGTTGTCTCCTCCTGGAACACAAAACAGTGGCTCACTTCAGCGCTACGACCAACTCATGGGGGTGAGCTAGAATGAGAGCGGATCTCGCGGATCTATGCCGGCAGCTTCGGTTAGCGCATGTG
>NZ_BALG01000560.1 GCF_000315235.1 Paenibacillus popilliae ATCC 14706 | reverse complement strand
TACCTTCCGTCCGATCACTGTCGCTGGCCAAATCGAAGCAACCGAGTCCCTTCAGATCCAAGTCGGCGTTGCCCGGATCGACGTTCGTCCCGGTTTTGAACCCGGACTGCTTCGTGATGTAGTTGCCGCCCTTACGCCGTTATGCTGAATTTCATCGCTTCACCTGTTTATCTGGCTTGCGGCGCAACAGACATGCGCAAATCCATTGATGGGCTG
>NZ_BALG01000561.1 GCF_000315235.1 Paenibacillus popilliae ATCC 14706 | reverse complement strand
GATCACCTCCTTTCTAAGGAATACGTCTCCTGCGACGGAGACATACTGGAAGCATAAGCTTCCATACACAAACATCACTCGTTGTCAGTTTTGAGAGAGCAGCGATGTTCTTTCAAATGGTTGATATTTTCCTGTTGCTTCGCAAGAAGAACGGCAGCGGAAAAATCATTGTACCTTGAAAACTGAATCGCGAAAGTAAAGCTTAGAATCATCCTTTAATTTTAAATAGGAGTTAAAAAGTTTGCTTTTCAGCACCGAGAA
>NZ_BALG01000562.1 GCF_000315235.1 Paenibacillus popilliae ATCC 14706 | reverse complement strand
TTGTACCTTGAAAACTGAATCGCGAAAGTAAAGCTTAGAATCATCCTTTAATTTTAAATAGGAGTTAAAAAGTTTGCTTTTCAGCACCGAGAAGGTGAAGTAGAAGGAAACTTTTTGACCACCTAGCTAGGTTAAGCTAGTAAGAGCACACGGAGGATGCCTAGGCGCCAGGAGCCGACGAAGGACGTGGCGAACGAC
>NZ_BALG01000563.1 GCF_000315235.1 Paenibacillus popilliae ATCC 14706 | reverse complement strand
TGACCACGCGATTGCCTTCTCTTTGGACAAACGCCTACTTCGTAGCCACAGTTGGAAGCGTATCACTGGAAACGGTGAAACAGTATATCGAGAATCAAAAAGAACGGTAGGTGAATCTCATGTTGGTAGCTTTCAAATATCGTCTCTATCCAAACAAAGAGCAGCGCGAAAAAATCGATTTCATTCTCGAACGTTGCCGTTTGCTATATAA
>NZ_BALG01000564.1 GCF_000315235.1 Paenibacillus popilliae ATCC 14706 | reverse complement strand
TGTCACACGAGAGCCTTCGAGTACTTCGGAGGCATGACCAGGAACTGTCTCTACGACAATATGAAAACGGTCGTAAACGGGCAGGACGAGAACGGCGAGACGCTCTGGAACGAGCAGTTCCAGCGGTTTGCTCACCATTACGGTTTCGTGCTGCGCCGCTGCAAACCATACCGACCGCAAACCAAAGGGAAAGTAGAGAACGGTGTTGGCTATGTTCGAAAGAACTTCTGGCCACGCGTACGTTCCTTCACCGGACTGCAGGATCTCAATCGCCAAGTGCGTCACTGGCTTGACACCGTCGCCAACC
>NZ_BALG01000565.1 GCF_000315235.1 Paenibacillus popilliae ATCC 14706 | reverse complement strand
ATGGCCGACTTGAACATCGAGCATATTAAGGCCGTCACGCCTCAAGCCAAAGGCCGTATTGAACGCCTTTGGCTGACCCTTCAGGATCGTCTGGTTATTGAACTTCGGCTGCTTGGTATTACCACAATGGAAGCCGCAAACGAAGTATTGCCACGTCTCATTCAAAACCATAATATCCAATTCGCTGTGGCACCTCGTTCGGACGAGACAGCCTATATGCCTCTGCGTAACGACGTTAATCTCGATCATGTTTTTACCATCCGTGAGTTCAGAATATTAGGGCAGGGCAATACACTCTCTTACGGCGGCGTGATTTACACGCTTGAAGAATCGTTACCGCAGCGTTTGGATGCGAAGACGGTCGTTGAGGTTCGTCAGACACTTACAGGGCAGGTATTCATCTGGCATCGCCAACAGGCACATCTGCTAAAGAAAACAGAAAGAATGAAGTCCCAGCAAAAGAAAAAGACGAGTTCTGCGCCCCAGCGCAAACCCGCCAATGAACATCCGTGGAAA
>NZ_BALG01000566.1 GCF_000315235.1 Paenibacillus popilliae ATCC 14706 | reverse complement strand
GCATCGACGTTCGTGTTGACAAGACCCGCGGCTATGCACTGATCCACGACGTACTTCATCAATTTTTCAAAAATGCCATGCTCGCGCCAAAGCTTACGCGTCTTCACAAGCGTTGTTCGATCCGGTAAACGAAGAGCGGAGGAATCCGGGCGCTGAACAGATTCAAAGTCCAAGCCGCAGAACCAGAGCTAC
>NZ_BALG01000567.1 GCF_000315235.1 Paenibacillus popilliae ATCC 14706 | reverse complement strand
GCATAAAAAATGTCTTTATGGCGGTAGTATCTTTTTACGCCTATATTTATGGACAAGCATTTGAGGCTATTAAAACCGCTTTTGGTGTTGTAGTTTCTTGGCTTGCCGGAGTATGGGATGACATTAAAACGGTATTTTCGGTAGTTGGCGAGTGGTTTGGCAATATCTTCGGCGAGGCAGTCAACGGTATAAAATCAGCGTGGTCGACTGTCATTTCTTGGTTCGGCAGCTTGTGGGAAGGCATAAAAAATGTCTTTATGGCGGTA
>NZ_BALG01000568.1 GCF_000315235.1 Paenibacillus popilliae ATCC 14706 | reverse complement strand
GATACCGTCACGTGCAGAAAATGCGAGTTCGCTGTGAACACGTCTTTGCAGAGGCGAAGAACGTTCACGGAATGAACCGAGCCCATAGCCGAGGATTGGAGCGCATGCAGGAGCAGGCCACGTGGACAGCCATTGTCCAAAATTTGAAACGACTCTGCCGGTTTAAGAAAAAACGGCCAGTAGGCGGTAGTTCCGT
>NZ_BALG01000569.1 GCF_000315235.1 Paenibacillus popilliae ATCC 14706 | reverse complement strand
ACGTTCTATTATGAAGCCAAAGAAGCAGCCAAGGAAGATGACGTCACCGAAGCCATTGTGGACATCTTCCACAAGAATCGAAAAGCCTATGGCACTCGAAAGATCAAAGTCAAGCTCCATGAACGCGGGATAGTCGTGTCTAGACGCCGAATCGGTCGAATCATGAAAGAGCAAGGGTTGGTTTCGACGTATACCGTGGCGCAGTATAAGCCGCATAAAGCCACATGCAATGAGGAGGCTACAGCCAACACCTTGAACCGAGAATTTGACCAAACGGAGGCAAAACGATTC
>NZ_BALG01000570.1 GCF_000315235.1 Paenibacillus popilliae ATCC 14706 | reverse complement strand
TTCCCTACCCGAAAGTAGTTCACCCATCCTGCCAAAATCGCATTGATTTGCTGTACGATTTCTTTGGCCGATTTCGCTCCACCATTATGGATGACTTCGCGAATGCGTGCTTTCACGGATATACAGGCCTTCTTCCTCGGTGTCATAAGGATGAAGTACCCGGTATTACTTCGATTCCGAACTCTTCGCAGGTCGAATCCTAGAAAAGCGAATGCCTCACCTCTCCGGGCGTTAACCGTTTGAGTCTTTTCTAGGTTGAGTTCCACGCCCAGTGGCTCCAAATGTTCGCGCAATCGCTTCAACGCCAGTTCCGCCCACCCACGCTTACTGGAATGCCCGCTTACTGTAATCAGCATATCGTCTGCAAATC
>NZ_BALG01000571.1 GCF_000315235.1 Paenibacillus popilliae ATCC 14706 | reverse complement strand
CCTGATCAATCAACGACCACGAAAATGTTTGGGCTGGAAGACTGCTCACGAATCCTTCTCAGAAGAACTGTCGCACTTGGCTTGACAATCCGTCGTTACAAAATATACTTAGTCCGAAAATAATTTATAAAGCACCCTTCGCGGTGCTTTTTCTTTTGGAAAAAAACTGAAATAACCTCTTGATTAATGGTACCAAGTATGG
>NZ_BALG01000572.1 GCF_000315235.1 Paenibacillus popilliae ATCC 14706 | reverse complement strand
CCCATGGAGATGTCGTTAATCTCGACGATACCCATAGCGCCCATCCTTTTGCCAAACGGATTCCATTTCTCCGTTGGCTTTATGACCACTCCACTTTGACTGGGTTACCAAGGCCAAGCGAAATACGGCTTTGTTCCGCAAGGTCATTGAACCTGGCACCCGCAGGGAACGCTATGTGCCGTTGACTCCGGTCATGCTGAT
>NZ_BALG01000573.1 GCF_000315235.1 Paenibacillus popilliae ATCC 14706 | reverse complement strand
TTTTGTACGAAAATGACACCTTGCACGAAGTAGCAGGATGTAGTTCTTTACCCTGAAATAGAAGGGTTCTGTAAAATGGCACAAAAAAACACCCCCTACAAATTGATTAACTAATATATGGTATTTTAGGGTTTATCCAACATCTCCCAACTCTTGAAGCTCCACTTTGTACCCTTGTTGTTTGATCTTGTGTACCCAGTAGTTGACGTCCTTTTCTT
>NZ_BALG01000574.1 GCF_000315235.1 Paenibacillus popilliae ATCC 14706 | reverse complement strand
ATAGACTTATAAAATACTCCCGTTGGTTGTAATGATGAGTTCAAGCAAGATTGGATGGAAGAGGCAAGGAAGCTTCATGTGAAATAGAATAAGACGACATGTGAAAGAGAAGCGGAACTCCCTAAATGAAAACGCCTCCAAGAGAATGCTCCTGATTGTAAAAGATGGAGACGCTCTTGGAGGTGTTTTGGCATTGACAAGCAGAAGGGGGTTCATCCGGAGCAAATGGCATCCGCCCAAAACGAATCTAAGGGGCAAATAAGAAATTTAAAACAAGAGAAGGTACAAAAAAATTACTAAAAGCGATAGATAGGTGGGAGAGATCGAGATGAAGACAAAGTGGAAAATGGCCTGTATGCTGCTAACTATTGTAAGCTTGCTCAGCGGCTGTTTCGGAGAGAAGAAG
>NZ_BALG01000575.1 GCF_000315235.1 Paenibacillus popilliae ATCC 14706 | reverse complement strand
AATCAATGCCATGCTTGATTCCACGTCTTGCATCATGCTGTGTAATGCATTTGTAGTGGTTTGTATGATACGTTTATATAATTCTATTCGTTGTTGCTTCGCTTGGCCATCTGCTTGTGCCGCTTTTTTTTCCACTTGCAGCAGCTCTTGTTGCTTGTTTTGAAGGGTTTTCTGTTGAGCTTGATGTTGTGCTTGCTTCTGCTCTAATACAGTCATTTGCTGATCATAGCGGGCTGCAATCTCGGCTATTCTGTTCTTGGTTGCATTCACTTGTTTTTGGCCTTCACGGATGGCTTGTATTTGCTG
>NZ_BALG01000576.1 GCF_000315235.1 Paenibacillus popilliae ATCC 14706 | reverse complement strand
ATATGGTGGAAAGCGCATCGTGGTATTCCAAAGTCAACGATACGTTCCATGAACGCAGTAGCCATCTCATAATGAGGATGGTTATGGAAAAGGATGAGCGGATGAACATTGAGATTGTAAAAAAATTTCAAAAAATCTTTGACCAATGCATGAAATATGAATTGAGGTAACGAAAGGGACATGAACTATGACCCGAGAGAGGACACAGAAAAAAGTGTTCTGATCTCGGGTTCTTTGCGTTTATAATTGAATTTATATATAGAGGAAACGGAGTATGCGGTATCACGAGTTACTGATCAATAAACTATATTTCAAATTCCTTCCCTACACAGTTCGTTCTTGTTAACAGTAGCTCCATTTTATATCAATT
>NZ_BALG01000577.1 GCF_000315235.1 Paenibacillus popilliae ATCC 14706 | reverse complement strand
CCATCAACAGCAAATTCTCTTTGCGCTCCAGCCACTCCAACTTTCGAAGCATGTCCGGACTGCTTCCGCTTGGAAACGAAATATGGTCATAGACATATCCTTCAAATGTCTTAATATGGGGGAAACCAGCCTGTTGGACGAGCTTCCCCAATTTGGCGCGGCGCCGGCCTTCAAGCTCGGCCATCAAAAGTTGTTCCACCCATCCGCTCATCTGCTCGTCCTGTTGAAGTGCCACATACTCCACCACATGCGCTAACCGAAGCTGCCGGCATAGATCCGCGAGATCCGCTCTCATTCTAGCTCACCCCCATGAGTTGGTCGTAGCGCTGAAGTGAGCC
>NZ_BALG01000578.1 GCF_000315235.1 Paenibacillus popilliae ATCC 14706 | reverse complement strand
GGAACGATTCGGATAAATGGTTTCCAAGCTCGGTGAAAAATTTGGCAAAGGTAGGTTCCTTGGCTATTTTTTTGGCATGCTCCCCTTGCACCCCATCCACAATCATTTTCATCTGTTTTCCCAGATCAACAGCCATACTTGCAGAGTGGGAAGCTTGCTCCACGGTCGTGTATAGTCGTTGTTTGGCTTGGTTAGTTTCTGTTTTCTGCGTGGACGCCAGCGTTGTTCCTTGTTCCGGATGAATGGCCTGCCACAGGCTTTGATAA
>NZ_BALG01000579.1 GCF_000315235.1 Paenibacillus popilliae ATCC 14706 | reverse complement strand
ATTCTCAAGTCCTTCAAGATGTGGCTAAACGGTTAGACAAGGCTTTTCAAGCCTTCTTTCGACGAGTAAAGCAAGGGGAAACCCCCGGATTCCCTCGGTTTAAACCGGAACAACGATATGATTCTTTCACCTATCCGCAAGGCGGATATAGCATCATTGGCAATAAAGTTCGCCTATCGAAAATTGGTGACGTCAAGGTTAAGCTGCATCGTCAGCTCCAAGGAAAGATCAAAACCTGTACCATC
>NZ_BALG01000580.1 GCF_000315235.1 Paenibacillus popilliae ATCC 14706 | reverse complement strand
CATGCCACCATTAGCCGGGAACTGCGCCGAAACGCAGCCCAAGAGACTTACCGTGCGGGGCCATCTCAGGAGAGCTATGTCCAGCGTCGTCAGGCGTCCACTCCCGCAGGAAAGTGGACGCCGGAGCTGGCCATGGTCATCGAAGAGAAGCTTCAGGCCACCTGGTCTCCTGAGCAGATCATGGAGCGGCTGCGT
>NZ_BALG01000581.1 GCF_000315235.1 Paenibacillus popilliae ATCC 14706 | reverse complement strand
GTAATAAAAGGCGGATAGCCGCGTGTTTTTTGTTTTGGCAGCAGCCCAAGCAGCCTGACATCGCACGGACTTTAATCCTTTATTCCCCTTACGGATTCGCATACTTTTTTTACCGGCGCTTTCGTTATTCCCTCCCCAAGAAGCAAGGTGCCCTTCCGACGGAAATACCGACATGTCGGGTCCGATTTGCCGCGGCAT
>NZ_BALG01000582.1 GCF_000315235.1 Paenibacillus popilliae ATCC 14706 | reverse complement strand
AGTGCTCGCGATCGTGTAGAACAACAAAGGCTTGACGGAGAAGTTTTACTACTTGATCTGTGGGCAAGCTGGTCAGAAGAGGGAGAGGAGCGTGAAGCGGGAGAGCGGCGTGCCGAAGCGAAAACGAAACAACTGATTCAAGTCCTTAAAAACCGACAAGGGCTCTCTTATCAAAGCCTGTGGCAGGCCATTCATCCGGAACAAGGAACAACGCTGGCGTCCACGCAGAAAACAGAAACTAACCAAGCCAAACAACGACTA
>NZ_BALG01000583.1 GCF_000315235.1 Paenibacillus popilliae ATCC 14706 | reverse complement strand
CCCGTTGCAAACCGTTTACGCTGTCGTGTTCCTGGATGCAATCCACTTCAAAGTGAAGCAGGACGGCGCCATCGTGAACAAAGCGGCTTATATGGTCATCGGCATCGATCTGGACGGCAATAAAGACGTCCTTGGCATGTGGATCGGAGAGAACGAATCCGCCAAGTTCTGGCTGAGCGTGCTCAACGATCTGAAGAACCGCGGCGTCCAAGATATCCTGATCACTTGTGTAGATAACCTCACCGGCTTCTCCCAAGCGATCACGGCTTGCTACCCGAAGACGGAGATTCAGAAATGCATCATTCACCAAATCCGCAATTCGACGCGCTACGTGTCCTACAAGGAT